>PGYR01000029.1 GCA_002839765.1 Ignavibacteriae bacterium HGW-Ignavibacteriae-4
AGCAATTCCACCATTCAAATGGATAATTCTAGTACTGTCTGGTGTAATAGCTAATCTAGAATTTGTAGATGTTCCTACTAGCACGGTATTAATTAGTTCACCTGTTTCGGTAGTACGTACTTGTAGTTGAGCATTAGAACCAACTCCAACTAAAAGAACAAACTCATTATGTCCTTTCAAAAATTCAATGTCTTGTATGTCTCCTGCTCCTGAACCCTGATGCCATATAGGTATAATCTCAGCACTTTGTATTGCCGTAGCTATTAGGAGTAATAGGATTGTGGATATTAGCACCAGATTTTTCATCTATTATAAATCAAATATTATATAAAAACATAAATTAATGAATATCTACTCATTACACAAATGAGTAAAAGGTTTAACTACTATGCCCCCATTCTATTAAAATAAAAGTAACCTTCAAACTTCAATCGAAAGTTATATAATTCAAAACATAGAACTTTTACTTCATGCAACAAAAACCTAATAAACTGACAGAAGGATCGATACTCAAATCACTTATCACCCTTGCTTTACCAGTTATCTTCGTCAATATATTACAGACAGCATATCAGCTCACGGATACTTTCTGGGTGGGCCGTTTGGGTACAGATGCCGTTGCAGCTGTCTCTATCAGCTTCCCGATTATCTTCTTTATTATTTCATTAGGAATAGGGCTAGGAGTTGCTGGGACTATATTGGTGGCGCAGTTTGCAGGTAAGCAAGACCAAGAAACGGTAGATTATACCTCTTCGCAAACTCTGTTGATGGTCACTATAGTTTCTCTAATCTTAGGGGCTATTGGATATTATCTATCGCCATATATGACATTACTGATGACTGATGACCCTAATGTAATTGGACCCGCGACCTCATATATGGAAATTTCATTCATTGGGTTGATATTTATGTTTACCTATATGATTTTCCAATCGCTGCTACGTGGTGTCGGCAATGTGAAAACTCCTATGTACATCGTGTTTGGTACGGTTATGCTCAACTTAGTCCTCGACCCTTTGCTTATTTTTGGATATGGGCCAGTACCAGCTATGGGAGTAACTGGTGCCGCTATTTCTACTATTGGTACTCAAGCGGTAGCTTCTATTATTGGTGTAGCATTATTAGCAAGTGGCAAATACGGGATTAAGATTAGACTAAGCCATTTCAAACCCGATTATCCACTCATATACAAAATGTTCAAGATTGGGTTTCCCTCTTCGATTGAGCAATCAACTCGTGCTTTGGGGCTGACAGTTATGACATTGCTAGTAACGACATTCGGTACTCTTACAGTCGCGGCTTATGGTATCGGCACTAGAATACTTATGTTTGTGATAATACCGGCTATGGGGCTCTCTATGGCGACTTCTACATTAGTCGGACAAAACATTGGTGCTGGTAAAATAGAAAGAGCCGAGAGAATTGCTGTTCTAAGTACTAAAACTGCATTCATAGCACTTTCTATAGTGGGAATACTCACATTTATTTTTGCTAATCAAATAGTAGAAGTATTCATCCCAAATGAAGCCGCTACAATCGAGTCGGGCGCTTACTTCTTGCGGATAATGTCTCTTACATTTGGTTTTATTGGTATGCAACTAACACTGAATGGTGTTTTCGTTGGCTCTGGTAATACGATGATTTCTATGGTATTGGCTATAGTTAGTTTGTGGGTATTACGTTTTCCATTGGGATATGTATTATCTATGCATACATCACTAGCTGAGGTGGGTTTGTGGATTGCATTCCCAGTATCGAATATTGTGGCAGCACTTGCTACTTTAGTTTGGTTCAAAAAAGGAACTTGGAAAGAAAAGAAAATAACCGAAGAAATGAAACAGATAGAAGAAACCAGAACCGAAACTATAATAGAAGAAGGCGGATTGGGGTAGGGTTAGAATCCTGATACTTTTAATAAAAATTAGAAACCGATTCATTT
This sequence comes from Ignavibacteriae bacterium HGW-Ignavibacteriae-4, assembly GCA_002839765.1. Lineage (GTDB taxonomy): Bacteria > Bacteroidota > Ignavibacteria > Kapaibacteriales > UBA2268 > PGYR01. The sequence continues at coordinate 1,940 of PGYR01000029.1, forward strand.
ATTTGAGTCGGTTTTTTTATTCGATTCTTTGCTACTTTGACTCTTAGGACACTCCGTGTCCACTCAAGTATCAGACACATTTATATTCTATTTCACCAAAGTAAATTCAGAATTAATTCAGAATTGGGTTATAAGTTTGCGTATTACAAATTGAATGAGTTTGAAGTTGAATAAAGTAGCAGAAATAAGTCTCATATTCTGGTTGATGAAAATAGTAGCAACGACCTTGGGCGAAACTTTAGGTGATTTTCTCTCAATGACCATGCACTTAGGATATACCGTCAGTCTAGTTTATACATTTGTATTCTTCCTGATACTTGTTATTACACAGATTAGTTCTAAAAGCTTCTCCTCGTCATTATATTGGTTAGTTATAGTCGCAACTACCACTTTAGGTACGGAAATATCAGACTATATAGATAGATCATTGGGGTGGGGATATACTTTGGGGTCCTTATTTTTACTTACATTATTGCTTTCTACTCTATATCTTTGGAAGAAGGAAGTTGGCAATCTGAATGTTTATCCTATACAGAATAAAAAGACAGAAATATTCTATTGGATTGCAATACTATTTTCCAATAGTTTAGGTACAGCATTTGGAGATTATCTAAGTGATGTTCTGAATCTACCGTATATTATGGGAGCTCTAGTAACATTAGGGATAATATTAATTGTTCTAATACTGCATTACAAGACAAAAATAAATGTAATTTTGCTCTTCTGGGTTGCATTCATATTTACTCGACCTTTTGGAGCTACTTTTGGGGATTTGCTTACAAAGCCAGTTTCAAACGGTGGTTTAGATTTGGGAACTCTGAATGCCACAATAGTTTCTGTGGGTATCCTGTTACTTTTTATAGGTTACACTCGTTTTAAAAGAGACCCTAACAGTAAAGCAAAATAAACTATGAAAATCTTATTGATAGAAGACGAGAACGAAATCGCTTTGAACATTCAGAATTATCTGAATGAGAATGAGTTTGTGTGCGAATGGGAAGCAGAAATTGATCGAGCTATGGAAAGGCTAGAACTTTATGAATATGATGTTGTTTTACTTGATCTCCGATTATCAAATAGAAATGGATTCGAAGTACTAGATTTCTTAAAAAACAAAAAGCGACGTGAAGGGATAATCATAATCTCAGCAAAGGATAATATAGAAACTAGAATAGAGGGATTAACACTAGGAGCAGATGATTATATAATCAAACCTTTTCACTTACCAGAGCTATTAGTTCGGATACAGGCACTAATAAGAAGAAAGCAATTCAATGGGATAAATGAAGTCATTTTTAATGAACTGACTATCGACCTAATGGCAAAATCTGTCCATGTAAATAACATGCCCGTAGATTTAACTAAAATGGAGTTCCAACTACTCGTATATTTGATAGGCAATAAGAATAGAGTTTTATCTAAAAGTGCTATCTCAGAGACTCTATCTGGGGATATGGCTGACATGTTGGATAATTATGATTTTATCTATGCTCACATCAAGAATTTGAAAAAGAAGCTAAAGGAATCAGGATGTGGTGAATATATAAAAACCGTTTATGGTTTGGGATATAAGTGGCAAGATGTCTAAAAACTTAATAAGTAAGCATCAGAGTTATTATTTGATAATTGCATTTGCCTCTTTGGTTATCACTATACCCATATTCTACTTAGCTACATTATATTTCTACACACAAGATATAGATGAAATTCTATTAGTTCGAAAGTCTAATTTTATAGCAAATCATTTAGATGACCTAAACGAAATGGATATAATAACTATCAATAAATATAGTTCTAACTCTAGAATAATTAAAAATTCAAAGTTGAATAAAGATTCTATCTATACAACTTATATATATAACAAATATGAACAAGAGTCCGAACCATATAGAGTTCTCGAATCCCCCATCCAAATCAAAGGTAGAAATTTCATCTATTCTACTAAGACAAATCTATTAGAATCTGAAGATTTATTTGTGACCATTATTTTGCTTTTTAGTTCTATCCTACTTTTGCTCCTAGTTGGTATGTACTTGATTCAGAAGAGAGTTTCTACTAGACTCTGGCAACCATTCTATAATACATTGGATAAAATTGAGAAATACGAACTTAATAAAAGTAAAAATCCAGATTTTACGACAACAGATATAACAGAATTCAATTTTCTGAATGACAGCATCACCAAACTGATAGAAAAGAATAAGCAGATATACGATAACCAAAGTGAGTTTTTGGAAAACGCTACTCACGAACTACAAACACCGATTGCAATTTTTAAAGTTCAATTAGACATGCTAATACAAAGTCCCGATATTTCAGATAATATGGCTGAAAAACTAAGTAAGGTAAATGATACTATTAGCAGGTTGAGTAGAATTAATAAGAACCTTCTTTTACTATCAAAAATCGAAAAAGAGAATATAGATAATGAAGAACAGATATCACTAAAGCAATTGATCATAAGACAAATCGATATATTCAAAGAAATTCAATATAAAAAGACTGAAACTATCAATTTGAATCTAGAGAAAGATATAATCATAATTGGTAATAAAGCACTATTCGAAATACTAATTAATAATCTGATTATGAACTCGATAAGACATAGTGATGAAAGTGCGACAATCAAAATTGAGATAACAGGTAACAAACTTATAGTTTCAAATACTGGAATATCTAGATCATTAAGTAAAAATATATTTGAGCGATTCTCTAAAGACGAGACCAAAAATGAAGGTACCGGGTTAGGTTTATCAATTATCAAAAAAATAGTTCAATTATACAATTTTAAAATTGAATATATTTACAAAAATGACTTGCATACTTTCATCCTAGACTTCAATGAAATAGGGAAAGAACTCAACATATTGGATCTTAAATAATGAATATCCAAATGATTAAGTTTTCACTATTTTTGATATTTTTATTTTCAATTAATAATGTTTCAATAGCTGAAATAAGCAATAAAGACAGTTCCAGTTCTAACGAGATATATAGCAAGCTCATTATACCTTTGAGCTTAATTAGTACTGGACTAATAGTCAATAAATCAACTTTTGAAAAAAGTGTAAATAGTGATATAATTGATTACGTGGGTCCAAATTATTATTTTGGTATAGATGACTACACACAACACATACCCTTTATAGAAATGTACATAGCGGATATAGCTGGAGTCGAAGCTAAGAATCATTGGTTCGATCAAACTAAGTATCTTTTGATTTCAAATATAATATCCTCTGGTACAACACTGACATTAAAAAAATTGACAAAGAAGCAAAGACCAGTAGGGGCAGACGACTCCTTTCCTTCGGGACATACTACTGAGGCCTTTACAAATGCTACAGTACTATATAACGAATTTAGTCAAACCTCCGATATCTTAGCTTATAGTGGCTATGCCTTTGCAGTTACTACTGGCGCTTTTAGGATGATAAATAACAGGCATTGGTTATCCGATGTTCTAGTAGGAGCTGGTATTGGTATGTTAGCTACAGAATTAGTCTATTATATAGAGCCATTCAAAGATTTCAACCCTTTCATAGATACTGATAATATAACGCTAATACCATCTTACAATAACTCAGAATATGGATTATATTTTTCATATAAGTTCTAATTCAGAATATCTTCTAAATTGGCCCTTATATTACACTTATAATTTTTACAAATTTCTTTAGGTGATAGTATGAAAACGATAGTTTGCGTAGTTCTTTTTGTTATTCTTTCGACTCAGGTATGGGCTCATCCCAATAGTAATGTTCCAGATATTGTAAAATCTTCATTTGCAAAAAAGTATCAAGACGCAACTGATATAGAATGGGAACAAGATGATGATGAGGAAGGAGATAATTGGGAAGTCGAATATGAAATAAAAAGTAAAGAGTATTCATCATTATTTGACAAAAATGGTAAATGGATACAAACGGAGACAGAGATAAATATTTCTGATTTACCCTCTAATGCTAAAGCGACAATAACAAAGAAATTTAAGAATTTCAAAATCATTGAAGTTGAGAGTTTAGAAGATACTAGTGGGAATTTCTATGTTATCAAAATCAAAAATGGTAAAACAGAAATGGAAGTAACTACTAATCTAAAGGGAGAATTCATAAGGCAAGAATTAGAAAAAGAAGATAATGAAGATAAAGATTAAACTTGGCTTATGAAGACTTAAATATTAGCAAGGGTAGATTCCCTTGCTTTTTTTAAATAACATACTGATTATAAAGAGAGTAATAAAAGCAATGAAGTATATACCTAAAGTAACCCCTATTTATTGGTGGTTAATGATAGTAGCCACTACTACCGGTGAGATAGTAGGTAATTATATATCCAGAGATTTAGGACTAGGCTATCAAACAGGATCCATTATTCTACTAAGCGTTTTTTTAATAGCTGTATTATATACACTTCTAGCTAAGAATAAGAGTAGAATTTTGTATTGGATACTGATTATTCTTGGGAATATAGGAGGTACCAATATAGCAGATTTGATTTGCATAGATCTGAATTTTGGTACTGTGGCTGGCTCATTATTAGTGATGGGGGTATTATTAGTATTTATTCTAATTATGAAAACTTTAAGGAGTGAAAATTCAAATTTTTCAATGTTCCTTTACTGGTTGGCTATTATCACATCAAGTACATTTGGTACAACATCTGGAGATTTTTTGACAAATGATACACCCCTAGGAGCATTTGGTGGGTCAGTATTCCTTGCTATACTTCTTCTATTTAGCTTGTTTTTGTTAAGAAAGAAGATAATTTCTGATATAGCTTACTATTGGACTGCTATTATTCTAATACATCCAATCGGTGCAACAATAGGAAACTACATTTCTAAACCTATAGGGCTAGATCTAGGAAATGTTTGGACCAGTATATTTCTGATAATATTATTTATTGCAATCTATTTCTATCAGGATAAATCAGAAATAATAACTTGATGTTTCTTCTAAAAAGCGACACTTACTCCGCCATAGATCATCCTACCAGGTGAAGATATACTGATTTTATCTTTTCTTGCTTGGTCTAGTATGTTGTTAGCACGGATGAAGAAAGTGTATAGATTCTCACTATAAAATGTCTTGTAGCTCAATCTAAGGTTGAAAAGAGTTGTCGCATCTATTGGTACTAGCCCCCCTACCAAATCAGAAATTCCATATTGGTTTCCCATTAGGTCTGCTTCGCCGAGCAAATCTAATCCTCCATACAATCTCCAATCAGCTTGCAAGAAGGCGATAATCTCCGGTCTATACTCTAAGTTCTGCTTTATACCATCTACTGTTCCTTTGCTGTTCATATATGTGAAATGGCCAGTCAAATCGAAATCATATGTCACATAGTATTTCACTAATACTTCTGCACCCATTATAGTTGCTTCGTCTAGGTTAACTCTTTGCTTTCTTCTCAAAGTATCACCAGCTATTGAAGTTTGAGCTATCAAATCTATATAATTGTTCGCAAATATAGACAGTGTAGCATCCAGGTCATGACCATGATAATCTATTCCAATTTCAGTTAGAAGTCCTGATTCTGCTTTTAAATCGGGATTAACTACGAATTTGCCGAGTGCTGCTGAATATGACTCGCGTAACGTTGGGAAACGGCTTTTCTTTCCCAAGTTAGCAAATAGATCTGTTACTTCACTTAGCTTGTAAGTAACACCCAAAATTGCTGCAAAATCATCGAATGAGCTTCCTTCTGCTTCCGTGAAAACTCCAGCTTTACCAATGTCGAATCTGTCATAAGAACTACCAACAGTGAAAACCCAATCGCCCAAAAATCGTTTATATTCTAATCCAAAACTACTAGTCATTTGGGCAAAATCTCTTGTAACTGTACCACCTACTATATCATCTATCTCTTCGGTATGGGTAGTATTGAAGCCATTAATAGCAAAGTTCAACTTATCATTACTTGATAAATCAGCACTAAAGTTGACCCTAATTCCAGTAGTTATATCTTCATCATATTGTTTTGAATTTAATTCTCGGAAATCAATAGATTTGTAATCTTCTATTGTCTGGTCAAATTTATCTACCCATATTGCTCCCTTTACAGAGAATAATTCAGATAGCTTGAACTCTCCGTTCACCGTTGCTATGCTTCTTAGCCACACAGGGTACTTCCAAAATCGATTTGTTATTCCATCGGGATAGTTCTCAGGTATTGCACCTTGCTCACCGTCGATATGATTGAATGAAACACCGATTTTATTGTCATCATCTATTTCATATTCACCACGCAAGTAAGCCGTGATTCTATCGCTATAACTATTAGTGATTAATTCTTGATATTTACCTAGATTAAAATCGAATTTATTATCTTTAGGAGCTTTTAACCCATCTCTTGTTAGGAATGACAGATTACCAATATAGTTAAATTTACCGTCTTTACCCTCTAGTTTAACGCTGCTGTACTTGCGACCACCTTCACCCAATTGCAATCCAACATTTCCACCTATTCCGTCATTATCGCGTTCTGTAGTAGTTATGTTCACTGCGCCACCCATTACATTAGCACCATATAGCACAGAGTTAGCACCTGTGCTTATCTTCAGATTACCAATTATGTCGGTTGGTATCATACTCAAATCGACTCTATTGTCCCACGGAATGTTGAAATACATACCGTCGAAAAAGAGAGCTATGGATCTCTCGCCTGCTCCACGCAAATAAAGTAGAGATTCTCCACGGGAGTTAGTTTGGATAAACCCACCGGGGATAATAGCGTTCAGGTCTTCCATATTGACCGCATCTTGCTCCTTTATTTCGTGGTACTTTATCTCTTTGATTTTAGTAGGTTGGATTTTTTGAGAGCCTCTTGCTCCCTCGGTTACTATTTCACCAAGTCTATAGACCCTAATAGTGTCTTTGTCTGATTCTGTTTGAGCTTCTCCGAATGAAAACGACATAATAAATAGAATAAGAACTTTTTTCATAGTTAAATATTAAATTTTGTAAATATTGTTAAGGGGGTAAGACAAATTAAAAAATAAATATTTTAATTTTACTCAGAATATTCTTTTAGTAACATTCTATATCTAGTAAGGATTTTCGAACGACTGATAAAACCGAGGAACTCTTTCTTACTACTAACAAGTGGCAATTGCCATACGTCCGATTCATCGAACATTTTTATAACATCAACTATTCTATCTTGCATAGTTATCTCAAAGCTTGGGCTGATAGTAAGTTCCGTTAGATTTGCTTCCTCAGGTGCTTTGGTGCCAAGTAGAAATGGACGTAGCTGATCTCTATTCAATATACCCCAGAAGCGATAATTCTCATCTACAACTGCAAATGTATTTTGGCTACTGTTTCTGTACATATCCAACACCATATGAATATCGGAATTTGTTTGTATTACTTCACTTGCATCATTTATACATTCCATTAACTTTATCTGATTAAGTATGTTTTGGTCGTGACGAGTAGTGAATATCTTTCCTTCTGCTGCTAGTGTTTTCAGTGTTGGGTTTATTGATGAAAAGAATTTGTTTATCAAAAAGGCAATCACAGAAACAATCATCAGAGGTATAAATAAATCATAACCCGAGCTAGATTCAGCAATCAAGAATATAGCAGTCAACGGAGCATATAGCACCCCAGACATAACCCCAGCCATTCCCACTAACATCAAATTGGCGATTGGGACATTTGCCACACCAATTATAGTAAGAATAAATCCGAAAAGAAATCCTATCAGCCCACCAGAGATAAGCGATGGTGCAAAATTACCCCCATTACCACCTGAGTTCAGAGTTACACTAGTAGCAACAGCTTTGAAAAGAAGCGTAAGAATAAGGAAACCAATTATAACTAAGTCAGGAGAATTGAAAAAGCTGAATATTTCTTTATGAATCAAATAATTGATATTTCCCTGATGAAGCATTTTAATATTCATATACCCCTCTCCAAAAAGTGGGGGAAAGGCAACGCAGAGTATGGAGAGAATCGACCCACCTATTACAGCTTTGGTAATAGGCCCCCCCTTAAACTTATCGAAATAGTGTTTTACTTTTTCACTAACTACTAAGAAATACCGAGCATAAAACCCAGTTATTATTCCTAAAGCAATGTATAGAAATGTATTAGCATAATCGAAAGATTGGCGAGCAGTTAGAATGAAAAGAATATCTTCTTGGAGCATAATACGAGAGAGCAAACTCCCACATATAGCAGCAATCACTAGAGGTATAAAATCTGAAAAAACAAGGCCAGTTAGCAATATCTCAAAAGCAAACATAACACCTGCTATGGGTGCATTGAATGCGGAGGCAATACCAGCTGCAGCACCAGCAGCAAGGAGTAGTGTTCTTTCTTTATAACCGAGCCGATACCTCTGTGCATAGTTAGAGCCAATAGCTGACCCAGTAATTGCTATAGGTGTTTCTAGCCCCGCAGAACCACCAAAACCAACAGTAATAGCACTCTGTATGACTTGCGAGTGCATCTTCCTAGGATTGACTTTACTCTCGTTTTGAGCTATATCATTCAGAACGAATGATATCTCTTTTTTCTGATCATTATCGTAGAAGAATTTAACTATTAGTGCCGTTATTACTATACCTGCAAAAGGAAAAACAGCATAAGCAATCATCCTCTCATTGATAGGTAAATCATTATTAAGGAAATTTTGGATTGAATGAACAAACGTCTTAAGAACAACACCGGCTAAGCCAGCTGAAAACCCTACCAATATTCCAGAAAGCACAAGAAATTGGGATCTAGATAATCTACTCTTTACCCAAAATAGTAATATCTCAATAATGTTAAATTTCTGAAAAGGGTAATTAACGAAGGCCTTTTTGAAATTTAGAAAATTAGTATATAAATTTTTAAATCCGAACTTGTTCATACTTTTGGTAAGTCTCTATATAGAAGTGCTACAAAACTATGTTATTTTAGTGTGTGTATCAATATAGTTAAGCATATTTCATTTAAATTAATTACGATTTTGAATATTTATAAGTTTGAGTTAAATTTGAATAATTGAAATTTCAATGGTGTGTGGGAATTCCGTGCGATTCGGAAACGGTTCCGCCGCTGTAACAAGTTACGACCAAAGTCAGGCGAATCAGCAGCCACTGCTATTACTAGTGGGAAGGCGACTTTGGAAGGTTAGATACTTGGAGTCAGAATACCAGCCATTGATACTCATTGGTATATTCGAAAAAACGAATAGAACATCTGCGGACAACAGATGCTTTGGGGTGAACCGCTTCTCGATTGGATTTCTCGTCCATGACTGTGCCTTTTACCTCGCTTAAGTGTTTATTACTTAGAAAATAATACATAAATATATTTAAAATAATTAGGAGTCAATTATGAAAAAGTTAATACTAACTTTGGCATTAATTCTGTGCGGATACGCTATATCTCAAGCGTCTATCCTTAGGTTACAACCGAATATTATAGCTGTTGGGAGCAACCCTGTATTTGTCGTGGAAGACCCACTTTCACATATGATTAACATTTTATGTGCTGGTATAGATGTAAATGGAAATAATAAATTCGACGAAGGCGAAGATGAAAAACCAAGTTTATGGGCTTACAGTCCAACTGGTAGCATCGGAGTCGCTAATAAATATATGGAGTTTGACAGCTATTTTGTCAATAATTTCAAATCAAGTATAGATATAGTACTTAATAATATCGTACTTGCAGTACCATTGAAATGTGATATTGTCGATGGGGAATTTGCAGGTAATGGCAAACTACTTTTAATAGATACATATTCGTACCAGCTTATAAAGAGTATTGATCTTCCAAACTCTGAGTTTCTTTTGGGTAAGTATTCGGCTGACATTACAAAGTCAATAATTTCAATAGCAATAATTAGAGGGAATTCAAACGATTCATTAGTTTATCAAACCCTTGAAGACAATATCGAAGACCGAGTTCAGTTGAACGGTGACGCCACTGACTTCACTTTTGTTGATTTGGATGGCGATGGTAAAGATGAGATTGCTATTCTAATTGATAATAAGACTTTAGCATTTTATAAATTCGGAGAAACTATTCAGTTAATCACTGAATCAGATTTAACTCTTTTGGATGACTATACAGGTGATTTTGGACATTTGTACTCAAAAGGTGGTACTGTTTATACAACGCTTGGTAATAAAGGATCTTTATTAAAAGTTAGTTTAACGCTTTCTGGTGCTACGTCGTTTGATGTAAGTAGTTATTACAGCTTGGATGAATTGTCATACCCAAGCTCATTCTACCCTATAAATAAAAATACTCAGGTTATTACTAATACGAAAAATAATCTAATTGTCAGAAATGGCTCTAGTATTCCAGAAATGCACAGAACTACTACTCCAACTGACTTTGTATATGCTAACGAAACTGCAGTTTATGTAACTGGCGACAAGAGCATTTTTGAATATGATATAAAGAATGATAATAAACTTGACCCAAGTTATAATTCACATGGATTCTTCGGATATCAACCAGTTGATATATTTCCTTTTGGTGATAATTACTATTCTGTAAATTTAGGAGTAGATTTCAATTTTGATGGTGAAATAGATGAGCTAGTTGGTGATCAAAAGCCTTCTATTAATCAATTCGACTTAAACAATCCCGACTATTTATTCGCAAATAACTATAATAGAATTAACTTCGATTTCCCAATTAATTTCCCTTTGAATACAAACATCTCTTCAACTGGAGATATAGTACTTCCATCTGGGAATAAAGCATATTTTTATAATGTTGAAGACAATGAAATACATGATTCTCTCGATGCTGAAATGTATGTTTCTTGTGCATTTAGTGTACTAGATTATTTAGTTCTTGGACAGAGAGACTATACTGAAAATAAGAGTTATATTCGCATCAAAAAAGGTGATTTCATTGACGTAAAAACTGAAGTTGGTGCTAATGTAGTTGACTGTATTGTTTATCAAAATGCTTCTGGATTCGGAGTTGTCTCGCTTTCTGAGGGCAACTTTGGTCAACCAGATTCTAAGATAAATATAGTAAAACTTAGCACTATGGGAATAGGCGAGAACACAGCGATAGAAGTTGGAACTGGTGGTAATTCGATTGTAACTAATGCTGACCAAACGAAAGCTGCTGTTGTGATGAACGGTAGTCACGAGATTCATATTCTTAATCTAATTACTGGCGAAATAGATCTAACATTCTCTACAGGTACTAGTGGATATGGTGGGCCAAGAGATGCTAAGTTTGTCGGGGAATTACTTTACGTAACTACTTACAGTAATGAAATTATAATTTTTGATTCGAAAACAGGTGTGATGAAATCTTCAATTATGATAGATGGCAATAGTGAAGGACTAGCTTTTACAGAAAATTATTTACTAGCTACAAATATCCAATACAGCAACTACCAACCAAGTAATAGAATTTTTGCTTATGATTTGGATAAAATCACAAGTGTAGAGGAAGCAATTCCTAGCGAGCAAACTATCCGAGTTTATCCGCATCCTGTTTCAAACGATTTCCACTTGGTGTCTGATGATTTGGCGGGTACGAATGACATAGCTATCATCAACTCTCAAGGAAAGGTAGTAGCTACTTATAGCGGCACTTCGAATGGTGCAATAGCTCTAAATGCAGATGCTCTAGGACTAGTGTCAGGTAACTACACAGTCGTTATTAACGGTACCAGAGCAGTTAGATTTGTTGTGATAAAGTAAATTAATTGTATAAAAACAACTCGAGGATTTTATGAAAAAGTATATATTAATAATAGCTCTATTATTTTGTGGATTTGTTGTATCTAATGCATCTATCCTTACAAAGAATTCCGTAGAGCTAGTAGTAGGTAGCAACCCAGTAAGTATTTTGGAAAACCCAAGCGATGGAATGATTCATATATTCTGCGCTGGTGTAGATGCTAACGATAATAACGTCTATGATGAGGTTGAAGACGAAAAGCCTAGCTGGTGGACTTATAACCCTGCTGGTAGTAGTGTAGAGCCAACTATGGTCAAGGAATTTGACAATTACTTTGTTAGCCCTTTTAAGCCAACGGTAGATACTATCAAAGGATATACAACAGTTATTCTTCCTTTTGCCGCTTCTAAAACTGATGGTCAGTTCACAGGAAATGGTTTTGTACAAGGATTCCAAATGAAGAATACTGTTCCTGCTTTCAAAACTGAAGTTACTAATGGCGAATTTCTTTCTTACGAAAGACAAATAGCCAATACTATCAGCGTAGTTCGAGTTAATGGAAATGATTCGCTAATAGTAAGAAATGAACTTAACAATCAAGTAGATGCTTTTGAGTTAAAGGGTGATGTTATTGAGTACGCTACTTTCTATGATGAAGATGATAGCCAATACATTGCACCACTTTATTTTGATGGAGATAGCTCAAGCATTGCTGTTTATGAAATTGATAAAGATTTGAATGTTAGTTTTCTATTTAACAGTAAAAGACCTTTATTTGGCGTAGTAAAAGATTCAGTTTCAAGTTTTACCGGCAATGGTAAACAAATATTTATGACATCAAACAGTGGTGGACATGTTACTATGTCAGAATTAAATAAAGAAAAAAATGAATTCTTAGCATTTCCACAGAGGGTTGGTTACGAAAGTGGTATAAATAATTACATCATTGGAATAACAGATGATTTACACATAATAAGCACTAATGGTAAAGATATAATTGCAATTGATTTGAACTGGGGCAAAGGTACTCCTAATAACGAGATGCATCATTCTAAATTTGAAATAGGATATACTCAATATTTGGGTAATCAAGTGTATTGCGCTAGTTCTTTTGATAATGATAAAAAGGGCGGACGTATTGCAATCTATGATTTAATCAATGAACCAAACCAAGACGTTACTCTATATAATCAAGCCTACGTAGGTTATCAACCATTAGCATTGTTTGACCTTGGACTCGACCCACAGCAGGCATTATACACAGTCTCCCTCGGTATTGATTATAATTTTGATGGAATAATTAACGAAGAAGAAGGGGATTTACCTGCAACACTTGGTACAAATTTTAGTTTTGGATCATTGGATAAAATCGATCGTACTAAAGAATTTTATTTCCCTATTAACTTCCCTCTGAACAGTAATATTTCTTCTGATGGTAATATAGTTTTACCTTCTGGTAATAAAGCATATTTTTATAATGTAGATGCTCAAAAAATAACTGATTCTTTAGATGCAGGTATGTATGTTACTTGTGCATTTAGTGTTCTTGATTATTTGGTTCTTGGACAGAGAGACTATACTGAAAATAAGAGTTATATTCGCATCAAAAAAGGCGATTTCATAGATGTAAAAACTGAGGTTGGTGCAAATGTTATTGATTGTATTGTCTATCAGAATGCTTCTGGCTTTGGGGTTGTCTCGCTTTCTGAGGGCAACTTTGGTCAACCAGATTCTAAGATAAATATAGTAAAGCTTAGCACGATGGGAATTGGTGAGAACACAGCGATTGATGTAGGAACTGGTGGAAATTCGATAGTAGCTAATGCTGACCAAACGAAAGCAGCGGTAGTAATGAACGGTAGCCATGAGATTCATATTCTTAATCTAATTACTGGCGAGATAGATCTAACTTTCTCGACTGGTACAACTGGATATGGTGGACCAAGAGAATCTGTGTTTAATAATGATAGACTATACGTAACTACATACAGCAACCAAATAATGGTGTTTGATGTCAACAGTGGTAGCAAATTATCTTCTATAAATATTGACGGAAACTCTGAAGGTCTATTTATAGAGAAGAATTTTTTAATGGTAGCAAACAATCAATATAGCAACTACGAAGCAAGCAACAGAATCTTCGCTCATGATATAAATAAAATCACAAGTGTAGAGGAAGCAATTCCTAGCGAGCAAACAATTCGAGTTTACCCACACCCTGTTTCTAATGATTTTCACTTGGTGTCTGATGATTTGGCTGGTACGAATGACATAGCAATCATCAACAGTCAAGGTAAAATAGTTGCTACGTATAGTGGCAGCTCGAATGGTGCTATTGCGTTGAACGCTGATGCACTAGGACTAACTTCTGGCAACTACACAGCCGTTATTAACGGCACCAGAGCAGTTAGATTTGTTGTGATAAAGTAGAAAATATTGAATAAAAACAACTCGAGGATTTTATGAAAAAGTATATATTAATAATAGCTCTATTATTTTGTGGATTTATTGTATCTAATGCATCTATCCTTACAAAGAATTCCGTAGAGCTAGTAGTAGGTAGCAACCCAGTTAGCATATTAGAAAACCCCAAAGATGGAATGATACATATATTCTGTGCCGGAATAGATGCTAACGATAATAACGTCTATGATGAAGGCGAAGATGAAAAACCAAGCTGGTGGACTTATGACCCTGCTGGTAGTAGTGTAGAACCGACTAAGGTTAAGGAATTTGACAATTACTTTGTTAGTCCATTTAAGCCGACAGTAGATACTGTCAAAGGATATACAACAGTAATTCTACCTTTCGCAGCCTCAAAAACTGATGGCGAGTTTACAGGGAACGGGTTTGTGCAGGGATTCCAAACAAAGACCTTCGTTTCAGCATTCAAAGTTGAAGTAACGAACGGCGAATATCTTTCTTACGAAAGACAATTAGCAAACACAATCAGCGTAGTTAGAGTAAATGGCAACGATTCACTTATTGTTAAGAATGAACTTAATAATAAAGTAGATGCTTTTGAGTTAAATGGTGATGTGATCGAGTATGTCACTTTCTTTGATGAAGATGATAGCCAGTATTTTGCTCCACTCTATTTTCATGGTGATAGTTCTTACATAGCTGTTTATGAACTGGATAAGGACTTGAATGTTAATTTTTTATTTAATGATGATAAAGGATTATGGCATCTCGAAAAAAGTTCTGTAATCAATTTTTCTACTGATGGACGAAAAATATATTTTACAAGGTTATCTGATAGATTCACTACTGTTGCACGATTAAATAGCGAGAAAAATGATTTTGATTATATTGTACAAAGTCCGCTTTACAATGAAGAAGAAGATAATTTCAATTTTTCTATTGGGTTAAGTGATGAATATCTTTTAATCAGTAAAAGGTTAAAAAGTATTGCGATTCAGAAGATAGAGTTTGGAAAGGGGGTTGAACCAATCGAAATGCATTATTCTCAACTTGAATTTGGATATATGAGCACTTATAGTAATAAAATTTATTGTGCAACCATCTCAAGCGATGAAGTAAAAGGTGGTCACATCTCTATTTATGACTTTACTAATGAATTAAATAAAGATTCATTATTTAACGATTTATGTCATACTGGATATCAACCATTAGATCTATTTCCTTATGGTGAGCATTATAAATTTAGATATTATAGTGTTTGTTTAGGTATTGACAATAATTTTGATGGAGTCTTCAATAGTTTGGAAGGTGATTTACCACCGACTATTAGAGCTTCTTTTATATATTATCAAGAAACACTTTTAGATAACCCAAGTATAGAGATGATTCTTGACTTCCCAATCAATTACCCTTTAAATACTAATATATCAACAGTAGGTTACATACCTATTCCTTCCGGAAATTTAGTTAATATTTATAGTGTAGAAGATAGGGATCTTTACTATACAATAGATGCAGAGAAGTATGTTTCATGTACTTATATGGGTTCATCATATTTAGTTATGGGGCTACGTGACATAGAAAGCAGTGAAAGTTTTGTTTATATAAGGAATGACAAATTTCCTGATTTAGAAATTGAAGTTAGTAAGAATGTCTCAGATTTAATTGCATTTCAAAAAGGAAACAATATTAATGTTCTAACTGTCTCAGAAGGAACTTTCGGAGAATCCGATGCTAAAATTAATCTTATTATATCTGACCCAATAACAGGTGAAAAAACAAACACGGTATTCGATGCAGGCTCTATGGGTAGTGCCGTTGTTGCTAATAGTGATTTTTCAAAAGCCGCTATTGTGATGAGTGGTAGTCATGAAATCCATATATTTGATCTGAATACAAAAGAAATCATACTAACTTTCCCGACTGGTACTAGTGGATATGGTGGTCCGCGGGATGCTGAATTTTATAATAATAGATTATATGTAACAACCTATAGTAACCAGATTATAGTATATGATGAGAACACAGGTGAAAAATTGTCCTCAATAATTATCGATGGGAATTCTGAAGGACTTGATATTTATGACAATGATCTTTTTGTCACAAATAATCAATACAGCAATTACCAACCAAGTAATAGAATCTTCGCTTTTGACTTAGACAAAATTACAAGTGTTGAAGGGACTGTACCAACACAACAAACTATCCGAGTTTATCCGAATCCCGTAGCTAATGATTTTCATTTAGTGTCAGATGATTTGGCTGGTACGAATGACATAGCAATCATCAACTCTCAAGGTAAGATAGTAGCTACTCATAGTGGTAGCTCGAACGGTGCAATAGCTCTAAACGCAGATGTTCTAGGACTAACATCAGGTAACTATACTGCTTTGATAAATGGGACTAGAGCAGTTAGATTTGTTGTGATAAAGTGATGAGTATGGAAGAAGCAAATAGAAAAAAATATGGTTTTTCTTCTCGAATGGGGCCTAAGCTTAGAGAATTTGTGGAAATCCAGCTCATCAATGACTTGATGTATTACAAAGTAGAATCAGAAGATTTTATTTTTGATTGGTCAGAAAGTTGTATAGAAGGACATGGAATGGATTATTTAGATGGCGAATTTGAGAACTTCTCAGGAATTGAAGTTTTTAATAAAGATAAAGAATTACTAGCTGATGGTTGGATGGAATTTTTACGAATTGAAAGTGAAGTCATTATTTATTGGGAATTTGTTACTACTTGGAGAAAAGGGAAAAAACTTAAAGAGAAGAGAGAGATTGGAATACCTAAACATGTTTGGAATAAGATTCCAGACAGTCTAAAACCCAAGTATAAACATTTGAAAATGAAGAAATGATATTTATTATAGATATGACGAAGTGATAAAATTATTAGGATATATAGTTGTTTTCTTGATAGCTTTTGGATTCTTGTATTCTGAAATTGACTCGGTGGCAAAACGCTTCCCAGAGGTTACAATCGAAGCCAAAAAGGAGCTGACAAACCAAGGATTCAATTATATATCCAGTCAATTAATTGATAGCAGAACCATTGCTAGGATAAACCCAATTCAAGTCAGCGATGCACTGCAATATGCTGCTGGTGTGAACATTCGAGACTATGGGGGACTTAGCTCTATCAAGACTGTTTCCCTTAGAGGTATGCCTTCTAACCAAACGCTTATACTCATGGACGGTCTTCGGGTAACTAACTCCCAGACTGGAATAGCAGATATTAGTAAGCTCTTTATAAGTTCAGTGGATAGAATCGAGGTCGCCAAAGGTGGTGCGTCCTCACAATACGGTAGTAATGCTATGGCTGGGGTTGTGAATATGATTAGCAAGACCGAGCTATTTGATGAATACCGACTAACAGCTACTTACGACAACTTCACTAATAGGATTTTGGAAGCAGATATCACTCAGAATATCGACTCCGTTCCATTAACTTTGAAGCTGCGGAAGACAGATTCCGAGGGAACTTACGGCTTCCGAATTGGTGATAAAAACTACGAAAGGCAGAACAGCCAAGTTGATAATATCGACCTTTATTTGGGTACTGTATTTGGGTGGGGTAATTTCAGCGTAAAGCCGAGAGTTATACTACGTACTTCGGAGCGTGGAAACCCAGAGCCAGTAATAGCTGGGGTACAGCGGCCGAGTAATGCTTTTCTAAAAGAGTCGGATCTGACAGCTATAGTATCAGCAGATAATTACTTAAACGACAGTACCGTTTTCAAGATTGGTGCTGTTTATAATTACAGTGATTTGCAATTCAAAAATGAACAAGCAATCGAGTTCGGAGCTGGTGGACTGGACAATGATTTCTACAATAATGCTCTGCAATTACGAACAGAATTTGCCACCAAATATAAGAATCTACGATATGGTTTTGTAGCCGATGGTACTTTTAATAAGCTTGCAGGAGATATGTTACAAGACGTTAACAAAGACATAGCTCGTAATGATATTGGTATCTCTGCCAATATGAATTACACTAAGAAAAGCGTGGTAATAGAGTACGGATTCTACAGTAGTTTTAGGGCTGATTATAGTTCTGATTTCTCGGGTAATTACTCGCCGATGATTGGCGCCTCGGCAAGAGTCGTACAAGCAAATCTGACTACCAAAGCTTCCCTTAGTACCGGCTATCGCTTACCATCTTTTAACGAAATGTACTACTTAAACTATGGCAACCAAGACCTTCGCCCTGAGCGTTCTATCACCTATAATCTAGGTTTTGATTATGACCCACCGAAGTTCGGAAAATTTGGTATAAATTTATTCTACACAAATACTCGCGACCAAATCGCAGCAGTACCTACTGGGCCTATTACTTGGCAATCGCAGAATATAGACAAAGTCAATTCACAAGGGATTGAGTTTTTTAGTATTCTGACACCTATTGAGGGATTGAACATAGTTTACAATTATATCTACCAACAACCGCTGATAAAATCAGGAATTGAGGAAGGAGAGAAAGTATTACTCCCATATACTCCTGAGGAAATAGTCTCAGCTCTTGTTACCTACGATTTTAACAAATTTCAAGTTGGTACTTCGATACAGCACAAAAGCTATATATTCACCACAATAGACAATGATATGGGGCTTATAATAGACGACTATACGCTGCTTGATGTATTCGGCTCCTATAAGTTAGAACTGCTCTCAGGCGCTTTATTAGTCCGATTAGACGTGAAGAATATATTGGACAAGCAATATCAAGTATTTTTGAATTACCCGATGCCGGGTCGTAATATACGAGGAACAATCAGCTATGAGATATAGCATTATTATATTATTTTTAGCAGCGAATCTGTATTCGCAAGACTGCATTACCATCAACCACGTTTTTTCTTTCACTCCGGGTGAGGGGCAAAACCTCGGTCAAGGAGAAGAGTTTTATCCTACTAATATATTTGGGATTCCTTCTCGCATCGCTAATGAGGATGTCGCTGAAGCTAGCGAAAGTGAAGTGCTATCCTTCGGCTTTGGTGGAGAGATAATAGTTGGCAACTCGGATAATCTTATTATAGATGGCGAAGGCCCTGATTTTACAATCTTCGAAAATGTATTCAAAAACCCTGTGAATGGATGTTTATTCAAAGAACCCGCAATAGTTTCTATAAGCAAAGACGGTGTGAATTACACCGAATTTCCTTATGATTTTGCTTCGTTGGAGGGTTGTGCTGGTACTCACCCGACTTATGGCACTGCTGATTATTGCGATTCAGAAATAAGTGGAGGCGACAGTTTTGATTTAGCTGATTTAGGATTAGACTCCATTCGATATATAAAAATAAAAGATATTACTGACCAAGTAAATGCAAAACAAAATCATAAATATTTCGATTTTTCATTAAGTGGTTTCGACTTAGATGCACTGGTAATTCATAACTACGTAGCTGATGTAATGTCAACAGTGGAAGTTGATTTTTCCGAGTTCTATACTCTTAATTCAGGTAAAGTGATAAGCCATAACGCTGGTAATACCATTCAAATTTATAAAATAAATGGTATATTAGTAGCTGTGCATTCGGGCGTTGGAATTTTCCAATTTCCCGATTTACAGAATGGAGTTTATATAATAAAAATCAGTAATAGCAAGGGAAATGCAGTTGAAAAGATTATTAAGCTCTAATATATTTTACAGCATATTATTATCACTGCTGGTTTTCGGATGTGTGGACACTCCAAACACTCCAACTAAGAAAGCGCAGCTGTACGATACTCTCTCAACTCCATTCCCAGAGTCAGGAATAATAGTGCTTTGCGAGGGTTTATGGAACTACAATAATTCTGATATCTATGTATATAATAACTCAACTGGAAAAACACTAAGCTCGTATTTCAAAACAGCAACTGGCAAATACTTAGGAGATATAGTCTCTGATATGAAAGTGCTAGAAGATGGCCGAATAATATTCACAGCGACAGGCACAAAAGAGCTGATATTACTCGACTACAAAGTTCCTGCAATCACAAGTAAAATCACTATTCCCTACGATAGAGCTGCACCTCGCTCACTGACTACTATCGGCGATAAATACTATTACACTGATCTTTACCGAGACGAACTTAGAAGCGGTATTATCGGGGACACTCTCTCTACACCAAATCAAGTCTTCACAACAGGCCCAGCACCAGAAGATATAATCGCTCACAATGGTAAGTTATATATAGCAAACTCAGGTTTCGGTGATTACAGAAAAGAAGTAAAGAATGCAGGAACGTTGCAAATACTAGACCCGAACACAGGTAAAAGCGAGTACATATACATAGGTCCAAATCTTATTCAATTGTCTATTAACAGAACAGAGAACTACATTGCTTGTGGCTATTTGAATACTCCATCTGCTGTAGAGAAGGGAGAACTAGGTGGGATAAAGTTCGTGGATTTGATGACTAATAAGATACTCCGAGAAATGCCCCTCAAAGATTTCTCTGATGTAGTTCTGAGCGAAAGTACTGGTGCTATTTATTACTTGTCAGAAGGTGGATTATACGTATTCCCACATATAAACAGCAGAGCAATACCACAACTAATATACGAAAATACAACCAAAGATGTTTGGCCATCTTTGTCTATAGATGACGCTAAGAATGAGATCTGGATAGGTAATGCCCGCAATTTTCAAAGAGACGGCGAGGTAATAATAATCAGCACTGACGGCACATTATTACGCACAATCCAAGTCGGTAAAAACCCAAGAAAAGTGGTTGGGTATTAGAAAATCCGTCACTCAGAGTTAACGAAGTTAGCGAAGAGTCTAAGTGAATTTATTATATTAGTAAAATGAAAACACTAATTTTAATAATAATATTAATCAGCTTTAAAGTATATTCTCAAACAGAATATAGACTTCCTTTACATAAAGACACGGCTTCTATGGTTTCGTTACAGTACAATTTTGCAGAAATTGAAAAAGAAATTTCTAATCATGAGAAAGTAGAATTTCTAAAAGAATTAATGATTCAACATGATACTACTAGTTGTTATTATTTTACTGGGTATGAAACATATTCTGAATTTCTAAAAGATAGTGATGATTATGCAGACTCTTTACCCTATGAATTGAAAAAGAATATTCACCTAGTAAGTACTAATAAAGACTCTGTAAACTTTTTTATTTATGATAGACTTAACTTCGATTGGGATTATCAGGATATTTATATAATGAAAAAAGAACCAACAGGTTGGAAAGCAAATGTAATACCTGGCTTTTTTATTGTCAATGTTCATAAGGATAATGAAATAATAACTGGTTACGAGACCTATGCGTGGGCATGTTGTGACAACCCCTATGATTACTATTATTCAGTTGAACAAGGCAAAGATTCAACTATTGTTAAATCGATGACCGCATTTTCAACATCATCAGAATTTCCTGAAAAAGTAGTTATTAATGAAAATAAAAGAGTTGAGATGAATGCAGATAGTCTGGAATTTTATGCCTTAAATGAAGGTAAACTCAATGAGGTTTTTATCTTGAAAAGTAAGTATAAAGGTGATTTTATCTCAGAGGCAATAATAAATAACCAAGATATCGTTTTTGTAAGATTCAAAGTTGACGGTCCCAAAATTATTAATCATGAATATGATTATTTCATGGGATGGGTAAAGAAGGAACAAATTAATTACCTTTGGTAATGAACATTTACCAAACTGAAGCGGGTTAATTACCAGTCGGCAAGAACCCACGAAAGGTTGTGTTTTATTGAAAATCATTATATTTTATTTATATTACTAATTACAAATATTTACAATCCTTCAATAGAGGAAAAAATGAAAAGTCTAATAATATTCATAGCAATTGTCTTTAGTTCAATACCGTCAAATGGGCAGTCACTTAATAATGAACATATAATTGAGCTAGGAAAACATTTTAGCAATTTTATGTTTAGAAATGAGCCACCAGAAATTATATTAGATGAACTAGGTGAAAATTACTCTGAAGATATGATTGGTGCTTTGAAATTTATTAAAGAAATTACAATCTCAGACAACGATATTTTAGATACAGATTTTTTAACTCTCCCAGATTCTAATACTCTAAGAATCGTATTTATTATCGATGCACTTCATCAAAACCCACATAGGAAAACAGTTTATGAACCTCACAAATTAATAGATAGTCTAAAGAAATGTGACATTCCTTATGTAGAGTTAGTTGATGAATATTATTCAACTCTATTCACTAGTGTTGGAAATAAAAACAACCCATTCGACCTTTCTGATATGAATTTCAAAATGAAGGAATATGGTCTAATAAATGACAGATTAAAGGGAATATTTTATTTGAGATGTATGGAATTCTGCGGATCTCAAATTTTTGGATTTATGAATATTGTTAAACCACCTAATACTTCAAAGGCATTAGATATTATAAATGATTTTCCAAAATTCGATCATTTGAAATACTATCAGTATACTGATTTATATTTTGAAGATTTTGATTTAGAAATAATTAATGACAAACAAGTTCAGAGCTATAAAGGGTTTTTTATAGACAAACTTTACTCCACATTGTTGAATCATCTGATATGTCTTAATAAAGAAGACGAAGATGAAGAAACAATTACAGATTTGTTATTAGGGTCAATTCTAAAAGATAGAAGTCTCTATAAGTATACAAGTCATAAAGAATTACTTGAACAATTATTCGAAGAACAATAAAATAACTAAAAATGGACCTTATCTCACATACATTAACCGGCGTAGCCGTTGGAACTGTCTTTGCCGCGATTTCAAATGATGATTGGAAACGAAAATGCTCAATAATATTTGCTGGGGGTATAGGCGGTGCATTACCTGATATTGATGCTATTTCTTTGTGGTCAAGATTTGATTCAACTATTGGCTCATTCTTTGGATTGGAGCACACAGGTAGAGAGATTTATGCTGGGAAGTTTTGGTATTCACATCACGCAGCTTTGCATTCGATATTAGCCCCATTGATTATTATTCTCCTTGCAGTATTTATTACTTCTATTGTCCGAAAGAATTTTGAAATAAGTGAAATACGCAGCCATTTCGATTTGAAGAAATATTCTTTTTTAGCATTTTTCTTCGGTTTCTTATTTCATCTCTTTGAGGATATGCCGACACCCGGGAGTGTATGGGGTGGTGTTAATTTATTTTTCCCTAGCAGTGAATACATTGGGGGGTATGGGAAAATCTGGTGGTGGAACAATTATGATTTATTCTTGATAATTGTCTGTGTTATAGTGTTAAATCTGACTATCAATTTCGTCCAGAAGTTTTCTCATAAGATAAAAATGGGGGCAAGTATTTCCGTGTTTGTGCTTGGGTTTTCATTATTTTTATTTCAAATTAATACAAGACCTATTGATTTTAGTTACTCTGATCATACACCGAATTTTGACAATTATGAAGCTCAATCGAAGCTAATTCAAAAGGAAATTCTGGGTGAAACAGTATTCGATATTATGACAAAAATTGACGGTAAAATTCCTTTGAATTTTTAAAAATGTGAAGCTCTGATGGAATAGTAAAGAATACTATTTCCAGCCTAGATTCTTTACTTCGCGACACTACTTTCCTCGTAATGACCGAGATTTGTAAATCATAGTAGGAATAGGGGAAATTTTATATGCCTCGTAGAGCTATAATATCTGTAGAAATTAGATTAATTACAAAGAAGAGAAGCCAATGCCTATAGCTTGGCAGGCCCGTAGGGGTTTTATATCGCCACTCTGTGGCTATTCTTGCCTTTCCCTGGAATCTTCTAACGCTTTCAGCGTTATCAGAATGACTGGTTAACACTAACTTTCATTTCTTGCCTTTGTCTTTGAAATAAGCGTAAACAAAGCCGACTAGCAGACCAAATACTATCCATCCTATTAATTGTTCCATTGCTTTTCTTATTATGTATTTATTATCAATTGATAAATTTACTCAAATTCTTTCAAAAAGATTGCATAAATTAAATTTTATCTCTGTCTGGACTCACAATATTTTTAGCAAATTAGATAATACTACCAAAGGAATCCTATTCGCAGCTACTACGGCTTTGTTTTGGGGCTTCCTCGGTATCTTCTTGAAAATAGCTCTCAAAGAGCTGGACTCTATGACTATTATCTGGATGCGGTTCGTAGTTGCATTCTCATTTTTGTCGCTTTGGCTTGCTATTCGCAGACCATCTGAGTTCAAGATTTACCGTAAAATGCCACCGCTACTAATTGTTGCTGGTCTTTCACTTGGGTTCAATTATATTGGCTATATGAGAGGCGTAGAGCATGCTGGTCCGGCTACCGCTCAGATATTGATACAGACTGCTCAGGTAATGCTTGTCTTAGTAGGTATATTTATATTCAAGGAGCGATTGAACAAACAACAAATGACAGGTTTGGGTATTGTTACAGTTGGGTTTCTGCTTTTCTATAGTGAGAGTATAGCAGGTATATCGACCAATCGAGAGACTTATGATTTGGGTGTAGCCTATACTTTATTTGGTGCGGCTATATGGGTAGTTTATGCAGCAATTCAGAAGAAATTAGTGGCTACACATTCCGCTCAACAGCTAAATATGATAATATACCTTATACCTGTTCTTATGTTCGTTTGGTTCGCCGATTTTCATGCACTAGCCGGTTTATCATTTGAGATGTGGGTACTTGTTCTATTCCTAGGTCTGAATACACTCATAGCTTATGGTAGCTTAGGCGAGGCATTCAAGTATCTACAAGCATCAAAAGTAAGTATTATAATCACCCTTAACCCAATTATCACTATAACTACTCTCACAGTTATGGCTTATCTCGAAGTTACGATTATCGAAACAACTATCATAAGCATACTTGGCTTTGTTGGTGCTGTTCTAGTTGTGACTGGAGCTATATTGGCTGTTATCAAAAAGAAGCAGCCGAAAGTAAAGGTCTAAATGCCCCAATCCCGATTTATTATTTGTTATAAGTAAATATAAATCATATACTAAGTTTATATTTTGTATATTACTTTCTCAAATATGCCTTTAGAACATTATAAAAGAAAAATTTAGAAAAACTCATATCTAAAAAATCCGATTTATCTTCAATATCGTATATGTAATATGCTAAGTAAGAAAGGCTTTATTCTTACTCAGATATCAAAATAGAACTCAGCAAATAAAAAATATAAGACTATAACTATTTCTAATAAAAATCGGAGGAGCTATGAAGCCCTTTATTCGTGTTTTAATTCTGTCGATTCTGACACTCACTTTATCTACTAATTATGCTACTTCACAAAGTGAAGGCGGTCGCATGGCATTTGGTATCAATGGTGGAGCTGTTAAGTATTGGGGTGAGTTCACTGACAATCAACTTTGGTTCGGTGGCGATGCATTTCTAAGGTACAATATATTTTCACAACTATCTATCCAAGCTACATTCGGTATATCTAACATCAGATATAAAACCGATGCAACAGCAATTGGCATGTATCCGGATTACTTCGGGCAAGATGCGAAACAAGGTGATATGTACCCAAATACTAGCATACCTATCAATGATAAGAACTCCGTTCGTGTCAATACTTATGAGTTATATCTGACTTACAATTTCTTTGCTTATGAGAAATTTGTACCATACCTATTCGGTGGTGTTGGTCTGATGAATTTCGAGCCGCGTTCTGGTGATGCAGGTTTTGGTGGCCCTTTACCTAATAATCTTAACAGTGTATATGACAAAAATCAAGTGGTATTCCCAGTTGGTTTTGGTTATGAAATGTATCTTTCGGACAATCTGGTATTCAACGGTCGTGCTACTTTCAGATTCACAGGAACTGATTACCTAGACGATCTTAGTCCTGCTGACGGAGGTGCAAATGATGCATTTATGACATTTGGTGTAGGTTTTTCTTACTACATATTAGGTGATGCTGACTATGACAAAGACGGTCTGACTAATAGCAAAGAGAAAGAATTAGGCACTGACCCCAATATTCCTGATACTGATGGTGACGGACTATTGGACGGTGAAGAATACCTAACACACCATACTAATCCTCTGAAACAAGATACTGATGAAGATGGACTAGATGATTACAAAGAAGTAATGGAAACTAAAACTGATCCAACTAAAGCTGATGGCGATTCTGATGGTCTTACTGACGGTCAAGAAATAGCACGTAAAACTGACCCGAACAATCCTGATTCGGACGGTGACGGCTTACTAGATGGCGAAGAAGTCAACAAGTACGAGACTAATCCACTAAGTGCAGATACTGACGGTGACGGTCTATCAGACGGTGACGAAGTACAAACTTACGGCTCTAGTCCTAAAATAAAAGATACTGACAAAGATGGATTGGACGATGGCGACGAAGTCAACAAATACAAAACAAACCCTGCACTAGCAGATACTGATCAAGATGGACTAACTGACGGTCTAGAAGTAACTACTCACAAAACTGACCCGATTAAGCCTGATACAGATGGCGATGGCCTACTTGACGGTGACGAGGTTAATAAATACATGTCTAATCCAACTAAGATGGATAGTGACGGTGACGGTCTAACTGATGGCGACGAAGTTAAGAAATATAGCACTAACCCAGTTAGTGATGATTCGGACAAAGATGGTCTGAAAGACGGTGATGAGGTCAACAAATACAAAACTGATCCATCTAACAAAGATAGTGACGGCGACGGTCTTTCTGATGGTGATGAAGTGCTAAAACACAAGACTAATCCATTAGAAAAGGACACTGACGGCGATGGTCTTTCTGACGGTGAGGAAATCAATAAGTACAGAACTAATCCGAACAAAGCTGACACTGATGGTGATACTCTGAGCGATGGAGTAGAGGTCAATAAGACAAATACTGACCCTAACAACCCGGACACTGACGGTGATACTGTAAATGACGCTGAAGATGATTGCCCATTAGTAAAAGGTAAGCCTAGCACTGAAGAAGGCGAAAACGGTTGCCCACAAGCTCCGAAAATCGGTACTAAAGTTGACTTCCCAGACATACTATTCATAGTAGATACTGACAAATTCAACTACGATTTCCCAGAGACTTCTCGTAACTTAGCTAAGCTACTAAGCTATGTACAACAATGCGAAGGACTAGAAATACTAGTTGGTGGACACGCTTCTGCGGAAGGTGCGGACGATTACAATCAGAAGCTGTCAGAAAAGAGAGCTAAGAAAGTAAAAGAATGGTTGATAGAGCAAGGCGTAGCTGCTAATAGAATCTCTGGATTCCTTGGCTATGGCGAAAGAGAACCAAAGGTAAAAGAACCAACTGGTGCTGCTCTTAAGAAAATGCCTGCTGACGAGTTAGAAGCTATTAGGAAACAAAACAGACGTATATCTGTGGAAGTAACTAAGACTTGTCAAGAAGGTGCGAAGAAATAAAATATAGTCTTATTCTATTTCAATTTGCAGAATGGCTGTCCGTGAGGGCGGCCATTTTTTTTTGGTAAATTGTTTTTGATGGTTAGGGGGAAATTGGTATTTTGTGGGAGAAACAAATTAATTATAGCATTCTTATTTAGAGTCAAGAGTAATGAGTTAATTATTATGAATTATTTCGAAAAAATTAAAAACGCTTATAGAATCCTAAAAATGGATAATAGTAGATTATATCTTGCTATATATTATGACAATGTTGGATTAACAAAAAAATTTTTAAAAAAAGGGATTGATATTAGTAGTAATATTTTTAATGGTGTTAACCCTATATCTGTTGCCGTTATGAGAGAAAGTAACGATGTTCTTGAATATTTAATTTCTCTTGGAGCAAATATAAATCTTCCCAATAAAACTGGAATATTCCCAATTCATATTGCCTGTAGACAAAAGTTCATCCCTGCTTTAGAATGTTTAATAAGATCAAATGTTGATGTTAATGTAAAAGATATCAATGGTGTTACACCAGTTATGAGTGTAATAATTTATAACTCTTTGTCCGATTTTTCAGAACCACCTGTTCTAGATTTATCTATGGTTTGTATATATTCCCTCCTGAGCTCTGGTGCCGACATAAACATCAGAAATGGGGATGGGGAAAGTCCTTTAGAAATAGCAATTTCAGCAAAATTATATCCCATTATAGAGATATTCTTATTATACGGGGCTAAAATTACTATTTCAGAAAGTGATAATAAAAATGATCTTTGGTTTTCTATTAATCAAAAAGATTATAAATTATTCGAGATGTTTATTGAGTATGGAGTAGACATAGAGATGAGAATTTACAAAGGACGAACTCCATTAATGGTGGCAGTAGAATACAACCAAATCGAGATGGTTAAACTTCTAATAAGTAAAGGCGTTGAACTGAATTCTTTGTGCAACGATGGATATAGTGCATTACTTTATGCAGTTGTATCAAATAATTATCTAATTGTTAAAACATTGGTAGATGCTGGTGCTGACTTAAATATATTATACGATGAAAGTAAATCAACCGTCTTGCAATATGCAAAACAGAATGGTTTTGAAGATATTTATAATTTCTTAAAGAGTGCGGGTGCAAAATGAGTATTTGGTTGGATTACACTATTGAGTTTAAAGAGTCGAATAAACTTAATATTAAATGAAAAATTATAATTTCGAAATATTATCATCTTACGAGTTTGAATTATTTTCTCGTGACTTACTCCAACTACATCTTGAAATTCACTTAGAATCATTTGGTGAAGGCCCAGATCAAGGTATAGATTTAAGGTGTACGAAGGGACAAAATTTAATAGTTCAGGCTAAGAGATATAAAAACTTTCCTTCTTTGGTTTCAAATCTAAAAAAAGAGAAAGAGAAAGTACAAAAGCTTAAACCTGAAAGATATATATTAACGACTAATGCTTCATTATCACCTGGAAATAAAGAGACTATAAAAGAATTATTCAAGCCTTATTTGAAAAGTAATGAAGATATTCTAGGAAAAGAAGATTTAAATAATTTGTTATCAAAATTCCCACAAGTTGAGACGAGTTTTTATAAACTTTGGCTCTCTAGTGTCGACGTTTTGCAAAGAATATTAAATAGTCAAATTATTAATAAATCAAAGTTTGTTTTAGAAGACATTCAAGCAAAAATTAGTGTCTATGTACAGAATGATAGTTTTAAAGAAGCACTCTCAATTATTAAACTGAACAAGTATGTTATTATTTCTGGTACACCCGGAATTGGTAAAACTACACTAGCTGAGATGCTAGTATTTGATTTATTGAGTAATGGAATGGAAGAATTTATATATTTATCAGACTCAATAAATGATGGTTATAAATATTACATTGAAGAAAAAAGTCAAGTGTTTCTTTTTGATGATTTTCTTGGTAGCAACTTTCTTCATAACTCATTACCTACGAATGAAGAAAAACAAATAGTTAAATTTATTGATAGAATTCAAAGGTCAAAAAATAAAGTATTAATATTTACCACTAGAGAGTATATACTAAATCAGGCAAAACAAAGATTCGAAGTATTTGAAAAGGATTTTTCCAAATGTATATTAGATATCAGTAAATATAGTACTTTGGTTAGAGCGCAAATACTTTACAACCACCTTTCGGTAAATAGTATTCCATTTGAATATATTGATGAGATAATCAAACAAAAATATCTTTTTAAAATCATAAATCATGAGAACTATAACCCAAGAATAATAGAATCATTTACAAAAAAGAAGCTATGGATGGAATCAAATCCTGAAGATTTTCCAGCAATCCTATTTAGTCTCTTTGAATATCCTTATTTAGTGTGGCAACATGTTTATGAAAATCAGATTTCTTACATTTCAACTATCATTCTTAATTCACTCCTTATCTCAGGTGAAGATATTGATTATAATGAACTATTTGAGCAGGTAAAATATTATATAGAGCAAAACAATGATTACTTTGATTTTAGTGTTAACAGTAGTAATTATAAAATATCCATCAAAGAATTAGAAGATTCTTTAATACAAATCAATAGAAGATCTAACGATAAATTACTAATAGATTATCATAATCCTTCAATACAGGACTTTCTAGTTAACTATTTGAATAGTGATAGAATAGTAAAAGAAAATCTAATCAAGTCTGTACTTTTTTTAGAACCAGCATTGAATATCTTTTGTTTAGAATCAGATTCATTAATAAAACAAAGGATTATATTAGATAAGACTTTACAAGAGTTACTGCAAAATCATTTAATATCCAAATTTGATACATTAAAGGTTAATCCTAGAATGCATATTAATACTTGGATGGCTCGAGAGGAAAAGAATCTAATTAAGCTATTTCTTATCAATGATTTTTTTAAACCTACAATTAATACTGCTTTAGAATCTTTTATTCATAATTCATTTTTAGAAATAATCTATTACCGTAATATAAGTCACATGTCTTTAGCTGCATATACAAAACTTATCAAGTGTTTTTATAATCCTAAAATGCATGATTCGGAAATAATATTTCTAATTATAACAGAATGCATCAGTAATTTTGATCAATTAGAATATTTGCTTGAAATTATGGAATTATTCGAACGTGAATTTGATAATTATCAAGAAAGCCCGAGTGACATTATTACAGAAATAATAGAAGACATTGTTCATGATATAGTTAATAGAGGCACTTCTGAATTTGAGGATTTACAAACGGACCTTGATCAGTTAAATTCAATTGAGGGTAACTTCCAATACTATGTCGTTGTAGAAAATGAGATAATGGTACTTAAAAATAGAATAAAAGAGCTTGAAGACCGAGAGTATTTTAATCGCTACGAATTTGATCATGACAAACTATCTAGCTTAAACTATTTAGAAGATAGATTTCCTTCTACTAATTTGTCTAATATTGACAATCGTCTAAAACCACAAGATGAAATAAACCTAATTACTAATCTGTTCAATTCTTTAAAACAATAATCCCCCTCCCAAATAAATTTTACATTTTTTGAAAATAATACTTGACAATATAAGTCATTTTGACTAAGTTTGTATTAGTAATTATTGTTTAACAAAATATATCAAGTCAATATGGCTGGATTTAGCAAAGAGCAGGCAAGGGAAATCATCCAACGGCTGAAAAGTAATCTCGATCTTCGGACGGATGCTGAGTTAGCAGTTCGTTTGGGGCTTGCGGAAACTACAATCACTACTTGGAAGCGTCGCGGCACAGTCGATATACCACTCATAATAGAGAAAGTGGGCGATGTCAGCTTAGACGAATTGATATTCGGCGAGGATAACGAACCCGAGGAAAGAGTCAATCTGACAGTATTCGGATTGGGTCAGACCGGTGGGAATGGCTCAGTGCCACTCTATTCGTCTCGTGTCTCAGCCGGTAAACCACTAGAAGTAACCGAGGAAATCGAGGGGTATATATACCCCAACAAACGATTCCACAAGGGTACTTTTATGGTCGGAGTGCAGGGCGATAGTATGATAGGCGTAGGTATAATGGACGGTGACAAGCTATTAGTCGATACTCTCAAAGAACCACGCGAAGGTAATATAGTAATAGCCCGAGTGGACGGTGCTTTGACAGTGAAGACTCTCAACTTCAGAGATGGAGGAGTGCTGCTATCACCAGAGAACCCAAAGTACCAGCCCATCAAAGTAGATGAGGATACTGCCATCATAGGAGTAGTAGTCGCCACCCAACGCGATTTCGTGTAGCAATTAGTCAATATGACTATTATTTATAACGGGATGTGATTATGTCACATATCCGAACGGGTGAGGTGTGTAATACCCCCCCTTAATCCATAATTGTATAAAGTTGAGGGTTAGATGTTAGGTGGAAGAGACTTACCCCCCTTAGTCCCCCCTTGACAGGGGGGAGATGAGATTGAAAAAAAGTTGAACGTTAAGATAAATTTAAAAATACACAGTGTTACCTCCCAACTCAAATGCCCCCCTTGTCAAAGGGGGGTTGGGGGGATTAGAAAGAGAGATAAGTTTTTATAATGAGATTCCCACGCTTCGCTCGGAATGACAGTGTTTCATGTGGGTTGAGATGAGGATAAAAAATGAAATTTATACCATACAATACAGAACTAAAATTGAGAGCAAGAGAGCTACGCAAGAGATTAACAAAAGCAGAAAGAAAGATATGGGCGGATTTTCTTAGTTCGCTCAATATTCCAATAAAAAGACAAAAAGTATTGGACAACTATATAGTAGATTTCTACTGCTCAAAAGCAAAACTAGTGATAGAAGTAGATGGTGACTCACATAGTACAAAAGATGGGATAGAGTACGATGAACATCGAACAGCCGTACTAGAATCTTTTGGATTAGAAGTTATCAGGTTTACAAACGATGAAGTACTATTTGAATTCAATAAAGTACAAGACACAATAATAGAAAAGATTGCATCGAAAGCTGGGATAGGTATTGAAGAACTTATTTAACCCCCCTTAGTCCCCCCTTAACAGGGGGGGAGATGAAGTTAGGATAAGGTTAAAGTTAGTGTAAATAACATAATAGTAAGAATTACCTCCCAACTCAAAAGCCCCCCTTGTGAAAGGGGGGTTGGGGGGATTAGGAGACGAGAGTTGCTTTAAATTCGACAATCTTAACACCTCCCTAAATCCCTCCTCAA
>PGYR01000093.1 GCA_002839765.1 Ignavibacteriae bacterium HGW-Ignavibacteriae-4
TTAGATTATTAGTACTTACGTTGTTTTGTACTATTATACCTGGTAATAGATGGCGAAGTGCCTCTTTGTCTATTAGTCTAAACTCGCGGAATATAGCAGTCTCTATTAGCTGCTCTATTTCTTTGCCCGATATTAGCCCTATTGACTGTAGCTGTATTAGCTCGCCTTGAACTTCTTTTGTGAAAAACATTTGCTCAGATTCGAGTAGGAATCTAAAAGAGTTTTTACTTTCAGGTCTAACCCTTTCTAAATCATCAGCATTGCTTTCTAATCTATCTAAATAATAATCGTTTTTGTTCTTGTCTAAAATTCGTGATAGTTCGGCAGTGTTTAGCTCACCGCCTTCTTTTATGCTATCTAGCACAAATTCTAATACATTTACTATATCTTTATTCATTTACTGTACCTAAGTATTTGTTCTCGAGCTCGTGCATAGCAGCCCTGTCTTCGTCCGCGTGATCATCATATCCTAACAGATGTAGCACACCGTGGGCTGCTAATCTGAGTAGTTCGGACTCATGGGTTGCATTGTATTCTTTCGAGTTCTCTAGTGCTGTTTCTACGCCAATTATTATTTCAGCTTCTTTCTCATCTTCATCCAATACGAATGTAATAACATCAGTAGGATAATCGTGATTAAGATACTCTTTATTTATCTCATGTATGTCTTTATCATTGACGTATATAAGATTAATAAGTGCACTATCTATTTTATAATCAGAAAGTATATTATTAACTAACTGAGTAGTTTTGGATTCGGGGATAATACCGAATTCCCCTTCATCTAATATGTTTATTTCTATTGCCATTAACTTATAGGATTGATTCAGCTAGGGAAAGTTGCATAGCAGCTAATAAAATAGCAGGGTCTAGTTCAGTTATGTTCGATTTTAAAATTGCTTTATCTATATTAGAGAAAAGCGAACAACTGCTATTACTTCCTATCACTAGGCAAGAGACTCTTTCCTCTTCTGCACGAACGAATATAACTTCGTCTGGCTCAAAAAGCAAAAATCCTGTTAGCCCGTGAAGCTCGAAGTAGCCGTGCTTAGTTTGAACTGAAACTAATACACCAGTCTCATCTTTCTGAGGCGAAATTTGAGTTTTATTGTAAATTGTAAATACTACGGACTGGTTAGTTTCGGTGTTTTTCAGTGTCCATGTCCAAGTATCTGAAGAACCTTTATGATTAACCCCCAATGTCTCGGAGATTCTTTCAATGTCTTCATTTGTAAAATTGAAACTCATATTTATATATTATTTAATTGAAAAGTCGGAATACATACTGATACTAAAATAGAAAATAAATACAAATTATTGTAAATAAAAGGCAAACTATTGTTAATTTTAAAAAACAAAAAATATATGACTTCATGATTTCAATTAAAAATCTGTATAAAAGCTTCGGTGATAAACACGTTCTCAATGGTATAAACATAGATGTTGAAAACGGTTCAACTCATTGTATCATTGGTAAATCTGGCTCTGGGAAAAGTGTTTTGCTCAAACATATAGTAGGTCTGTTAAAGCCAGATAAAGGCGAAATATTTGTGGATGACAAAGAAATAGAAACTTTGAGTTACAAAGAATTATTCGAGATTCGCAAGAGTATGGGCTTCGTTTTCCAAGGGGCTGCTCTTTTCGATTCTTACAACGTTTATGAGAATATCATAATTGGTCTATACGAACACGGCGAAAGGGACACGAAAATATTAGATGAGACAGCAATTAAAGTTCTATCGTCTGTTGGCTTACTTCCTCCTATTAAGGAGCGAGAGTCCGCTAATTTCATAAAGGAATGGGAAATATTGAAAACTAAAAAACCATCGGATCTATCGGGTGGTATGCGTAAGAGAGTAGGTGTTGCTCGTGCATTAGTAGGTGACCCTAAGTATATATTCTACGATGAGCCTACTACTGGACTTGATCCAGTTACATCGGAGCAGATAGACGAGTTAGTTAAAGAAATCGGAAAATCAACTGGTGTTACATCGATAGTAATAACTCACGATATGTTCTCTGTATTCCGAGTAGCAGACCAAGTGTCTATGCTTCACGATGGATTGGTCAGATTCGAGGGGAATGTTCAGCAATTGAAAGATTCAAAAGACGAAGTAGTTAGCGAGTTTATAGATAGATTCCGACTAGAGGGCGAATTTGACTCCTAGTCTTACTCCTCGTTGGGTTAGCACTTCGCTTCCTTTGAATGGCCAATAGCTATTTCTACTACGTCCTTCGTATATCAGATACGAAATCCCCGTCTTGTATATATGATAGATAATTGGGTAATATGCCCCGAATTGGGATATAAAATACTCGTGAAATAAATCGGGTGTCCTTTGTAATAGATTCTCTAAAATCCATGAGCCGCTCCACTCTAAGAATTGGAAATCTGACCAAATTACATTGTGGTGATACTTGATTTCCAAGCTAGTTACTCCCTCACCAAAAACATATATTAGCCCCGACGAATATGCCATACCGAAGTTTGTTTCTGTCTCGAACTGATAAAGTAAACGATTATCATTTTCGTTGTTGGTGAAACTCTCAATGTCTGATTGCACTTGCATTATGGAGCTACTATGAGAAAATAAAAACTTGCTTCCTTTTTCTTCGCCTATCCCGAAACCATTATAATATGTACCACCGTAGCGATACATCTCGGTTTTGATAGTATAATCACTGACAGATGAGGGTTTGAAACGAGATGATGAGTTACCAAAAAATGCTCTCTCTGAGCTGAAGTACAATATACCATTTCTTGATAGTCTTTTGTCATATCTGAAAAAGCCATATTGAATTTCGGTAGTGTAGTTATCCTCGAATGAGCTACTAAAATCTGAGTAGAATGACAACCATTCTGGTCCATAGCTTAGTTCCAACAGAGGAATATTCACATTTTCTTCAGTATTGAAATAGCGAGAGATAATATCACCAATGCTTTCTTCTTCCTGAGACCAGATATTACTCTGTACTAGAAAGAAGAAAGAAAGTGCTAAAATTAATTTGATTAGTCTAATATTCATTAGAAAATAAAGCTAACACCAATATTGAAATTTCTCTGGAATAGAGGAGGGGCCGTGTTCGATGGCCAATTCATATTATTCTCGCGTATTCTGTGGAACCCATAAGAAATTCCATTTTTGACTACGAAATAAAGTATTGGCACTAGTGTAGGAGAAGTAGTTTTGACTCTATCCACGAAATAGCTAGCTATACCTTGTGATGTTCCTTCTATTAACTTACCCAATGACCAATGCCAGAATAAGAAACGAGGCATTATAAGATTCTCACTGTAAGTTGCTGAGATCCCTATATTGTCTATTATTCTTATTTTAATTCCTGATTCAAATGTCTCACCGAAGTGGACACCTTCTTCCATTACTTTTATCAAATCAATTTGGTTACTATCTACTACACCACTCGAATTAGCGAAGCTAAGTGAGTTCCAAGATAGTCCAGTTCCATGAGTAAGTATTATTTGAAAATTATCACTGATTGTATAGCCATAGCCCTTGCTTGTTAACCACCCAAAAGACAGGACTCTACTGTTCAAGCTCTGATTTTCACCTATTGCATCTATATCTCCAAGAGATTGTGCCCCAAAAAGAGAGTTGAAAGAGTATTTCAGAAGACCACTACCAGCTACTGTTTCGCCATAGTCTGCAAATCCAACTTTACCAATAAATCTATTATTTGGATTGAAATCTGTACTGAACGCATCCTTGTTATAGAATTCCTCGTTCTTTCCATATTCAATTTCGATAGTCGGTCTATCCAAATCACTGTAAGAGTTCATACTCCAAAATTCAAAATCCCATTCTTGGTATTTTGAGGAATCTAGGGAAGTAGATTTATCTTTTTCTATAGTGTCTTGAGCATTGATTGATATCGTTGCAATTAATAAAAATAGTATATACTTGTACATATTAACTCCTTATTTTTTATTAGAATGTATGACCTAAACCAATGTGTAT
>PGYR01000030.1 GCA_002839765.1 Ignavibacteriae bacterium HGW-Ignavibacteriae-4
TCATAAGTAAAAAGGTAGCAGGAGCAGCATTGGATGTGTATGAAAAGGAACCGATGACTCAAAGTCCACTTTTTACACTTCCAGAGATTATAGTTACACCCCATTTAGGCGCATCCACTGAGGAAGCACAGGTTAATGTGGCTGTTGATGTATCCTATGAAATTCTGCGGATACTACGAGGCGAACCAGTACAGAATGCAGTTAACATACCCTTTATTAAGCCGGAATTAATGACAGTCTTAGAACCGTACGCTGTATTGACAGAACGACTGGGTAAGCTTGCTGCATGTCTAGCTGAAGGGCCAGTTGATGATATAGAAATCAAATATGTAGGAGAGGTAGCGGAATACGATTTAAGCTCTTTAACAAATACGTTTCTGAAAGGCCTTTTACGACCAGTTATGCATGAAGCAGTGAATTATGTTAATGCACCAATTGTAGCGAGGCAGAGAGGAATAAGTGTTAAAGAAATAAAAAATGCTAAGACTGAGGATTATACTAATCAAGTTATAATTACTATCAAGGGCAATGGTAAATGGCAGCGTTCGTTCGCTGGAACTGTATTTAAAAATAATGAAATGAGAATTCTACGGATTGATCAGTTTCCCTTAGATATCCAACCTACTGGAAATCTCGTTATTATTCAACATAAGGATAGACCTAAACTAGTTGGACAAATTGGCATGATTTTAGGAGAATACGACATAAATATTGCAGGAATGCAGCTAGGGCGCGAAAAACAAGGTGGAAACGCATTAATGATATTAACCGTTGATAATCCAGTTGAACAGCAGGTAATGGAAAGAATAACTGAAGTTAGCGATATAAAAAGTGCGACTCATGTTGCTTTCTAATTCACCGTAAGAAAGGAGAAGCTATTTATGTTGGATATTAAACTAATACGTAATGACCCCGAATATGTAAAAGAGAGCTTGCTTAAGAGAAATAATTCTACTGATATTATAGATGAGTTCCTAAAGATTGATGAAGATAGAAGGAAAAGACTTCATATGACTGAAGAACTCAAAAGCAAAAGAAACACGGTTTCGGAAGAAATAGGCAAGCTAAAGAAAGATGGTCTTAGTGCTGATAGCCTTATGCAAGAGATGAAACTTGTTTCTCAGCAAATTAAAGAGTGGGATGATGAAATCCGGATTATTGAGGAAAAGATAAACGGTCTAGTTCTTAAAATCCCCAATATCCCACATGAAACAGTACCTATTGGTTCGGATGAAAGTGCTAATAGGCTTGAGCGGCGCTGGGGCACACCAAAACATTTCAGTTTTGTTCCAAAGCCTCACTGGGAAATAGGAGAACAGCTCGGTATTCTGGATTTCGAAAGAGCCGCAAAAGTAACAGGAGCAAGGTTTGTGTTTTATAAAGGCTTGGGAGCTCGCATAGAAAGGGCTTTAATAAATTTCATGCTTGATTTGCATATTAACGAACATGGATATACAGAACTAATCCCGCCCTTTTTAGTAAATAGAGATAGCATGATTGGAACAGGTCAGCTTCCAAAGTTTGAAGAAGATATGTTTCATCTGGAAAATGTCGATTACTTCTTAATACCTACTGCAGAGGTACCTGTAACTAATATTTATCGTGATGAGATTATGAGTGAAGCAGATTTGCCAATCTATCATGTGGCTTACACACCTTGTTTTAGAGCCGAAGCCGGTGCACATGGAAGAGACACGCGGGGTCTTATTAGGCAACATCAGTTCAATAAGGTAGAAATGGTAAAGTTTGCCCATCCCGCAAATTCCTATGACGAACTTGAAAAGCTAACTGCAAACGCTGAGAAGGTACTACAGCTACTCGAGATTCCGTATCAAGTGGTTTGTCTCTCGTCGGGGGATATAGGCTTCTCGTCAGCGAAAACTTATGATATTGAAGCATGGCTTCCATCATTTAATACATACCGTGAGATTTCTTCATGCAGTAATTTCGAAGATTTTCAGGCACGACGTGCTAATATACGTTTTCGCCCAACGGTCAAAGGCAAACCAGAATTTGTACATACATTAAATGGATCAGGTCTCGCTATTGGCAGGACAACGTCGGCAATTCTTGAGAACTACCAAGATGAAGGCGGGAATGTAGTGGTTCCCAAAGTCTTACGGCCTTACATGGGGGGAGTAGATCGGATAACAGTAGGTTAATTGACAGCGATTTGATTATTGACAGCGATTTGATAACATGTTATATTAGTCTTTGCCTGTCGATGAGTGTATAATTATTTTCCGGTTATGCAAGCTGGAGGGGTGTCCGAGCGGTTGAAGGAGGCGGTCTTGAAAACCGTTGAACTCTTGCGGGTTCCGTGGGTTCGAATCCCACCCCCTCCGCCATATTACGTATCACCATCAAAAGATGCATTATTATATTTGGAATAAACTCGTATTTGACTTAATACCCTTATTCCGTGTATAATACAATGTGCAGTTCAAGGAGAGATGGCCGAGTCGGCTGAAGGCGGTCGCCTGCTAAGCGATTATACGGGCTTAAACCTGTATCGAGGGTTCGAATCCCTCTCTCTCCGCCACTTACAAACAACTTACGTGTGCCCGTAGCTCAGCTGGATAGAGTATTTGACTACGAATCAAAGGGTCGCAGGTTCGAATCCTGCCGGGCACGCCATTAACTTAATAAATAAAATTAGGTCACTTGCTAGTTGCCATTTAGGCCGGGCAAATGACCATTTTTAAATCTAAATGATTATTATTTTATGCGCCCGTAGCTCAGGTGGATAGAGCGGCGGATTCCTAATCCGCGTCTGCCGCAGGTTCGAATCCTGCCGGGCGCACCATAGTTTTAGAGGTATTAATGATGGAACATGAAGTTTTTATGAGAGAAGCTCTCCTTGAAGCCGAGAAGGCTTTTCAAAAAGGGGAGGTACCCGTTGGTGCGGTGGTAGTTCTTAAAGGTGAAATAATCGGCCGTGGCCATAATCTAAGAGAAACAACTAGTGATTCAACAGCTCATGCTGAAATAATAGCTCTCCGTAAAGCAAGTAAAAACCTTAATAACTGGCGCTTATCAGACGCGGTTGTATATGTAACTTTAGAGCCATGTCCGATGTGTGCTGGGGCAATGCTTCAGAGCCGTATTGATCGAGTAGTATATGGAGCAGATGATTCTAAGGCCGGTTCAGCAGGAACGTTAATTAATATCCTGC
Source organism: Ignavibacteriae bacterium HGW-Ignavibacteriae-4 (assembly GCA_002839765.1). GTDB lineage: Bacteria > Bacteroidota > Ignavibacteria > Kapaibacteriales > UBA2268 > PGYR01. Next base: position 3,176 of record PGYR01000030.1, read on the forward strand.
AGTTTCCAGGATTTAATCACAGTGTAAAGATTACAACAGGAATATTGGCTGATGAATGTGGGGCTATTTTGCAAAGATTCTTTAAGGAGCGTCGCAATTAATCAGTTAAGTAGATACAAATACAAATATATATGATCGTAATGAAGAAAATATGGAGAGGTGGCCGAGTCCGGTTGAAGGCGCACGACTCGAAATCGTGTGAGGGTTAAACCTCCGTGGGTTCGAATCCCACCCTCTCCGCCATATTGCAAGGGTTATGAGGATTGTTAGTAATTGGCAGTCCTCATTTTTATTGCTTTTTCTAATAAATCTTCTAATAAACTAGCCTGCTACTTTACTGAATAGGTCATTAATTTTATTAGCGGCATTTTTCTTCATTTCGAAATCAATATGACTATAAATATTTCCAGTCGTACTAATATCGGAATGACCTAACCATACTTGGACTTCTTTTAAAGATATCCCTAATTTACATAGATAAGATGCGGTACTGTGCCTTAAATCATGAAACCTAATAGGAGATAAATTATTCTTGGTAATAATCCTTTTAAAAGCATGGTCTAATGTTGAAATATTTGTAGGTGTTCCGTCTGCATACTTACAAACATAATCATTATTTAGATATTTGTTACCGAAAAGTAATTTGTCCTCTGACTGTTTTTTCTTTAAGGTTTTAAGATAATCTGCTACCTTTGGTATAAGTGGTAATGTTCTTAGGCTAGATTCTGATTTGGGTTTTTTCTCAACATTCGTACAGACTCTTGTTCTTGTGTTACATACTATCAAAGAGCTGTCCTTAAAATTAATATCTCTCCATCTTAATCCTAATGCCTCTCCACGCCTAAAACCATAATGTACAGTCAAATATACTGCTGATTCAATATTCGAGCCTTTAGTGACCTCTAAGAGCGTTTCTAGTTGTTCAATAGAGTAGTATTGAGCGTTATACTTTTCAATTTTAGGCAATGTTACATTAGAAATTGGATTAGTAGCTATTAAGCCCATCTTTACTGCATAATCTAAACATTTTTTAATGTTGGCATGATGCTTCTTGAGAAATTTAGCAGATAAGCCACCTTTACCATCTACTCTTCCGTTTTTATACTTTTCATTAATATAATTTTGGAGATGAATTGTTCTTAAATCCTGTAGCTTAATACCTTTTTCTTTAAAATAAGGGGCAATATGAGTTTTAACGTTAGTACAATATCCATCAAAAGTAGTAACTTCAATCTGATTTTTTATGGTGTTATCTAACCAATCAACAATAAAATCAGAAAACAATGTTTTGCTCGGGTCTATATAAGTCCCATTTTCAAGTTCGGTTTGAAGCTTCCTTAATACCTTCGTTGCTTCTCCTTTCTTTTCTGATTTTGTGCTAAACCATTTTTGCTGCCATTTACCTTGATTGTCCTTTTGAGCAATCACAGCATAATAATACTTCCCTTTTTTATGTAAACTTCCGTTCATATTTGATATAGCTCCTTTCCTGATTAGAAATTAGCTATACCTTCCATTATTCAAGCTTAGTTTATTAGAAGGTATAGCTTTTTGCAATCCTTCTAATTTATTTGAACGAAGTCTATTACAGATTTCTTGGGGATTTTATATACTTTACCGATAGTGATTGCCTTTATTTCTCCATTAGATAATAGTTTATAAGCTGTATTTTTACCTATTTTAAGCATGTGGCATAATTCATTTACATTTAATACATCATCATAATTTTCAAACATATAGTAAATCTTATCTCCTCCTTCGTATTTTTAAACCGCTTTCTTAAATATAGAATTCAAAGGGTTCATTAAATTATAGTTATTCTGAATAGGGTTTATATTAAGATTCTGTATTTGCTTTATTTGATAATATGAGTAAACATTATCAACATTTTCTAATTGCTGCACTTCTTTAATTTTTTGCATTAACGAATCCCTATTTTTGGAAGTATTTAGTATTCTACTTATAATATTGTTCGAATAATAATCGCCTATATAAAATATTGGGCGTAGATATTCATTGAAAAAGTAATCTCTCATATACCAATAATTATCAATAGTTCTTTTTAGTCCATACCTTTTTTCATAATTATTGAGAAGCCCTGTTAGTATTTGTAATTCATATCTTAATAAATTTATATTGCATTCTTCTATATATCCTCTACTAACCGCTTCTGCTTCTTTGTCATAAGTATTAACTCGATAATTATTTGCTTTATAATAAACTGTAGCTGGGTTTTCTTCAGAGTCATGATAATTCCTTTTAGAAGCTGAATATCTTTTCATCCTAGCCTTACTCAATATTGTTAATAAGCTCTTTTTTTCTTGTTGATTCTTACACTTAAAATCAAACTTATAATCTATTCTGTTTAAAGTTTCGCTTTTTAGAAATTCATGATGATAAAATATCCTTTCGTGAATAATTGAATAATATTTTTTCTTAAATGTTGTTAGGTCATCAAATTCAATGGTTGGCTTGTTAAGCAATATTGGAGCGTTAACTATTATAAATAAATAATGCATTGGGTTATTTCTTATTGGGTATTGAATTTTTAATCCCTCTTTTACTAGATTGACTTGGAAGCCTCTAAAAATATTGTTGTTTGCTAATATTGAAAATATCACATTTTCTTGTAATTTATTGTATTGATTTTTTCTGCACTCATGTTCTAAATATCCGATAAAGAAATGATCTACTGGAATAATATATCTTAATTCTATTGTGTGAATTATATTAGTATCCTCCTTATATTTTTATTAATATTTACCTGATAGTTACTGACATAGGGTTTAATGGATAATTCTTCTATAATGTAGTTACAAGTATTTTTATGAAAACAAAAAAGTAACTCAAAACAGCCTATATGTATATAGGCTCCTGGTTACTTTACGAAGAATCAAATATTTTTTTCATGATGTTCCTCCTACATGTTGTTTTGACGTGTCGAGAAACAACAAAGTAGGAAGTTACTTATCAATTTAATTTAGGGAATTTTACTTACCTTAATCCAATGGTTTTAATAGGCGAGCTGCTCCTCGACACAGCCATGATACATCCCCTTACCTTTCTATTAATATAATCTTATCGATATAAGCCGAGGAAAATATGCTTACATCAAATTATAATTAACTTTATTATACCATTATTTCCAGATCCTGTCTAGCTCTATTTATTAACCTTATGATGTATTTCGTATCAACTAACATGTGGATGAGGCACTAAGTGCAAAGGGTACTGCGAGAATCGAAAAGACTTCAATTTTTGTTTTCTACCCCCTACCCATTGAAGGCGGACAAAAAAAGAAGAGCTATTTGCCCTTCTAACCTTCATTCTTTGCCTTCCGCTTCCTCATTTCTCTTGTTAAAGTTGCTTTACTAATCTTAGTCATTTTCTCAACTTGTGTATAAGAATAATCTTTCAGCAAATCCAACGCCATATCTATCTGCGTTTGAGTAAATTGCTTTGGTCTACCTTCCTTGAATCCTGGCTTAGTCTTTGCAATTGCTTTACCTTCTTGAGTACGTTCCACAATCATCTCCCTTTCGAATTGAGCAAAAGCAAAAAAAATTGTTCTAATCAAAGTACTTGAAGGGGTATTGTCCAGAATTCCCATATTCAGTATATAAACCTTTATTCCCTTATTAATCAATTCTTCAACTATTGTAGAACCCTGAATCGTAGTTCGTGCAAATCTATCTAATTTCGTTACAACTAGCATATCCCCTTCTTGAAGTTTATTTATTAACTCTTTAAACTTCGGTCTATCAGTTTTAGTACCTGTATAGCTTTCTTCAATTATCTCTTGGCATCCGCTACTTTTTAATAAACCTACTTGACTTTCTAAAGAATTACCATTTGTCTCCTGTCCTTTTGTTGATACTCTTGCATACCCATAAATCATAATTCATAACTCCTTTTAGCAATATAGTATTGACTATAAGTTTTGACTACGTTGTATGGCTTAATAATACATCTTCTAGAAATCATAGTCAATACTTTTGAGTTATGACTACGCATAAATACAATTTATGTATTTGTGATAGAAAAATGAGTTAGTTTACAAATTTCGACAATATTCCCCTTACAAAAATGATAATAATGGTATATTTTTATAACAAGAGTTTGATTGCTAGTAATAATAAATTTCCAAATGGAGGCTGCCGACCAATGGGGTTATATTTTTTAAAGGATGATGAAATAAGAGAAATCTTCAAATCCCATATAAAAATCGAATCAAAAGTTGTTTCTATAGAGTCTCTTTTTGCTAATGTAAGACGTATGAATAATACGGTGTATGATCCTTACTATCAAAGAAATTATGTATGGGAAAAAGATAAGGCAACTTATTTCATAGAAAGCATCTTGCTGGGTACTGAGATACCTCCACTCGTATTCTTTAATACTGGTAGCATAATCGAAGTAATTGACGGTAGACAGAGATTTGAAACAATAAAGAAGTTTATCAATAACGAATTTCACTTAACAGCTAAAGGTTTAAGTTCTATAAAAGGCTTTGCAAAAAAGAGTTTTAATGATCTATCACAAGAAATACAATCTACATTATGGGATACTACTTTGAGAATTATTGAATTTGGTGTTATTAATGAACCTAGACTTGATGAAAGAAAAGAGGACTTAATTAAGAAAGAGATTTTCAGAAGGTATAATTCAGGCATTACACCTTTGAAAAATTTCGAAATCGAAAAGGCTATATATATCGATGATAATCTTAGTAGCTTTATGAAAAAACAATTAAAGAATTCGATGGTGTTTAAAAATATTTTAGAATTATTTTTTGTAGATAGGGATATGGAATTAATTGACAAAACAGTCACCCTAGAAAAGGTAATGCAAAAATTGAGATTATTTTTGGTATTGCCTTTAATACCAATTAATTATTATGCTACAACTAACAAGAGAAAAGATCTCATTGCCAGGCTATATGAAAACATGTCAAATTATAATGATGATGTAGATAAATTTTACTTAAATTTTATCAATAAAATTAATATCTTGGTTGATATTAGGAATATTATTATAAAGAATAAATTAAACCATAACAGACTGGTTTTTGAGTGTCTATTTTGGGCAATCTCAATTATTGAAAAAGAAGGTATTAATGTTAGTAAAATCAAAGGAGAGACTTATCTAAGATTAACCAAATGTATTTCTAATAATATTGATAAATATGAAATGACGAATAGTCATTTCTATAAGGCGTTGATTGAAAGATTTAGTTTTACTGCTAAATTCTTTGAGAATGAGTATAAAATCAACTTAGACCTATATTTAAGTAATTATGATAAATTCAAGCCTGACTTAAAGGAAATATTTAATGAAGATGATACTTCAAAACTAATGATTTATGACACATTAAGATTAAATAGACCTGATGCGTCAACCACAACTATAGAAGACATATGTAGGCAAATGCTTAAACGAAGATTTCTATTAAGACCATCGTATCAACGAGGAGAGATAATAAATAAAGCTAAATCGTCCTCGATAATTGAAAGTATTCTTTTGGATATAAAAATACCTCCAATATTTATTTATAAAAGAGAAAGTGGTATCTCCGAAGTTGTAGACGGTCAACAAAGATTATTATCTATATTAGGTTTTATCGGACAGGAGTTTATAGATGAAAATGGAAATCGTGTTAAGACTGAGAAAAACAATTTTTCACTATCTAAACTGACTATATTAAGTGAATATAATGGAATGAAATATCAGGATTTATCAGACCAAAAAAAAGACAAAATATTAGATTTTAACTTATCTATAGTAATTATTGATGAAAAGTTGAATCCACACTTTGATCCTATTGATTTGTTTATTAGATTAAATAATAAACCATATCCTATAAAAGAAAACTCGTTCGAGATGTGGAACTCATATATAGATAAAGAAATTGTAACAACAATTAAAGAGAATACACGTAAACACTCTAAATGGTTTTATTCAAAGGTTAATAGCAAGAGAATGGAAGACGAAGAACTATATGCATCACTTGTTTATTTAGAATACAAGATTAAAGATATTAAAAATGAAGGGTTTGATATTGAAGATATAATAGATGTTTATGTGAGAAGTAATAGAATAAATGCACGGATTAAGCATAAAACCGAAATTACAAAGACACTTAATGAAGTAACAAATGAAGAGAGCACAAAATTAGAGTTTTTAAAGTGCATAAAAATCATTGAAACTTTTATAAAAAAAGTCAGGACTATATTAATAGATAAGGATACAGAAAATGCAGACCAGTATTTAAGGGAAGAATTAGATAGGATGTTCACTCAAAACAGAAGGACATTTCAAAATTTTTATACACTGTGGTATATATTATGTTATCTTAATTATGAAATGATAAAATATAATCGAATTAAAATAAAAGGAGACATAACTACGTTGTTTCAATTGATGAAAAATGTACCAGGAAATGATAATAAAAAGTTAGATGAGTTCTTATCATTAATTAAAGACCTTTGGTCAACGTATAGAATACAAGATAGAAACGTTATACTGTCAGAACAAGAAAAAGCAGAGCTGATTAAAATACAAAAAAACATTTGTCCAATTTGTAATAGCCCATTATTTTTCGGTGACGATATCCATATAGATCACATTAAACCATTGGCTATTGGAGGTCGTGATTCAATAGTGAATTTACAAGCAACTCATAAAGATTGCAATCAAAAGAAAAACACGAAATATATATAATCCAAAGGGTGAACATAATACTATTACCGTACTAGAGCTAATAGAAGCATATATTTTTATATTTATAATAAGGTTTTTTGTTTAACACTTTAAATATTATAACTAATCGTTCGCATAACATGGAGAGTAGGACAGATGACTTCTTTTCTAAGAATTTATATAGATCGCATTCGTTTCGGTCATATTATGAAAGGTATGTTTAGAAGAGATATAAACACATGCTAACCTCTATTTTTAATATCAAAATTCAGTGGTTTAATTACATAAAATAGGGTATAGAATCAATTAAAAAAGGCAGGGATATATTTTACTATACACTGCCTTAAATAGAGCCTTATTTCTTAAATAATTCAATTAAATTTTAATCAATTAGCATACATCAGCTATGGGATATTTCAATACATGAAAGAACAAACACTTAACTAAATATTAAAAATTAAAAATTATTAGGTGATAATAATTTTTACATTATTCGGAACAACATGTTCTGGATACAGCAACAGAAAAATAGAAAATTTGATGTTAAGAAATTTATGACTGATTTATCGAATTAAATATTAGACCAGTATTTATTACATCAACTACTTTTTCAACTAATTCTAAAGAGTTTTCCAATGCTTTAGAGGTAAAATTATATCGAAGGATTGAAAAATCGATATAATAATAGATAGCAAACTAATTTTACTTCTTGGGGGGGTGAGTTTATGACATTATATGAAATCTTAGAAGTTAGTCCAAATGCTTCAAAGGAAGTAGTTAAGATGGCTTATGAAACCTTAGCTAAAAAATATCAACTAGATAATCAGCCAAACGAATACAAACAACAAGCGGAGAGTATTCTGAAACTATTAAATGAGGCTTATTACACCCTTATAGATGATGAAAAACGGAAAAGGTATGATAAGCTAAGTACTTTTAATCAAAACGATGATATTTTAAATGACTATCAGCAAGAAATAAAAGATAATATACAACAAGATGATAATATACAACAAGATGATAATATACAACAAGATGATAATATACAACAAGATGATAATATACTAACATCTAACAAAAAAAACGAGACGGAATTCTATTTTGGTTTTGGCGGCTGGTTATATTTAGTAGGGCTTCACTTAATATTAGGCTTAATTTCCAAACTTAAACTTGTTGAGGAGACAATACCTTTGCTTCATGAATCTACTTTTGCCCATCTATCTACAATTATTTACACTGAACTTATAATGAATATATTTATCATTTTCTATATTATATTTGCACTTTATTTAATGTATAAATGCAAAAAGATGTTTCGTAATGTAATGATTGGGTTCTACTTATTTAATCTATCAATAATATTAATTGATTATTTCATTGTTGCAGTTTTCTCGGATTTTGTAATAGATAAGCAACAAGCATTTGAAAATATTATTATTCCTGTTATCGCTTGTGCTATTTGGATACCGTATATGATTAAATCAAAAAGAATAAGGAATACATATATTCTTTAATGTACTTATTGAACATGTGTAGTAATTAAAAAAGACAGTACCTTTCCTAACAATAAAGCTATTATTGTTAGATCTGTGATCATCTATAGGTTACTTAGCTATATTATCAAAATTAACATTATTAATTTAGAAAATCAGTAAAGATTCAATTAAATAAGGTGAAGTATATACTCGACTTTAGACTGATAATAATTAAGGATTATTCCATTAATAGATAAATTAAATAATTTGTTAGTGTATAATGCCAACAATTATAAATGACTGGTTTATCTCAAAGACTAACAAGAAAGATAACATCGCTCACCATAACATATTGTTAAGGATACATTACTTTTTTCTAATAAATTTTCAATAAAAATTCTTAAAAATGAAATATAGTAATGATAATGTTTATAATAGTTATAGATTTTAAAGTGCTAAAAATCTAGTTATAACAAGGGATTAAAGGAGTTTGAATAATGGAAGGTAAAGCAGTTTAAAGTATAGTATCTAACTCTCGAAATCGTGTGAACCGCAAGGTTCCGTGGGTTCGAATCCCACTCTCTCCGCCATTGAAAGAGTAAGGCTCCAGGGTTTTGACCCTGAAGCCTTTTTTGCTGCTTAACGGTCATCCTCACCAAGAAACATTGGAGAGACTGGCTGCTTAGTACAAACGCAACTTGGTAACTGCATCAGCGAGAGATAAGTCCAATTATTAAAGGCGTCTTGTTGGAGCATGGCAGTTAATGCGGCTGTGATCGTGGCCATATTGAATGATTTTGGGAAGGATTAATGAATGAAAATACTCAAGATAGCCAGTTATCATCGAGTTAATTAAATGAACGAGAAGGTGGAGGAACAACGATGATTACGTTGCAGCAGTCGGTTGATACCTTTATTAAAAAAACTACGAGATATAAAAGAACAAAAGCGAATCTAACAAATTTATTTATTTCATCATCACAAAAAGGGAAAAAGGACACCACTTTTGCTATATTTGAGCAAAGGGACGCCGTGAAAATCCTAGATAAACCACTGACTGATCCTCTTGTATTGGGGACTTTGCCCCGGTTGATAAAAGAATCTGTCATAGCTTATAACAGCCAAAAAGAAACGGCCATCAATATATATCAGCAATATACCAAATTTGTCATAGATGAGTATTGTTTTGACCTCAGCATTACTTTTCCACCAATATTTTCTTCAAGCTTTGATAGACAGCTCTTTATTTTAAAACTTCTTCATGAGGGGCAATGGGAGGTAAACGATTTAGCGGATCATTTGTGGATGGGGGTGAGAACCATAGAGGCTGATATAGCCGCCTTAAAAGGGAATGATGATAGTATTAGAATCATGGGTAATGTATTAGTGGTGGAAGGTATGGAAAGAAGAAGCAAGAAGCTCTCATTCCAATCGACCGTACATCCGCTTTTTCTTACGCCTAATCTGACACAGGTGGTCGTTATGCTCCAGGGCCTCAAAGTAATGGAAAATCATAAGGTATACCGAGTTTATGCCAGGCGTCTTGCGGTCAATATCTGGACACAGCTTTCTGATTATGGACGAAAGAGGATACTAATAGTAACTGGTTTGCTTTCCTTGGATGAATCACGGTATCGCGAGCTGGATCAGAATTTTAATTCATCTCTTTTTGCGACAGAAGAGCAATGTTCTTATAGACACGGAGCAGAAAATGTTATGGATTACCTAAAGAATGGTAAGGAGTGTGTACTAGAAATAATGGAATTTCATGGTGACAGGAAAATTTTAAAAAAATGTATTATCAAAGGGCTTAATGAAAATTGGACACAAGTCACAATTCAGTGCGAAGAAGAGCATAAGATTATAAGTCTCGATAGTATTTTGAGTGTAGGGGAAAGCGAAGAATTATTATATTAGGTCTTATAAGATATATATGATTAAGGGATAGAATCTTGAAGCTCAGCTTCATAGCCTAATTCTTAATCCGGTTCTATACTAAGAGTGTAGAAAACATTCTAAGAGCCGGAACAGAAGAAGGCTTTTTGTTTTTTGACAATGTTGGAGGGAGAAAAGTGATGAAGCAAAACATAGTCTTTGTTTATGGTACTTTGATGCAGGATAGAGCTAATCATAACTCATACTTATCAGATGGACAGTTCATAGATAAAGCGGTGCTTCACGGATATGCCCTTTATGACCTTGGAAGCTATCCGGGTATAGTATTGGACTCACGGGATTCAGTTGTGGGCGAGATATACAGTATAGACCCTCATGTGCTAGCAAGGCTTGATGTTCTGGAAGGGGAAGGTGTTCTTTATCTAAGAAAGAAAGTGATAGTTGCTCAAAATACTGGAGAGAGGATTAAAGCATGGGCCTATATATGGAATGGCTCTATTTCCAGAAGGGTTAAGGTAGAAACGGAACAACAGCCTTGGAAACCAGAAAATGCGAAGATATAAAATTAATAATATAATGAAAGGAAAGATGATGATGAAATACTATGCTTATGGTAGCTGTACAAACCTGAATTCTTTTAATGAAACACTTAATACAGGGGGTTTTGATGGTCAGTATAAAATTATTAGTGTAGGAAGAAGTGAGGGGTACAAATTAGCGTTTACCCGCAAAATGAACAGCAGCTCAGGTGCCTTGGATATCATAGAATCAGCAGGCGACTATGTTTTGGGCGTGGTTTATGAGATTCCTGATGCCGCAATATCTACAATAAATAAAAGGGAGGGTTACCCAACGGCTTATAAACACTTAAAAATCAATGTCTCTCTGGGAGAAGAAAAGTTAGAGGTTCTAACCTATGTAGTGGTTGATAAACATCGTGAGGAAGTATGTCCTTCAAAAGAATACTATAACCGTGTTCTTGAAGGTATGAAGAATAGATTCCCTAAAACGTATATTAATCAATACTTCATAAGTCACTATAACGAAAAATTTGGAGGAACTGAGAGTTTATTGGGAGAAAGTAATCTGTATCATGACGCTGATCATGATGCCCAGTTCAAAAAGCAATCCTTGGGAGTTATTGAGGAGAATGAATTATTCTATCGGCTTCTACGTTAAATAGCACAACACTTGGGAAATGACAATGATGTGGTTAATCATATTAATCTAACTCCAGAAATGTTTCGGATATTGGTTAAATGCACAGAACTTGCATTTCGAGGGGAACTTGATTTTGGTCATAGAATTCCTAGAGGTCTGGTTAACAAACTCTCTTACGAATACCAAAGATTAACCGGCCTAGATACGTCTATGGCTCAGTTAGAGTAATATATTACCCAAGAATATATACTTAAGACGATATCATCACTCGCCTAAAATTTAAGCAAATAATCCATCAAAATCAAAAATCTTCGGTATAAGCAAATTAAGCAAGCTCACAAAGCTTGCTTAATTTATTTTAAAGAGGTGATTACTTTGAAAAAAGAGGTCGTCGTAGCAGATGAAACCGGCTATATTACTCGTCACTTTGAAGATTGCTGTAATTGCGGCACTCTAGGCAGCCTCAAGGTTTATGAGTGCCATTTTGAGACCTGGATTCAGGTAGAAAGGAGCTGCAGTGTATGTTGGTTCCTGGATAGGAAGGTCCATAAGAGTACCCTCTTGGTAAACTAAAAGGAACCAGAAATTCTGGCTCCTTTTTTTGTCTCTTATCCAGATGGTCAAAAAACATCCTGCAAGTACCGAATATCTTCCGGATCTCGACCTTTGGCCAATGAGAGCAGCTCATCTAACATTCCATCAGGCTGGTCAATCTTCACATTATCAGAAAGGAGGTAATCAACCGTAACCACTAAGCCGTTTGAGATATTCACTAGCATCTCTAAGGAAGGGTTTTTAGATCCACGCTCAACCTGGCCAATATATGAGTCATTGCATCCGGCCATTTCTGCAAGCTTTTTCTAGGGTTATTCTCGTTCTTTGCCGCTCTTCTCTAATCCTATTTCCAAGGTTCTAGAGTACCATATAGTATATCCCCTCCTTACTAGTCAAATATAGACTATTATTTGGGAAAGGATTAAGGCACTATTGGTACAATATGGCTTGACTACTGGCATAATTTGGGGGTATGATGAAAGAAAATTTCAACTTTATTCGACAATTTATAGCGGAAGATACTAGAAGAGAAGAATAGAAAGGGGATAATGCAGGAAAATGGCAAACGAAGACTACTCAAAAGAATACTCTGAGCAATCATTCTGGGGGAAGATAAAAGGATTCGCGAAGGTAGCCGGTATAAAAGTAGTTTATGTAGCTTTGATACTTTATTACACATTACAAGATCCCAATGTGCCTAAGAAAGCCAAAGCCATAATCATAGGAGCCCTTGGTTATTTTATCTTACCAATTGATTTAGTACCTGACCTTATTCCGGTAGCTGGTTATAGCGATGACTTTGCTATGTTATTTTGGGCTCTGTTGCAGGTCATGACTCATATTAACCGAGGAATAAGAGCAAAAGCAAAACAGCAGTTAACTGAGTGGTTTGGAAATATTGACTTCCAGGATATACACGATATCGATTATAAACTAGATAACCCAGACGATGATCCTAAACTAAGTTTATAAGGGAAGACACAAAGAGGAGCTACTATCCGATTTATGCGGTAGTAGCTTTACTTTATATAGGAAGTGGGGTAATAAAGATGTTTAGAATTAAACAAAAAACCGATTGATAACTTGCTCGATGTCACCGGTATAACCGGTTATGACATAGCCCGGAGAATTAGAATATATGATATGCTTACCCGGGAGGACCTAGATCAGGTCAAGCAGGTGGACTTTGAAGCGAAACTTGGCTAAGCTGGTGAAATACGGATAACCTGGAACAAATTTTAGCTGAGGTTGGTAGCGCATGTAGATAATAAGGCTAGAGTTTTAGCAAATATGCTTAGGACAATCACTTGAAATATTTATAGACAAATTGTTCATATTAATATAAGATTTATATAAATCAAAAAAAGGAAGGTATCATTCATATGATTATAACTACAAATGCAATTGTTTCTAATTCCGAAATGATAAAAAACTATAAATCTTGCAGGGAAAAAGCAGAAACATGTGGCAAGGTTTTTGTTTTGAAAAATAATCAACCAGATGCAGTATTGTTTTCGCTTGCTGAATATGAAAGGCTTTCGGTGTTTATTGAGCATCTGGAGAGTCTTGAAGAAGAAGATATTCAGAAGATTACGGAGTCTTTACCTAAGGAAGGAAAAAGAAAAATATATTCCATTGGCCAATTGAGAATTGATACAGAATAGTTACAAGTCCTAATAGTGGCTACATTGACTAATACCGTATATCATGATCATCTTTCATATCTTGAGAGGTGATTTTTCTTCTGCATGCATGTACGAACAATTATTATAAATACAGTAAGAAGAATAATTCCAAAAATATGTATACAAATTATCATAATTAGTATATGATGAATTCATAGTAAGGAAATCACTGGAATTAATCTGAAGGAATGACGGGCTCACAAGAAGTGAAAAAGAAAGGGAAAAATTATGCTAAATGTATGGGCATTAATGCGGCACAAATTTCTCATCTTAATTGTTTTCCTATCATTGCTTTGCCCTTCCCCTGTTCATAAGGCAACGGCAAGCGCTTATATTGATTATGAAGTACCTGTTAATAATTTGACTATTTCTGAAACCACACATCTTGATGTTTGGAAGCTGTGTGAGAAAAATGATTTCTCTTATGAGTTGTTCTTAGCAGTATTACATATAGAAGGTGTAAATGATCCAAAAACCGTTAGTATTGAAGCAGAGATTGAGAATCTGGTAAATATCAGGAATTATTGGAGTCAGCAAGGCTTCCCTGATGAGATTGTTTTTGATCTGATGTTACTATCAAGAGAAATTGGGATTGAAGGCTGTGAAATTTTCATAAAAGATAGTGACTCTAATAAGCTGAAAAGTGATTATGTTCAAAAGGTTACTGAATATAAATACTATCTTGAACAAACCCAGATAATTATTTAATAAACAAAAAAGTAACCCGTGCTCTTAGATTTTAGGTTTGATTAGTTTAACGTTTAAAATAATGTGTTTAAATTGATGAATTGGGGGGAAAACTATGCTTTGGTTTTTAGTGATTGGACTTATCGCGGGATGGTTAGCAGGTAAAGTTGTTAAAGGTGGAGGATTCGGCCTTATCGGCGATCTGGTTGTCGGTGTAATAGGATCTTACATCGGCGGATACATATTCAATTTTTTAGATTTAAGTGTCTACGGAACATTAGGTGAAATTATTATGGCTACTGTAGGGGCGATTGTACTGTTGTGGGCTATACGACTTATTAAATAAGCAGATGAGTAACTGTGTTTGGGTAACCTGCTGATCGAAAATTGTTATTACATACAAAAAATAAAGTAAAAAATAAAGGAGTGTTGAGATATGCAAATTTGGTTTGTTGTTTCGTTGATTTTTTCAATAATCGTGGTTGTCTTTGCAGCACTAAACTCCGAGGTCGTGACTATAAAGCTCTTCTGGGTGAATTATGAACTTTCGCAGTCGGTGGTAATACTTATATCTGCAGCTTTCGGTGCTGCAATTGCTATTTTTCTCGGTCTTTTCAATCAACTAAAATCAAGCCTCAAAATCAGAGCATTGACAAGTAATTTGGAAAATGCCGAAATGAAGAATAGAACCCCGGTGTCAAAAGAAGTATCGAGTAATTGAGTGGTAATAGAAAGCTAGGATGTTTTGAAAAATCAATAGCTTAAATAGGCTAAAAAAGGAGATTTTTTATGAAAGAGGTTTCTATACAAGCAACAGAAAGAATAAAAAAACCTGGTAAATTTAGAGAAAAAGGTTTTGTGCCCGGGGTACTTTATGGAGATAATATTGCAGCAACAACTTCAGTGAAATTTGAGGAACTAGCCTTAAAAAAGGTTCTTACTGACCATGGGTCTAATGCAAAACTATGGATTGAGTTTAACAATAATAGGAAGTTTGGCTTTATTAAGGCAGTACAAAAGGATGCTATTACAGGGAGGGTTATACATATAGATGTTCACCTCGTCTCAAAAGAGGATGATCTGAGACTAGAAATTCCTATAGTCTTTAAAGGTGAGGACGATTTGAAGCTAAGACAATTGCAGCTACAGGTATACAAATCTGAGATAACTGTTTTTGGAAAGATGGACCTGATGGTTGACGCAATTTACGTAGATGTATCAGAAAAAATGTTGGGAGATACGATCACTTTAAATGATTTAAATTTTGACAAGCAGCTTAAGGTAAGTGAAAAAGAAGATGAAGTCTACGGTATAATAAGTAATTTAAGAATTCAGCCTACTGATACGGCCGCCGTTGATCCAATATAACGAAAGTAAGATAGGAAAAGTTCAAATTGACATTGTAACCAGATATTCCATGCGTTATTGGATATCTGGTTCTTTGTTATGAATACCAACATTCAGGTGATTAAGTAAATGATTTCGTTTAAAATAACATGGTCATTCTTAAAGCTTTAAAAAATAAAATAAATATGATTTAATATAAAGATATTCTTGTAATTAAATATTATTGAATAAAGTGAGGGTATAATGAGCGTACTTAACGTAGAAAATGTAAGTCACAATTTTGGAGGCCGAGGCCTTCTTGAGAATGCCTCCTTTCGCCTGTTAAAGGGTGAGCACGTGGGCTTAGTAGGAGCTAATGGGGAAGGCAAATCAACCATCTTAAGAATTATTACAGGTAAACTCATGCCCGATGCGGGCAAAATTGAATGGGCCAAAAGGGTCACGGTGGGCTATCTGGATCAGCATACTGTTCTTAGCCAAGGCAAGACAATTCGGGATGTTTTAAGGGAAGCCTTTCAGAATATGTTTGAGATGGAAGCGGAAATGCTGCAGATATATGAGCGGATGGGTGAAGCATCGGAAGAACAATTAGTGGAGATGATGGAGGACGTAGGTGAGATACAGAGCATTCTCGAGAACAATGGTTTTTATATCATTGATGCTAAAATCGAGGAAGTTGCTAATGGATTAGGCTTAGGTGAAATAGGCCTGGACCGAGATGTAGATGATTTAAGTGGAGGACAGCGTACAAAAGTACTCATCACCAAGCTGCTATTACAAAATCCAACTATTCTTATTTTGGATGAACCCACGAACTATCTTGATGCTGAACATATCCAGTGGCTTAAAGTATATCTAAAGAACTACGAAAACGTTTTCGTCCTGGTTTCTCACGACATTCCTTTTTTAAATGAGGTGGTAAATGTCATTTACCATATTGATAACACTGTTTTGACAAGGTACTCAGGTAATTATGATGAATTTATGCAAATGAATGCACAAAAAAAGCGACAAGAAGAAAAAGCCTACGAGAAACAGCAAAAAGAGGTGGAACGGTTAGAAGATTTTATTGCTCGCAATAAGGCTCGGATCTCAACGACCGGCAGAGCTAAGAGCAGGCAGAAACAGTTGGATAAAATGGACTTGCTGGAAAAGCCCAAAGAGAAAGCTAAGCCAATTTTCGGCTTTAAACAAGCTCGTACACCCGGCAGGTTCATAGTAGAGGCCCGAGACCTGATACTGGGCTACGATACTGCGTTAACCCACCCCCTTAACTTAACCCTAGAAAGAGGCCAGAAAGTAGCTATTCGGGGTGTGAACGGCTTGGGAAAGTCAACACTTCTAAAAACACTGCTCGGTCAGCTTAAACCATTCTCCGGTACGGTTCTTCTAGGAGATTACTTATCTCCGGGCTACTTTGCCCAGGAATCAATTAATAGTAACGTGAATAGTGCTCTGCAAGAGGTCTGGAATGAATTCCCTGGCTTAAGTAATTACGAAATTCGTCAAGCCTTGGCTAAATGTGCTTTGACTACAGAGAATATCGAGAGTAAGATGGTAGTTCTTAGTGGTGGGGAGAATGCTAAGGTGCGTCTATGTAAGGTCATGCTGCAGGAAAATAACTGGCTTGTTCTCGATGAGCCCACGAATCACTTGGATGTGGAGGCTAAATCAGAACTAAAGCGGGCGTTAATGGCATTTAACGGGACAATATTACTAGTCTCGCATGAACCGGAGTTTTATACAGATTGGATCAGTGATGTGTGGAATTTAGAGGAATGGACAACTAAAGTCGTCTGAAAGCAGAGAACTTCGATACATGAAGCTCTATAATAATCATTCTATCCGGTTATTTGAAAAAAATATCTTGATAGAATAATTATTAAGTGTAAAATTATCTTGTAAGACTTATAAGAATTGGGAGGTATGACTATGTTTAAAAAGGTTCTCGTGTTTGTGATTATTGGTGCATTTATATTAGGTCTGGGACTCGCAGGATGCGGAAAACAAGCGGATTCCCCAGATGGACAAGCTTCAGAAGAGGTGAAAGAGCTAATTATTGGTTCAGATACTGCATTTGCTCCGTTTGAATATCAGGATGAGAAAAGCCAGGAGTACGTCGGTTTTGACATGGATCTTATTGAAGCTATCGGTCAACAAATGGGCTATGAGGTCAATGTGCAGGGTATGCCCTTTGATGGTCTGATCCCAGGATTGGAAGCTGGTAGTATTGATGCAGTTATTTCTGCTATGACAATTACTGAAGAGCGTGCTAAAAAGGTAAACTTTTCAAAACCATATTACAAATCAGGTCTGACAATTGTTGTGAAGTCGGATAATACTACTATTAAAAGCTTTGAGGATTTGGAGGGTAAGAAGATTGCAGTGCAGATCGGCACAACCGGTTCCAATACTGCTAAGACTATTAAAGACGCTGAAATTCGCGAATTTAACACTGCCCCGGAAGCATTTTTGGAGTTGAAGGCCGGTGGTGTAGACGCTGTAATCAATGATAAACCTGTAAACGATTATTACATTACCCAAATGGGCGGGAAAGATGGGAAGACAGTTGGTGAACCACTGACTGCTGAAGACTATGGCATTGCGACAGCTAAGAAAAATACTGAGTTGGCTCAGATGATTGATAATGCACTTGAAGAGTTGAGAAGTAATGGTGAGTACGCCAAAATCTATGAGAAGTGGTTTGGTAAGGAACAATAATCTAAAAGCAGGTTGGGGTGGCGATTAGAGGCGCGCCCCATCTTCTCCTTTTTGCGAGTAGTCAAATTCTGCAGCATGTAAGGGTGAAATTATGGACTTTGATTTTAATTTAATTACTAACTCGTTTCCACTGCTACTGACAGGTGCCAGTGTGACGCTGAAAATTACGTTAATCAGCGTTAGCTTGGGCCTTATGATTGGCATGTTTGTAGGAATTGCTCGGCTAGCCAAATTCTGGCCGGTTCGATTTTTTGCAGCTGTGTATGTTGATTTTATTCGTGGCACACCGCTTTTGGTGCAAATTTTTATTATTTATTTTGCTATGCCGCTTGTATTGGGACAAAGGGTTGATCCATTTGTGGCAGCTATCACTGCCTGTAGCATCAATAGCGGAGCCTATATTGCTGAAATTTTCCGTGCAGGAATTCAATCGATAGACAAAGGTCAGACGGAGGCAGGACGCTCTTTGGGTATGACCTGGGCGCAAACTATGCGCTACATTATCCTACCGCAGGCCTTCAAACGGATCATTCCGCCATTGGGAAATGAATTCATTGCTATGCTTAAGGATTCCTCACTGGTATCCGTAATTGGTTTCGAAGAATTGACCCGCCGTGGTCAACTGATTATTGCAAGGACTTATGGGGCTTTCGAGATTTGGTTGACTGTTGCGTTTATGTATCTGGTCATGACTCTAACCATTTCCCGTCTTGTTGATTACCTGGAGCGGAGGTATAAAATCGATGATAGACGTTAAAAATTTGCATAAAAAATTCGGTAAGCTCCATGTACTAAAAGGGATCGATGCACATATCTATGAAAAAGAAGTCGTCGTAATCATTGGCCCTAGCGGATCGGGTAAAAGCACTTTCTTGCGTTGTATAAATTTCCTGGAAGAGCCGACTGAAGGTGAAATTATGGTTGGTGGAATTTCCCTAAATAATAAAGCGAACATCAATACCGTCCGAACTGAGGTTGGTATGGTTTTTCAGCGCTTTAATCTGTTTCCCCATTTGAATGTTCTTCAGAACATCGGTTTGGCACCGGTTAAGGTGCGAAATATTTCAACTAAAGAGGCGGAAAAGATTTCGATAGAACTACTAGCTAAGGTAGGATTATCGGATAAAGCTAGGGCTTATCCTGAACAGTTATCTGGCGGGCAACAACAGCGAGTAGCTATTGCGCGAGCGTTAGCTATGAGGCCGAAGGTGATGCTATTTGATGAACCGACATCATCGCTGGACCCGGAAATGATCAAGGAAGTGTTGGATGTCATGAAGAATCTAGCCTACGAAGGGATGACTATGGCCGTAGTTACGCATGAGATGGGCTTTGCTCGTGAGGTTGGTGATAGAGTTTTATTTATGGATGAGGGACGAATTGTAGAGGAAGGTACGCCTGAGGATATTTTTACAAATGCGCGTGAAGAGCGGACCAGAAGCTTTCTCTCTAAGATACTATAATTTATTTAACAAAAAGATGAAGTAAGGAGTCTTATAAGGTGAGTTCAAGAAAATCTAACATCCTGCTGCTTATTTGTGCAGCAATATGGGGGTTTGCCTTTACCGCTCAGCGTCTCGGGATGGAGTATATAGGCCCATTTACGTATAATGGGGTACGATTTGCTTTAGGCAGTATATCTTTGCTGCCTTTCATTTTTTACTTTGATATGAAGAAAAAAAGAAGGGGTCATACAATCACTAGTTGGAAATATGAGGCTAGACAGGGATTGATCGTCGGGATAGTGCTTTTTATAGCGGCATCTTTACAGCAGGTTGGCCTAATCTATACAGAGGCCGGGAAAGCGGCTTTTATTACTGGGATGTATGTGGTGATGGTTCCTCTGGTAGGTATCTTAATTTTGAAACATCGTGTTTCCAGAAACACTCTTCTAGGGTCGGCTACGGCAGCTGTTGGTCTTTATCTATTAAGTGTTAAGTCAGGCTTTAACATTTCTATCGGTGATTTGTATGAGATAGCGGGAGCTGTTTTCTGGACCGTACATATTCTAATGCTTGACATATTTGTTAAGAAGATGGATACATTGAAGCTGGCCTTGTTTCAGTTTATTACCTGTTCGGTGCTCAGCTTGATTATCGCGTTCCTATTTGAAACAATAACACTTCACGGTATACAACTTACTCTTATCCCAATTGTATATGGAGGGGTTTTCTCGGTTGGGTTAGCCTATACACTGCAGATAATTGGACAAAAGCACGCACAACCGGCGCATGCGGCGATTATATTAAGCTTGGAAACTGTTTTTGGGGCTTTGGGTGGATTTCTAATCATTAATGAGTTTTTGGGTGGCAAGGAATATATTGGCTGTATGCTGATGTTGGCCGGAATGCTGATATCACAGTTTAACAATTCCCCTAAACCTGATATAGTCGAGGGAACCGAAGCATAAAAACCCCCAACACTTTTACTAGTGCGTTGGGGGGTTCTTTTTTAGGAGGAGTAATATTGATGAATACCTTTACATATGAGAGACAATTGAAAAATATCTCGAATGGGTGGAACCAGTATTAGCAGAGGCAGATTTTCAAGAGAGTAAAAGAATTGCAGCAAAATTCTTAGAAGCAGAGGGGCCTCTTCTCCAAGAGAGATTAGTTAGATGGTGTGAGAACCCTTGGTTAACAATGTCAATTATTTTATTAAAGCCATGGAGAGAAAACAACACAAGGCTGGAAGCATAAGCTTTGCCATGAGTGGGGGTTATCCACCATTTAATTACTATAATGATGAGAATGAGTATTGGACTCTCTGATAAGGAAATAGCCTATCCAGCGATGTTATCCGGTGGCCAACAACAAAGAGTGGCTATTGCCCGGGCTCTAGCTATGGAACCGACTGTTATGCTTTTTGATGAGCCAACCTCAGCGCTTGATCCTGAGTTAGTTGGGGAAGTTCTTGCGGTTATGCGGACACTTGCTGAAGAAGGTATGACCATGGTGGTTGTTACCCATGAAATGGGTTTTGCTCGGGAAGTTGCCGATTGGATTATTTATATGGATGAAGGATTAATTGTAGAAGAGGGTACTCCGGAAGAAATATTCAGTCATCCTAAAATGGAAAGAACAAAGAGCTTCCTAGGTCAAATATTATAATGAATTTGTTGTAGTAATATTTAAAGTTTATACTCAAAAATAAAAGGGAGGACACTTTTAGGAGAGCCTTCCTTTTATTATGCTCGGTAATGTTTTAATGAGAAATTTTGATTTTTGCGTGTATATTCATTTATGTTATAATAGCTTTTAGATAAATGGAGAGAATACAAGTATTAAGGGGATAATAGATAATAGAGGACAAATCAGACGAAAAAATACCGGTACATTCCGTTTTTATAAAAAAGAAATATTTTGTATAATCATTCTTAATTGTTTAATAAAAATATTGAAATTGGGGGCTAAAAAAATGGGAAAAGCTTTGATAATCGGTGCTGGTGGAGTAGCTAGCGTTGTAGTACATAAGTGCTGCCAGAATTATGAGGTTTTTGAAGAAATCTGTATAGCGAGCAGAACCTTAGAAAAATGTGAGGCTATAAAGAACAAACTGCTTGGAAGTCGTACAAAGATTCAAACAGCTCAAGTTGATGCTGATAATACTGAGATGGTAATTAGTCTTATCAAAAGCTTTGAACCCGATGTTGTTATTAATGTGGCTCTTCCTTATCAAGATTTAACTATCATGGATGCCTGTTTAGCCACGGGGGTAGATTACGTTGATACTGCTAATTATGAACCACCTGACATACCTAAATTCGAATATAAATGGCAGTGGGCATACAAGGAAAAATTTTCTGAAAAAGGTATAACTGCATTATTGGGGAGCGGCTTTGACCCGGGTGTTACGGGAGTGTTTTGTGCATATGCACAAAAACATTACTTTGATGAAATACATTATATAGATATAGTTGATGCTAATGCTGGTGACCATGGCTATCCGTTTGCAACAAATTTCAATCCTGAAATAAACATACGTGAAATTACCGCAAACGGAAGATATTTTGAAAACGACCAATGGATAGAAACTGCTCCTTTAGCTATTAAAGGAGTATATGATCTCCCAGAGATAGGACCTAAAGATATCTATCTTCTATACCATGAGGAATTAGAATCATTAGCGGTTAATATAAAAGGGATAAAGAGAATTAGGTTTTGGATGACTTTTTCGGAAAAATACCTTAATCATCTAAATGTCCTACAAAATGTGGGAATGACGTCCATTAAACCGATAGAATATGAGGGTCGGCAGATTATACCTTTGCAGTTTCTTAAGGCAGTACTTCCTGATCCAGCTTCTTTGGGACCAAGAACAAAAGGTAAAACAAACATAGGGTGTATCATTCAAGGTATAAAAGACGGAAAACCTAGAACTTATTATGTGTATAATGTCTGCGACCATGAGGAGAGCTACAAAGAAGTGGGTTCGCAGGCTATTTCCTACACAACAGGTGTTCCTGCGATGATAGGAGCCTCACTTGTAATAAAAGGTATCTGGAAAAAACCAGGTGTCTTCAACGTTGAAGAGTTTGATCCTGATCCATTTATGGAAGCTTTGAATAAGTTTGGTTTACCCTGGCAGGAAAGCTTTTCACCCAAGCTATTGCCATAGTTTTATTATTTAAGTAGAGTATCGGAATGGAGATTAAGCTATGAAAATTGACTTCTATGCGTTACCATCACCATGTTATATAGTTGATGAAAGACTATTAAGACAGAACCTTGAAATACTGGACTCTGTACAACAGCGTACTGGTTGTAAAATTCTCCTCGCTTTAAAGGGATTTTCAATGTACTCTATATTTCCGATAGTAGCCCAATATCTTAAGGGTATTTCAGCCAGTTCGCTATTTGAGGCTAAGCTTGGTTATGAAGAAATGGGCAAGGAAGTCCACGTTTACGCACCGGCATATATTGAGGAGGACTTTGAAGAACTTCTTGGTTACTGTGACCACATTGTCTTTAATTCCTTTGATCAATGGAATAAATATAAAGAAAAGATCAAGAGCATTAATTACAAAAAAATAGAATGCGGGATTAGAATAAACCCGGAGTATTCCGAAATACAAACTCCTATTTACAATCCTTGCTATCGGCATTCAAGACTGGGTGTAACGTTATCTAATTTCCAGCCTGAATATCTAGAAGGACTGGATGGCCTTCATTTTCATACTCTGTGCGAGCAAAATTCGGATACACTTGAGAGAACAGTTAAAGTAGTAGACGAAAAGTTTGGAGAATATATTAGGAAGATGAAATGGCTAAACCTAGGCGGAGGTCATCATATTACTAGACCGGATTATGATATTGAAACCCTTGTTCGCACTATCAATTTCCTAAAAAACAAGTATTCAATTGATATTTACTTAGAACCAGGTGAAGCTATAGCACTAAATACTGGCTACCTTGTAGCTACGGTTCTTGATATTGTAGATAATGATATGAAAATAGCTGTTTTAGATGCTTCAGCAGCATGTCACATGCCGGATGTTCTTGAGATGCCCTATAGACCAGAGATTATTGCTGCGGGAAAACCAGGTGAGTATCCGTATACTTATAGACTTGGTGGTAATACTTGCCTGGCTGGAGATATTATTGGCGATTATTCATTTAAAGAACCCTTAAAAAACGGTGATAAACTCGTTTTTTGTGATATGGCTCACTATACAATGGTTAAGAATAATACATTTAATGGGGTAAACCTTCCATCTATTGCTACATTTACAGAAAAAGAGGGTATTAAGGTGTTAAAAAGCTTCGCTTATGGAGATTACAAATCCCGCTTATAGTAATAGAGAGTAAATATCTATGCAAGTAGAATGTGCCTCATTACATCAAAAAATGTACTGAGGCGTTTGTTTTTAGTTATATATTTAAAAAAATAGTTAATCGACAAAATCTAATAAAATTCGACAAAGGTATAGCATAAATATAGTAGAATTATAATGTATAAGGAAAATAAAAAAGGTATGTGTCGAAAACCACAATAAAGGCAAACCCATTCGAAAGATGGGGACGCAAAACCACGGGTCTAAAGCGGAGCTAAGACAGCCGGGTTGCCGTGAATAGTTATTGGAGGAATTACCTTCACGGCAAGGTGATTTTTTGTTTTATACTCTAAAAAATAATTGAACAAAAGGACCTAATTGAGACTTACCTCTTTTGAAAATGTTTTGTTACAGGGGGACTTTATGCTAGACATTAATTTTATCAGAGATAATAAAGGTAGAAAAGATGCGGAAGAACGACAAAGTATAGAATATCAGCAGTTGATTTCGATATTTGAGGGCATGCAAGAGAGTATCTATATCAGCGACCCTGATACATACGAAATATTATATGCGAACAGCGTTTTTACAGATAATTACGGACTAGCAATTGGAGAGAAATGTTATAGGGTACTTCAGAGTTTAGATTCCCCGTGTCCTTTTTGTACTAATAATTATATTTTTGGAGAAAATCTGGGTAAATCATATATCTGGGAGTCCTACAATGTACTCAGCCGTCGTTGGTATCGCTGTACAAATAAAGCGATTAAGTGGCCAGATGACAGGTACGTTCGCTTTGAAATGGCAATAGATATTACTGAATATAAGAATACAGTCGAAGCCCTTCGTGAGAGTGAGGAAAAATATCGGATAATATTCAATAAGGCTAATGATGCTACATTCTTATTTGAAGATAATTTAGAAGAGATGCCGGGACGATTTATTGAAGTCAACGATGCGTCCATCCAAAGGTTAGGCTACAGCAGAGAAGAGCTATTGACAATGACGCCGTTAGATATTTCTACTTATAAGCAAGAGGATATCAATTATAACGAGATTCTAGAATCAAGAAAAAAAGGATTCGCTTGGTTTGAAATGACGGGTATTACAAAAAACGGGGAAAGAATTCCTGTAGAGGTAAGCGTACATAATTTTTCGCTAGATAGTAAAAAGGTTGGTTTGGCTATTTCTCGTGATATCAGTAAAAGAAAAGAACTAGAAAAATCCATATCTCAACGGATGGCTTTTCAAGAAGCAATTGCGAAGGTCTCTAGGTTGTTTGTGTCGCCTACCTGTGTTAATTTTAATACAGTTCTGAAGATATTTGCGGAACTCTATGGTGTTAACAGGTCATATATATATCAATATAGTAATGATGAGATGTTGATGGAAAATATCTATGAATGGTGCGATCTTAAAACACAATCCCAGATAGCGAGCCGCCAGAAAGTGGATTGCAATAAGTTCTTATGGGGGATAGGGAAAATATTAAAGGAAAAATATATTGCAGTGAATAAATTAGATGAACTTCCTCCTTGGGCTATCAATGAAAAGGAAATTTTACTAGCTCGGAATATAAAATCATTTATCGCCGTTCCAATTAAATCAACTGTCGGGGAATTAATTGGGTTCATGGGCTTTGAAGATTTAGAAAGAAATCGTGTGTGGCAAAAAGAAGAAATAGAAGCACTAACAGTTTTAGCAGAGATGATAGGTGGTTATTGGCAACGTAAATGTGTGGAAGATGAACAGGACGAGACTAATCAGCTACTGCAGCAGATAATAGAATTTCTTCCCGACGCAACCTTTGTTATTAATAATGACAAGAAGGTCATAGCTTGGAATCGTGCTATTGAGGAAATGACGGGGGTAATAAAAGAAGAAATAATCGGCAAAGGTGAATGTGCATATTCTATACCTTTCTTTGGGATACGTAGACCATTATTGATTGATCTAATTTTTGAAGAGGACAATACAATAGAAATTTTATATAAACATATCAAGAGAAAAGGTGAAACATTATATGCTGAAACTTATGTTCCAGATTTATATGAAGGGAAAGGGGCATTCAACTGGGGATTAGCTTCTCCTCTTTATGATCCCGCGGGGAAAATGATCGGGGCTATAGAATCCATGCGCGAAGTGACAGAACAAAAAAAATTGGAAGAGAAATTGCACTATATGGCAAACCATGATGCTCTGACGAGTATTCCCAATAGGTACTCCCTTGAAGAAACCTTAAAAAGTACGATAACAAAAGCAAAAGTAGGAGTAAAAAGCGCACTCTTTTTTATTGATATTGATAACTTTAAATTGGTTAATGATACTATGGGCCATGCGGTAGGTGATAAACTATTAATTGCTCTAATTAAAATAATTGAATCCAGTTTAAGGAAAGATGATATATTGGCGCGTTTGGGTGGGGATGAGTTTGCCGTAATATTAGAGGACACAAGTCAAATAGAAGCGGAAAAGATTGCAGAGAAACTGAGATGGGCAGTTTGCGAAAGTGAAGTGCAGATCGGCGACCACGAAGCGAACCTAAATCTAAGCATTAGCATTGGTTGTATAATAATTGACGGTGAACTAAACCATGAAAAATGTTTATCACTTGCAGATGCAGCTTTATATACAGCTAAAGAAGAGGGGCGTAACAGGGTATTTTTTGCTAAGCCTAATGAAGAACCGTTAGATAAGCTTACAGAAACAAATCAGATAGTTAGCCTTGTAAAAAAAGCCTTACAGAAAAAACTGTTTACAATTGATTATCAGCCTGTTGTATCTCTAGTTGACGGTAAGATCATACATTACGAAGCACTGCTGCGGCTTAAAGACAAACAAGGAAAAATGCTATCTCCAGCCAAATTTATACCACTAGCTGAAAAGTTTGGTCTAATGCCTAGAGTTGATTTATTGGTAGTTCAAATGGTTTTAAAGACACTCCATAAGTTTCCGCAACTAAAGGTTTTTGTTAACATGTCCGGTCTAACTCTTGATGATGAAATAATATTACAGCTAATAGAAAATATGATCAGCGAAAGCGGAATTGAGCCTTCGCGGTTGGGCTTTGAGATTACAGAAACAGCAGCCGTTAAAGATATTCTAAGGGCTGAACGCTGGGTAACTAGGTTAAAAAACATAGGGTCCCTATTTGCATTAGATGATTTTGGCACTGGGTTTTCTTCTATTGCTTATCTTCACCTATTGCCAGTTGACTATATTAAGATTGACGGCTCATTTGTACGGGAAATGGACAAGGATCCTGTTCATAAGGCAATGATTCAATCAATAAACACTATTGCTAGCACTCTTGGGAAGAAAACAGTTGCGGAGTCTATCGAAAGCGAAGAGATTTTGAACATGTTGAAAAATATAGGAGTAGATTGTGGGCAAGGATTCTATTTAGGACGTCCTGGTTCCCTGCCAGAAGATATAGATGCTTATGAAAATATTATTGAATAAAAATATAGTATACAGTTAATAATCCTAACGATATATATAAATTGATGTGATATAATTTATCCATTGGAATATTTCCAATGGATAAGGGCAATGACGCCTCGTAGATTTATTATCTACGGGGTTTTTTAATTTTCAAGATACAATTTCCTTGCCCATATGGAACAAAGATGGAGAGATAATTGGAGTTCAAGGTGGTGATATTAATTAATCTATAAAAGATTATATTTCCTTATTTTTCTATAGAGTCGTGGTCGGGGTATTTGTAGTATTTCAGATGATTTTTTAATATTTCCATTAGTCAAAAGCAAGATTCTTTGGATCGTTTCCTTTTCGAATTTCTCAAGAGAATTATCTAGGCCTTCATTATCAGAGGTCTTTTGAGGTGTTTTATCATTCTGTAGAATATAGAAGGGAATATCCCGTATAGTTAATATGCTTTCTTCTGAGTTTAGTAACATCTTTTCTATAACATTCATTAATTCTCTTACATTGCCAGGCCAATTATATCTGGTTAGTAATTCAACGACATTTTCACTAATTGTCTTATAAACACCGAGTTCGTCATTTAAAGTGGATAGTAAATGGCTTATTAGTAACGGAATATCTTCTTCCCTTTCACGAAGCGGAGGGACGATCAGATTAAGTATATTCAATCTAAAATATAAGTCATGGCGGAATAAGCCCTTTTCCACGAGGCTTTCTAAATTCTTGTTGGTAGCTGCAACAATACGCACATCGATCGGAGAACTTTTTTTGCTACCGACTTTATCAAGTTCCTTCTCTTGTAGAACTCTGAGAAGTTTAGCCTGTAAAAACAAGGGAATATCGCCGATTTCATCCAGGAAAAGTGTTCCACCATTTGCCAATTCGAATTTTCCGGCTTTGCCCCCCTTTTTTGCGCCAGTAAAGGCCCCTTCTTCATAGCCGAACAGTTCAGACTCAAACAAGGCTTCAGGGATGGCGGCACAGTTTAATCTGATAAAAGGATATTCACTTCGTGAACTTGCATTGTGTATGGCGTGGGCAAAGAGTTCTTTGCCTACACCGCTTTCTCCCATAATTAAAACGGTCGATTTGCTTTGGGCAATTCTAAGTAATTTATCCTTAGTTTCTTTAATTTTTGGACTAATACCAATTATATTGGTTAAGGAATATTTTGCCTTTTGCATACTTCTTAGTTCTTTTTTATAGTAGCGGAGTTCATGCTCGAGTTTTTTATATCGATCTGCAACTTCCTGTAGTTCCTCCAAGGTGTTAAATAAAAGCATACCAAAGCAGCCAATGACTATTCCATTTTCTTTGATAGGAATACGATGAACAATAGCCTCTTGTCCATTAATAAAACTATGACGCCAGGCGATTTCGGCGTCTCCGGTTTGTAAGACGATAGGAATTCTACTATTGGTTATAACGTCCATTATTTTTTTACCAATAACATCTTTCTTTTCTTTGTTAAGAAAGTTTCCATAGGCCTTGTTCAGTAGTTGTATTTTTTGTTGTTGGTCTACAATGATCATAGGAATTGGGACCGTTTCAAAAACATGCATAAATAAATCAATAAAGTTCCTATCAAAATGAAAGGGCATTTCCCGATAGTCAGACATTACTAGTCCCTCCTATTAATTTCTTTATACTAATTTTATCACAAACTATAGTTGCTACATTTATCAATATGAGAAAAAACAAGAAAAGATGGGATTTTCCCACCTTTTCTTGTTTTTTAATTTGCTAGTATTGGTAATAAATAATTACTTATAATCTTTACTTAAGATTTCTCCACGTATTCCCATAGGTACGTCAACGAAAATACGATGATCCATTAACTTTAAATCTGGAGAG
This sequence comes from Ignavibacteriae bacterium HGW-Ignavibacteriae-4, assembly GCA_002839765.1. GTDB lineage: Bacteria > Bacteroidota > Ignavibacteria > Kapaibacteriales > UBA2268 > PGYR01. The sequence continues at coordinate 32,476 of PGYR01000030.1, forward strand.
ATAGTAGGTGTGAATTCCATCTGTTCTAGAATATCACGTTGTAGATCAATACCAGGGGCTATCTCAACTAACATAAGCCCATCTTTTGAAAGTTTAAATACAGCTCTTTCTGTGATATAGAGAACATCCTGCCCAATATCATTAGCATAATCCCCGCTAAAAGTTATTTGTTCAACAGCTTGGACAAATTTTTTGTGTTTACCTTCTTTGTTGATCTGTAGTTTTCCATCGTGTATTTCAATATTGGAGCTTCCTGCTGTGAAGGTACCGCAAAATATGACCTTCTTAGAATTCTGTGAGATATTGATAAATCCACCACAGCCAACGGCTCTGTTGTTAAACTTACTAACATTAATATTCCCGTATTGATCAGCCTCGGCAAGTCCTAAAAAGGTAACGTCCAGACCACCTCCATCGTAGTAATCAAATTGATAGGGATGATCTATTAAGGCATCTGGATTTGTTGAAGCTCCAATGTTTAGTCCTGGACCAGGGACTCCACCTATGGCTCCCGATTCAATCGATAAGGAGATGCTTTCGCCTAACCCTTCCTCAAGTGCTACAGTGGCGACACCATCAGGAACACCAATCCCCAAGTTTATTACACCCCCGGGAATAAGTTCAAAAGCAGATCGTCGAGCGATAATCTTTCTTTCATTCAACTCTAGCATGGATAGACTGTCTAGAGGAACTTTTATTTGGCCGCTATAGGCAGGGTTATAATCCACGGTAAAAGACATCATATGGTTTTCAGGTTTAGCAATTACAATATGATCCACCATAATTCCTGGAATTTTTACATGCTGGGGATTGAGGCTTCCACGTTTAGCCAGTCGTTTGACTTGTGCAATAACTATGCCTCCAGAGTTTTTAGCAGCCTGAGCGATGGATAGTGTTTCGAGGAAGACGGCCTCTTCTTCCATAGTAATGTTGCCAAACTCGTCGGCGGTAGTTCCTCTGATTAAGGCTACATTAATAGGCAAATGCTTATATAATAATAATTCCTTGCCGGCAACATTAATTAATTCAACTGCATCTTCCTTGGTCTTACTATTCATTTTTGCCCCTTCAATTCTGGGGTCCGCGAATGTCTTTAAGCCCACATGAGTTATTACGCCTACTTTATTTCCGGCAATGGCCCTGAATAAATGAGTGACTACACCCTGGGGGAAGTTATATCCTTCGATGATATTATTTGAGATTAATGCTGCCAATTTTGGTGCTAAACCAACATGACCACAGATTACTTTTTTAGTCAGTCCCTCATGACCAAAATGGTTCAACCCAAAGGGTGATTTACCATCACCTTGGCCAGCACCATAAACAAGTGTCAAATTAGCAGGATGCCCTGTTGCCAAGAATCTTTCTTCAATGGCCACAGACAATTCTTCTGGATGCCCAAAACCAACAAACCCATTTACTCCAAGTGTGTCTTCATCTTTTATTAACTCTGCAGCTTGTTGGGATGATATCACTTTGTTTGACATACTTAGCCTCCTATTTTCAATAAAAATGCTTATTCGACTTCTATTAGACCTTGAGCCATACCGCTGCAGATTGCCGCAATACCTGTTTTCTTATTCTGTCTTTTTAGTTCATAGATTAAGGTCATCAGGATTCTTGCTCCAGAAGCACCAATGGGATGGCCAACAGCTACAGCAGAACCATTAACATTAACCTTTTCATCCATGGTTTTTTCGTTAATGTCAAGAATTTTACAGCTTACTAAAGGTACAGCGGCAAAAGCTTCATTAATCTCTATTAAATCAACGTTCTCAATTGACATGTTTCTTTTTTGCAAAAGCTTTTGTATAGCTAGGCCAGGAACAGAAGCAATATATTTGGCATCTCTGGAGGCTTGGGCATAATCGGTAATAGAGGCAAGGGGCTTAATGCCGAGTTCTTCAGCTTTCTTCCTTGTCATAATTACAACAGCAGATGCTCCATCATTCATACCAGGGGCATTTCCAGCAGTTATTGTGCCTTTCTTAGTAAAAACGGGGGGTAAAGTGGATAATTTTTCGAGAGTTGTTTCGGGTCTGGGGGACTCATCCTTATCAAAAACTACAGGACCCTTTCTTGTCTTAATCTCGATTGGCATACGTTCGTCAGAGAACTTGCCGGCTTCTTCCGCCATTTGCCACCTTGTTTGGCTACGATAAGCCCACTTGTCTTGACTTTCACGAGAAATTTCAAATTCCTCAGCAACTTCACTAGCGATAACTGCGATATGGACATCATTAACAGGACACCATAAACCATCATGTACTAGAGCATCCTTCATAGTGACATTACCCATTTTACTACCCCAACGAGTATCGTATGAAACATAGGGTACGTTGCTCATGCTTTCCATACCACCCGCAACGATGATTTCAGCATCACCGGCTTTAATAATTTGTGTTCCTAATGTAACAGCCTTTAAAGCTGAACCGCAAACCTTATTAATAGTAATGACGGGAACATCTGCTGGAATACCTCCTAATATGGAGGCCTGCCTGCCTGGTATTTGTCCGGTGCCAGCTGGAACAACCATTCCCATAATTACCTCATCAACCTGACTACCTTCAATACCAGCTCTTGTTAAAGCTTCTTTAATGGCCATTGCGCCTAAATCAACTGCCTTTATAGCTTTTAGGCTTCCGCCGAAACTTCCAAACGGTGTTCTGACCGCACTAACGATAACGATGTCATTCATGTAATTCACTCCTCGTATAATAGTTTAAAATATTTTGAT
>PGYR01000094.1 GCA_002839765.1 Ignavibacteriae bacterium HGW-Ignavibacteriae-4
CCCACGAGCTAGCAGCGAACTCTTTATCGTCCTTTTTCTTTTGTTCGAAATCTGCTTTTAGCTTAGGGTTTTCGGCTAGAATTTTCTCTGCTTTTGGTTCGAATTTATAGTCCAATATAACAAAGTAAATGGAATTGCGATTGCTACATACACTAGGGCTATACGTTTTACTATGTTTTTAAGCTTTCTCACGGCATTTTATATCGCTTTTTGGAATATCCTATATGTTTTGTAAACTTCGCCTTTCATCGTGGTTTCTAGCCCTCGTTTCATCATCTCATTATCTTCTAATATCCAAGATGCTTCACCTTTTGGCATTCCCAAATCGAAAGCTGTTTCGCCTATTTCATGATACAGCACTGCATCTACTCCTGATGATTGGAACTCAGGCAATACTCCTAGTACGATAATCCTAGTTAGATCTATTTTTTTCTTCTTAGTGAAAAGACACCAAACTGCACCCAATATACCACCGTTCTTGTTGTATATTAGAGATTGGTTGATATCGGGTAGTGAGAGTGCAAATCCTACTGGTTTGCCCTTAATCTCAGCTATTATAGTAAGTTTAGGTTCAGCTATTGTCTTCAAATCATTAGCAAGGAAATCGAACTCCTCATCGGTCATCTTCACGAATCCCCAATTTGGTTGCCAAGCTGCATTGTATATCTCCTTGAGAGTTTTAACGTCAGCTTTGAATTGCTTAGCATCTTTGAAATTCAGTGCTCTTATTGTAATTCCCTTTCTATCTCGGACTATCTGCTGCATTCTTGTCAACTTTTCGCTAGCATAAGTATCGTGATGTAAGATATATGCAAGTAAGTCTTTTTCCTTTTTGAATCCGTAGTTCTCTATTAATTGTTGGTAATATGGAGGATTATATGTCATCAGTATAACTGGTGGCATATCAAATGCATCTACTAGTAGCCCAACTTCATCATTAGTTGATGGATTAACAGGACCTCGTATATCGGTCATACCTTTAGTTTTGAGCCATTTTACTGCTTCATCGAATAGTTTGTTTGCTACATCTTGATTATTAATTGACTCGAAAAATCCAAAGAATCCGACCTTATCTTTATGGATTGCATTGTGATTCGCATTAGTTATAGCAGCTATTCTACCTACTATATTCTTTCCCTCATAAGCTAGGAATAATTGTATTTCTGCATGTTTGTAGAATGGATTCTTATCTTCATTAAGTAACTTCATTCTATCCATTTTTATAGGCGCTACCCAATTCGGGTTACCCTCATAAAAATTCCATTGACAGTTGACGAACTTTTTCTTACCCGATGCATCGGTAACTTTTTTTATTTCTATGCTCATCTTAGTCCTCTATTTCCATTATGTTTGACCATTGTGATATATTTCTTCCATTTCTAGCACGAACGCGAACGTAATAGTGTCGTTCCGCATTTTCAGCATACATCTCGAATTTAGTAGTTTTACCTACGTCCATTAGCTCATAGTTTTCTACTAGAGTTATAAACTCCGGATCCAATGCAACTTGAAGCTCATATACTTCAGCTCCTTTTACTTCTGTCCATTCTAATTCTATCGTTTCTTCTAAGTAATCAAAATCATCCATTTCGGGTGCTGCGAGTTTCATAGTTACTTCTCGCGGATTACCTGGACCAGGATTTATATTATAATTAATATACTCCTTATCACCATTATAAGAATAAACTTGAAAATAATATGTTCCATATTCAAGATTGTCTATTTTGATAAACTCACTATAATCTTTACGTCCAGAAAAGAGTGAATATGTAGCTCCATCATTTACCGCTTTACTTGTACCATACTTTAATGATGGATGGAATAATTCTCCATCTACTGGAGGAATTGGCGGTTTGTCTTTAGAAACTAGCAATAAAGAGCCTTCTGAGTTGATAGCGTCCTTCCAAGTTATAAATAGATGGTCAGTGTCGGTATTCTTGAAAATTATGCCCTCAGGGCTTTCTAATGGCTCTGTGGCTTTGGTTAATGTACCGTAAATCATAGAAGTTCTATATTCACCATTCATAAATCTATATGAACGTAATTCAAAATATGATTTGGGTAGTAAACCAGTCAAAAGAATTTTATCGTGATTTGAGTTTTTTCCTAATATATAGTAAGTACTATCAGTTTGTTTCAACTTTCTTAGGTTCACTTCTTTTTGTATTGGTACTATACCTTCAGTTGGTAAAGTTCTAAGTACATCTATTTTTATATCGGGTTGTGTGTACGCAAATATAAAGATTTCATCTTTGTTCCCTTCGTAATCATCAGGGTAGTATATCTCTAGTGATGTATCTTCTATATTTCTTAATTTCTGCGAGTAAGCACAGGTTACAAGCAGTAATAATGCTATTATATATTTCATATCGCCATTAGTAATTTATTATATACAAATATACTTCTATTCGGAGAAAAATAAAACAAAAAAAAATCCCGCCTTGTGAGCGGGATTTGAAATTTAATGTGTTTGGTTTTAATAAGTGGGATTATGCACCTATTTTGTACCAGTTACCATTTCTTGATTTAACAGCCATGATAGCTTGACCAGCATTTACAGTCAATGAACCACCAACTGCAATCGCACCACCAGTTGTATTAACATAAATTACTACAGTTCCAACAGGAGCAGAAGCAGGGAATGTTCCAGCACCACTGTTAGCGTTAAGCTCAACAACAGTGTATTTTCCTTGAGTTGCAGAATTTAAATTATCTACAGCAGCAGGAACAGTTGATAGAACAACAGAACCTTGAGATATTTGAAGAGCTCTTGTAGAACCATCAGTTGCTGCATTAGAGTTACTTAAAGTTACAGTTGAATTAGTAGTTGAACTGTTAAGTGCATTCACAGCAACACCAGAAGCAACAGGGCTTCCTGCGTTTAATGAAGTTCCACTAGTTGAACTAACTGATAAACCAGTACCAGCAGCGCCAGTTGAACTGATAGTTGCAGCAGAACCAGTACTGTTAGATGAAATACTTACTGTAGAGTGAGCTCCACCAGATATATCACCAACTGTGAATAACGGTGAGTTAGACACACTAGAGTTGATTGCAACTGTTTGACCAGCAGCAGTAAAGTCAATATCAACACCATCGTTGATATCAAGATCAGCAGCTGAATTAAACAAAGTACTTCTTAAATCAGTAGTACCAGTTACAACTAAGTTGTCATTGATTTGGAAGTCACCAGTAGAATTACCAGCTGTACCTTGTACATCTAAATTACCACCAATTACACCATTACCAACAGCAACAGTTAAGTTACCAGAAGTGATATTTACACCACCACCAATAACAGCTCCACCAGAAGTAACTGTTAAAGCACCACCTGTTACGTCTACGCCAGAAGCAGCGTCAACATTTCCAGCAAATGCTACTTGACCAGCACCAACTTGAGATACAGCACCAGTTAAAGTAGTAGTTCCAGTTACTGAAGTAGCACCTACGATAGTAGTTGCACCAGTAATATTAGTAGCAGTATTAATTGCAACATTTGCAGGACCATTAACAACTAAGTTACCAGAAGTAGTATTAATTGTTTGACCATTGTTGTATGCAGCTTGTAAAGTGTGAGCAGTAAATGCATCTTGAACTGCTTTAGCAGTAATCAACTGAACATCAGTAGCACCAGCGATAGGGTTAGTTCCATCACCAGATACATAGATATCATTAACATTATTTCCACCCATAGTTACACCACCGTTAGCAACGATAGCACCAGTAGTAGTAGTTACACCAGTTACACCAAGTGTACCAGTGAATGTACCATTTACACCAGATACATTACCAGTTGCGATTACATCGCCACCAGCAGTTACGTTAGTACCAGCATTTACAGTTGTATTAGCTGTAACACTACCAGCTGTTGCAACGAT
>PGYR01000031.1 GCA_002839765.1 Ignavibacteriae bacterium HGW-Ignavibacteriae-4
TTATCATAAGGAAGAGCTATTTCTTCTAGATCAAAATCAATAGAGAATCCTAATGAGAATGACAAAAAGAAAAAAAGTATTATTGTTTTTGTAGTTTTCATACTTATATAGACACATGAACTGGAAAAACGTCTCAAAGAATTGCAAAATATATGAATTATTCTCATTTTCTTCGTTACTTTGTAGCAAAATAAATTGACCTTTTATCCATCTTTACATTTTTATCTTTCCCCGATTCCAAAGAATATGTCGAAAACGAAGAAGAAACAGAAAACCATAATCATTAAGAATGCAGCATTGCATAACTTAAAGAACATAGATATAGAAATACCTCGCAATAAGCTAACAGTTATCACTGGGCTATCTGGCTCAGGGAAATCATCTCTTGCTTTCGATACGCTCTACGCTGAGGGTCAACGTAGATTTGTGGAATCATTGTCTTCGTATGCAAGACAATTTTTGGAAAGAATGACCAAACCCGATGTAGATTTGATAGATGGTTTACCGCCAGCTATAGCAATAGAGCAACACAAACCGAATAAAAATCCACGTTCAACCGTAGGTACTTCGACTGAGATTTATGATTATTTGCGATTGCTTTATGGACGTATTGGCAAGACTTATGACCGTATAACTGGCAATTTGGTAAGGAAAGATACTGCCGAAACAGTATTCGAGAGCTTGAATTACTTGGCAGAAGATACAAAACTTTTGCTATCAGCTGAATTTAATTCTGCAATAACTCCAGAAGATTTATCCAACTACATAGAAAACGGATATTACAGATTACTGAACAAAGAAAGTGAGTTAATTGACTTAGAATCTGACGGAATCCCAACTGACTTTGAGGCAGAGAATTACACTCTGCTTGTTGATAGATTAATATATAGAACAGACGAAGAAAGTAAGACTAGATTAATTGACTCAATGGAAAAAGCTTTTTCTATTGGTGATGGTAGAATCAGGTTAATAGAGTTAAACGATAAGAAAGTACATCGCTTTAGCAATCACTACGAAGACCCAGAATCGGGTATAGAATATGGCGAACCAGATCCAAAGCTATTCTCTTTCAACAATCCACAGGGTGCATGCTACAAGTGCCAGGGATTTGGTAGAACTATAGAGATAGACGAGAATCTAGTGATTCCTGATAGATCGTTATCTATCGAAAAAGGAGCAATCGCAGCATTCAAAGGTGAGACACATAGTAGTCATTTAGATGATTTGCTGGATATAGCTAATAAATATGAGATAGACACTGCTGCCCCTGTTGCAATGCTGTCAGATGACAAATATAAACTCTTATGGGATGGAGCTGGTAAGTACATTGGAATAGATGGTTTTTTCAAGAAAATAGAAGAAAAACTTTATAAAGTACAAAACAGAGTAATGGTAAGCAGGTACAGGGGCTACACTACTTGTAAGGCATGTGGTGGTTCTCGTTTACGAACTAGCGCTAGACAAGTATTTATAAATGAGAAGAATGTTCCCGAATTAATTAATATGCCATTGTGGAAATTGAGAGACTTTATTTCGGGTTTAGAGCTAAACGATTACGAAAAACAAGTTGTCGGTCAAGTGAATGAAGAGATAATCTGGCGATTACAATTGCTAGTTGATATTGGATTGGGCTACTTGACGTTAGCAAGATTATCGCACACACTTTCAGGTGGTGAGGCGCAGAGAATAAGTCTTTCGACTGCATTGGGTTCTTCGCTAGTTGGTACTCTTTATGTATTAGATGAGCCGTCAATTGGTTTGCATTCGACAGATACTAAGCGATTGATAGATATACTATATAAGTTACGTAATCTTGGTAACACAATAGTTGTAGTTGAGCACGACCCAGAAGTAATAGCTGCAGCTGATAATGTAATTGATATGGGACCAGGCGCAGGTGAGAAAGGTGGTGAAATCGTATTCCACGGAACAGTGAAAGAACTGCTATCTAAAGGGAATACTCTTACTTCTGACTACATGAAAGGTATTAGAAAAATAGAAATTAGCAAAAAGAAAAGAGAAGGGAACGGAAAATCTGTAAAGATAATAAAGCCAAAAGAAAATAATCTTAAAATGGATGAAGTTGAGTTTCCACTCAATAAATTAGTACTAATCACAGGAGTTTCTGGCTCTGGTAAAAGTACACTAGTACACGATATACTATACGCTGGTGTAAAAAGATACCGTGGTGGTTACAAAGATAAGATTGGTAAATACCAATCTATAATTGGTGTCGAGCATGTTGATAATATAGAATTGGTTGATCAATCTGCAATAGGTAAATCATCTCGTTCCACACCTGCAACTTACACTAAGGTATTCGACCATATCAGGGATTTATATTCTGGTTTGCAAGAAGCAAAGCAGTTGGGCTGGAAACCGGGTTATTTATCATTCAATGTAGCTGGTGGTAGATGTGATACATGCGATGGACAAGGATATATAATAGAGGATATGCAATTCCTCCCAGATGTTAGATTAGAATGCGAAGCATGCAACGGCACACGATATAAACGAGAAATTAGAAACCTAGAATACAAAGGCAAATCAATAGTTGATGTACTTGATATGACTGTCTCGGAAGCGAAAGATTTCTTCGGAGACCACAAATACATACAACCAAAACTACAGATACTAGCCGACGTAGGATTAGACTATCTGAAATTAGGGCAAGCATCTACTGAACTATCTGGTGGAGAAGCACAAAGAATTAAACTAGCTGGACATTTAGAAACAAAGTCTAATTTGAAAACAATGTTTATATTCGATGAACCAACTACAGGGTTACATCTTCACGATATTTCAAAGTTAATGACTTGTTTTAGTAAACTATTAGACGAAGGTCACTCTGTAATAATAATAGAACATAATACAGAATTGATAGCAGCAGCCGACCATATAATTGACTTAGGTCCTGGTGCGGGGTATTTAGGTGGTGAGGTTGTAGTTACTGGGACACCAGAAGAAGTTGCTAAGCATAAAGATTCGCTAACTGCTCAGTCCCTAAAAAAATACTTTGAGTTCTATTACAAGAACTAAAATGTCATTTTAATTTCAACTCGGCGATTCAAAGCTAAGCTATTCTCATCATTTTGACTGGCTATTGGCTCTGAAGCACCTTTGTTGAATATTTTCAATCTATCAGCAGATATGCCCTTTTTCTTTACATATTCTGCTACATTGTTTGCTCTTCCAATTGCTCTTTTCAGATTAGTTTCTGAATCCGCAGTATTATCTGAGTGACCAGTAATCATAAGGTAATAATCTTTATTGTTCTGCATTTCCACGACAACATAATCAAGGAATTCTGTTAATCTAGGCGATAACTCAACAGTTTCAGCTTTTTCGAATGAGAATTCATAGTTAACATGAGGCATAACGTGGATATAATTGCCTTTCTGACTCTTACATGACATTAATCCAAGCATAAATAGCAATGTTATGAAGGATAATATTCTTATATTTTGTAACTTATTCATAGTATTTTTGTTTTTATTGGTATTAAATCAGTACAAATTTATGATTCGAATTCTAATTATTATAATATTATACGTATTTGTTCCATATTTGGTTGAATCTCAGCCTATAAATATGGTAGAAAGAGAACTTAGGTATCACCCAGATTCATTGATGAATAGGTATAACCGAGGAGAATTAGATTTATCAAATCAAATTAAAGAAAGAAAGCTCAACAACGAAATTATGGATTTAGATAATTCAAAGCTTTCTGATATTAGAGATTATGAAGTTGAGTCTGAAGTTCATGCAGCTATTAATCCCATAGATTCGAATAATATAATAATCTCCCCTATTTTTCAAAATGATGATCCAAAAAATCCACAACTTTTTTGTAGCATTTACTATACCACGAACGCTGGTTTGAGTTGGAAAATGAGCAACTATAGAACAAATCCTATTGGATATAAAAATGTAATGATCCTAGGTGGTGGTGATCCCGTATTAACATATAATTACAAAGGCAGAGCATATTTGACTTGGCTAAGCCTTTTCCAAACTACTAATGGTATAGTACATACTGGATTACTTTGGGCATATTCTGATGATGGTGGGCGTAATTGGATAGAACCAGAAGAACCATACATCGCACATTTCGAAAACACTACAAATATCAATTTATTAAAAATGGCTGATAAACAATGGGTTACAGTAAACAAAAATAATGATATTTTTGTTTCTTATACTTATTTGGAAGGAAATAATGGCGGCCAAACTACTGCGATATATGTTGCTAAATTACCAAGTGGTAAAAATAAATTCGAATCTCCAGTAAAGGTTAGCAACCAATTATCTACATTTACACAATTTAGTACTATCACCGTTGATGAAAGACAGGATTTACATGTAATGCATTTAGAACTTTTTAGAAGTAATGAAATGCTTTTAGTACATTCCAAATCAACAGACAATGGTAAATCATTCAATCTAGATAGTTATGTGAGTAATCTAACAATGCCACAATCTATACTCGATCAATCCGGTACGAAAGATACAATTGTAGGAATAACTACAAGAAGATTATACCCTGCTCCACTCATAGTAGCTGACAATAGACAAACAAGTAAATACAAGAATAATCTATATGCTGTATGGAATGCAAATGGAATAAGTAGAAATGTTGGAAAGAAAATGGATATTTATTTCTCGCGCTCTACTGATGGAGGTAAGCAATGGGAGAAAGCTAAAATATTGAATAGGGAAAATAATAGCAGGGCCGTGTCTCAATATTACCCTAGCTTAGCTGTAAATAAGAATGGCGTCATAGCTATAAGTTATTATGATCGAAATGACGATGTTAATTTTGACATTCATACTGACTATGTTATCCAATTCTCTTATGATGGTGGACTATCATTTACTGAACCAAGAAAGATAAATACAATACCTACAGACTTCAGAGATGTTGGAATTAATAATGGCTTGTTTGGAATTGGAGAATACAATATGCTTATCTTCCAAGATGAGCAAGCTATACCTGTTTGGGCTGACGGAAGAGAAGGTGATGGAAAAGTACGAATATATACTACTCGCACTAATCAAGACACAAATGGAATCGAAGTTCTTTATTCGCTGGAATCTACAAATAGAATAACAAATGCCTACTTTGAGAATTTATCAGTATTGATAATAGAAAAACTATTCACAAAAGAATCAAGCTACCACTATGAGCTTTACGATTTAGAAGGAAACTTAAAATTTGAAACTGATGTAGCAGATGCAGATAAAGGTATGTCAACTGATAGAATTGATATAGACCATTTAGCTACAGGCGTTTACTTCGTTCGTTTAAAGACTAACAATGGCTATTCAGTTGCAAAATTTATCAAGAATTAATAGCTTCATCTGCTTTTATCCGAGCAATTTCATCTCGTAAATTAGCAGCTCTTTCAAAATCAAGATTTATTGCTGCTTTCTTCATTTCTACAAACATTTGCTCAAGCAAATCTTCTTTTTGGTCTTCTGACATATAAGCTATTGTTGGCTCAGCAGCAATTTGCTTCAGATTTTCTTTCACTGCCATTCTACCCTTTCTAGCTTTTTGCACATCTGCAACTGAAGTAGATTCAAGAATCTCTTCAAGAGATTTATAAATAGTTTTAGGGTCAATGCCGTGCTTCTCATTATAAGCTGTTTGTATTTCTCTACGTCTATTTGTTTCGTCTATTAGTACTTTCATAGCTTTAGTCACTCTATCAGCATAGAGTATAACTAAACCATTAACGTTACGAGCAGTTCTACCAGCAGTTTGAAGTAATGCACTAGCTGAACGCAAGAATCCCTCTTTATCAGCATCTAAAATAGCTACAAGCGACACTTCTGGCATATCTAATCCCTCTCTTAGTAAGTTTACACCTACTAAAACATCATATTCACCAAGACGGAAATCACGAATAATCTCAACCCTTTCTAGTGAGTCAATATCAGAGTGAATATATGCAACTTTGATATCCAAATTGAACAAGTAATCTGATAAATCCTCTGACATTCTTTTCGTAAGAGTTGTTACCAATACACGTTCATTCTTCATAATTCTAATTCTAATTTCACCCACCAAATCATCTATTTGCGTAGCTATAGGTCTAACTGATATTAGTGGGTCTAGCAAGCCTGTAGGACGGATAATTTGCTCTACGAATACACCTTCTGATTGCTCTAACTCATAATCAGATGGAGTTGCACTCACGTATATTGTCTGTTTCGTAGTATTTCTGAATTCATCAAATTGTAATGGTCTATTCTCAAGTGCTGAAGGTAAACGAAAACCGTGCTCAACGAGCGTAGTCTTACGCTTTTTATCGCCGCTGTACATCGCTTTTATCTGTGGGACTGAAATATGACTTTCATCTATTATCGTAAGGAAATCATCAGGGAAATAGTCTATCAAACAAGTTGGCTTATCACCAAAAGTTCTTCCCGACATGTGCATAGAATAATTCTCAATTCCCGAGCAATAGCCAACTTCTTTCATCATTTCCAAGTCGAATAAAGTACGTTGTTCTAATCTTAGAGCTTCTACTAATTTGTCTTCAGCTCTAAGTACTTTCAATCTCTCATAAAGCTCATCTTTGATATCGGTCATTGCCTTTATCAACTGATTTTCGTTGGTTACGAATAGCTTTGCAGGATATATAGTAGTCAAGTCTTCTTTACCCGTTACTTTACCAGTTGTGGCATCAATGTAGAATATATTCTCAATTTCATCACCGAATAACTCTATTCTTATTCCTTCTTTTACTTGAGAGGCAGGGATTAAGTCAATTACATCTCCCCTTACTCGGAAAGTACCACGTTTGAAATCGAAATCATTTCTTTCAAAGTATAATTCTTGTAGCTTATAAAGCAACTGTTTTCTAGTTATTTTTTGACCGACTTTTATAGGGAAAAGTAGGTCTTTGAAATCACTTTTCTGACCAATACCATATATACAACTTACTGAAGCAACTACAATCACGTCTCGTCTCTCTTCTACAAGAGAGCTAGTTGCACGAAGACGAAGTCTATCAATCTCGTCATTTATTGAGAAGTCTTTTTCAATATATGTATCAGAAGAAGCAACATAAGCTTCGGGTTGATAGTAGTCATAGTATGATATAAAATACTCAACCGAGTTATTAGGGAAAAAACCTTTCAACTCGCTATATAGCTGAGCCGCCAAAGTCTTGTTAGGTGAAATAACCAAAGTTGGTTTTTGAACTCTTTCTATAACATTAGAAATAGTAAAAGTCTTACCAGAACCAGTTATACCAAGCAAAACCTGATCGCGGTCTCCCCTTTCCAAACCTTCTGTAAGCTCGTTTATTGCTGTAGGTTGGTCACCAGCTGGTTTGTAATTCGATACTAATTGAAATTTTCCCATTTACGCTTTTTTGTGTATTTTTATAAGTGAATTTATGACGATTATAGTTACCGTTTAGGGTATAAGTCCTTGCGTCCTGAAACTATAAAAACTGTTTCCTGCTATTATTAGATGGTCTAGAATACGAATATCCATTATCTTCCCGGCTTCTATTAGCTGATTAGTGATAGCAATATCCTCTTTCGAAGGTGCATTATTACCACTCGGATGATTATGAACTAATATAATTGCATTAGCAGAAACACTAACCGCAGTTTTGAATACTTCTCTCGGATGTACCAAACTAGCGTTAAGTGTGCCACTCGTTATTTGCTTCTCTTTTATTATCTTATTCGCTGTTGATAGATAAACTGCATAGAACTTCTCTACAGTTTCCGAAGCTAATTTATGTACAAAGTACTTACCAATTTTTTCAGGTGAAGTTATCTTATCTTGGATATTCAGGTCAGCTATTTTTATACGCTTGCCTAACTCAAAAGCGGCAGCCAATATAGTTGCCTTTGCATCGCCAATACCATCAAGTACTTTGAAGCTCTCTATTTCACATTTTGTCAGTTCGAATAAATTGCCATCGTGATTAGCTAAAAGCTCACGAGCTAAATCAACAGCAGATTTGTTCCTTGTACCATTATTGATTAGTATAGCTATCAACTCTGCATCCGTAAGCGTCTCTGGCCCGAAAGCCAATAGCTTTTCTCTTGGTCTTTCGTCTTCGTTTCTTTTGTTTATTGGTACGAACTCTTTCAATTCTTCAGCGCTCCCACTAACCAATCATAGTATTTGCCATTAGATGCAGGAACATCAATCTGAATAATCTCTGGAGTATCAAAAGGATGAATCTCTAATATCATCTCTTCAGTTTGTTCTCTATATTCTCTTAAAGTTTTTATTATCATCGTAATTTCCGTCTCCTCCTCTATAGCTCCCTCCCACTCGTAGATTGAGGTCACACCAGAGAATAAATTAACACAGGCAGCCAACTTTTCTTTTACAAGTTTGTGAGCTATTTGTTTTGCATTATCTATATTTGGAGTATTACAAATTAGAATGATGAAATTTTCTGTTTTTATCATTTTCAATTGTTGGTTTTTTCAGACTTTAAAGTTAAACAAAATGATAGAAATAATAATATTTGAATTGCATTTATTAGGTGCTTTATTCGCTTTTACTAAAAGCTGGCAAGAAGGTGGATTGAAAGATGGACTTATGGCAGTGGCTATTGTCTTGCTTTTCTTCACTGTGGGATGGGCTATTACTGGTACAGTGGCGTCTCTTATATATCCAGATAGTTGGAATACTATCTACTTCACACAAGATACACTATCACTAATATTTCTTCTTATACCAGAGGTATTATTCTATAAGTACTATTTTTTGGGGAAGGATTAGAGGGGTGGGGATTAGTATTCGAAATGTCCTAAAGGAAATTTTGTTTAGAATGAATTATATTCAATATAGATATATCTTCTTCTATTAAATAAACTACTCTATACGGTTTGATAATTATTTCTCTAATTTTTTCATTATTTAGCTCAGGAACTATTCTACCAGAATTGGAGAATGATTCCAATTCTTTAATTCTGATTAAAATTCTATCTATAAATCGATCTGCATACGTGATTGAATCTTGAGAAATATAGGCATGTATGCTTACTAATTTTTCTTGTGCAAGTTTAGTGAACTTTATTTGCATTGAAGTTCTCTTTTACTTCTTCAAAACTAATAACTTCATTCTTTTCAACTTGTGAAATCCCTTCTTCAATCGATTGGATAACATATATCTGATACATTACATCATCCCAATTTGAATTATCATCTATATTTTCAATAATTTTATTTAGTTGTTCTTTTATTTTCATTTCTCAATTCCTTTTTTAATTATTAACGAAATTAATATATATATATTATTATGGGTTATAGTCTTACATTTATTTCATCACCCCCCCATTTTGAAAAGTCGTGAATCTTTATCTATCACTGTTCTTACGTTTCCTAAGTGGTGAAAATTCCCCTTTTTTTAAAAAGGGGTGGCTCCCGCTATAAGCGGGAGACGGGGTATTTACATATCCACAAACTCTGTTATTATCCGATTTTTCAAATCTAATATTACACTATCCAAATCAAACTTTACTTCCAAATCAGTATATCTTATAACTGTAAGCCCATAACTTCTTAGATAGTTGTCTCTTGCTAAATCATCATCCAATTTTTCGTTGTGGCTAATGCCATCTATCTCAATTACAATTCCAAGTTTTTTAATATAAAAATCAACTATGTAATTTCCAATTATTTTTTGTCTATCGAAATCCAAATCGAATATTTTCTTTTGTTTTACTTGATTCCAAAATAACACTTCGGAGAGTATTCCTTGTTTGCGTAGCTCTTTTGCCCTTTGTTTTAGTTGAGGATTTGTTGGTAGATTTAGTATTCTTGGTTTGAATTTATAGTTGCTCATATTGTTTTGGAATTTATTAATTAAACACCCCGTCCTGCTGGCGCAGTCCACCCCTCTTTCGCTACGCTTAAAGAGGGGAATAACTCCTTCTCCATCCCATTGAAGCCATAGCGGTAATCCTCAGCGGCGTTGTAGATGGCGTTGGTGCCGTAGCTTTTTACCATTCTAACATCACTTTTGCATGAATAACTTTATTCGAATCAAAACATAAATTCTCATTACTAAATACTAAAGAATTTAAAGAGAATATATTTAAAGATATACATGACTTCTTTTTTAAATTAATTCTTATTTCTCCGTTTTTATTTGGATAAACTACATATTTTCCATCTATAAGTACTTCAACGCCTGCACCTAAAGTTGAATCATAGTATAAAGGAATTAAATGTAATTCTACACCGCCTTTTAGTTCTTTATTGTAAGTTCTAATTATTTGATATTCTCCAATAATATTTTTATTTGTTTTTACGACTGAACAACTAACTAAAAATATTATGAAAAAAAAATAAATTTTCATTTCTCTTGCTCCTTGACTTCACCTTTTTGCATCTTTTCTGGTGCTTTCTGTCCACTAGGGGTAATGACTTTTGGCTTTTGTGTTTCATTGATATTAGAAATTATAGTATTTAATTCTTTAATACCTGCATGGATTAAAATAGCGTTTATAACACTTTTTGTAATTACAGGGTTACTTTTTTCTAAATCCGACTGCATAATAGTTCTCCAGATATGATTAAGCCCGAAATTGTGCCCAAGCTCATGTGTTGAAACTGTAGAATTACTAGAATAAGATTCTTTTACATAAATGCTTACACCACCACGAGACATTCCTGCATTGTCATCTGGATGTTTTGACTTGTTAAAAATAGGGTCATCATCTTTGGTGACTTTATAAGAATTACTTGAATTATCATTTACAATCTTTTTTTGATTACCAGTGAATGTGCTTCTGTCATAATTTAATTGAGCAGTTGGTGGTATTTCATATCCATTAATAATATTTTTATCTATTTCAACATGCTCAATCTCAAACCTAATATTATAGCTTACAATTCCCGTTTGTGTTTCTACTTCATAAGTAAATTGACCATTTGTTGACAACCATTTATCTATTCCTAATTGTAAAGAATTTTTAGAGTCCATATCTCCTTTAATCGTATAGTATGTTGCTTTAATTACAATTGATTCACTTCCCTTTGTATGATCAATATATACAGTATAGTCCTTTCCCGTAGGATCTATGTGTAATATAGGGTTATTTGCAAATGGAGAATAGGGTGATATACCAGGATAATGCATCTCATGGTCATCTCTTCTAGCAAATATTGGAAACTCACTATCAAAAACCCTCGCCCCAAAATCAGTAATATCGCCACTGGCATCCATGTTCTTCTCTTTCTCCATACCATTGAAGCCATAGCGATAATCGTCACTAGCGTTGTAGATGGCGTTAGTGCCATACGACTTACCGTAAGGGTACATATTGCTTATGTTCTTGATGTCAGCGAAGTATTTCCAGAAGTTCATAGAACCTGATGTCGTAGTTGGGTCTGGGTTTTTATAGTCAGCTATCACTGTTCTTACGTTTCCTAAGTGGTCCTTAATCTCATATCTACGGAAATCAGGGGTTCTTTGTTGCGTTTGTCGGTGTCCCGTTACTCCGCTTATTCCTCTTTCTCTCATTGCTATTGGTACTTTTAGTGTATCAATAGGGCTACCAACCATATTCACAGGCAAAAGGAATTCTGAGCCTGTCATTCTCTTTCCACTTCCTTCTATCACTTCTTTGGGGTCAACAGTTGCTATCCTTCCGTCCGCTTCCGAACCATATACATACCAATCGTCGAGCCATATTTCAGTATAATTCACTTGACATGAGTAAATTCCAGTTGCGTCATTTATTGGAGGGTCGGTATCATATAGAGCTAATGTTTTTCCTCCTGCTTCTCTTCCGTAATATGTTGCTTTTAGTCCTAGAGCTTTTATGCATTCCACACAATTATCATATAGAGTTAGCATATACTCATCACCATTGCATCGCGAACTTATAGGATACTCCATAGCGGATTCTGGTTCAGTTATAGTCATTACTTCACCTTATTGAACTTAAATGTTTCAGACCAGATATCTGATTTTAGATGCATAATATAAGAGCCGCTCGGTAAGTTACCGATTTCTATTCTGGAATTATCGTTTATCTCTAAAATGTTATTATAAACTTCAGCTCCTGTTTCGTTGATTATAGTGATTTTGAATTCTCTTGTGCTGTTATCAATTAAATCAATAGTTAAATAGTCAGAAGCTGGGTTAGGGTAAATATCCACTCCTTCATAAAAATCAAACACTATTAGTCTTTTGTCATTCAAACATACTTGACCGATTTCAATACTTCCGTTATTTGTATCTATTATAACATAAGGATTATCAGTAGATATGCTATTGAAATATGTATTCTGTTTGAAAGGGGCACCAAGCATTGTTTTACCAACAACAAATGTATCCAATTTATTTGAAATACTAACTATATTATCGAATAAAACAGGTTCTTGAATATAGAAAATATTATAAGGCAGATTCAAATCAAACATTAGTCTTAAGTTAAGCGGTATATCCGAAGAAAAAGAAATGGGATACTCATAATCCTCGTTGAGATATGTAAAATACTTATCTGTCAAATTTGCTTTCATGATAGTATAAACATTATAGTGATAATCAATTATTGTATCATTGGAACAATCACCAATTGTTTTTCCGTTATGTCTAATAAATACAGATAGAGTATTAGGTCCAAGTTCGTTTGCTTTCAACTTAGATTTATATTGAACAGATTCATTGTTATTAACTCTTACATTTTCAAATGAACTATTAAATGATATACTGTAATCTTCATCATTTAAACCTTTATTATTAATAGTGAAATAGAATTCTGTTTCATCTCCAATTAATAAACTATCTTTTTGAATTCCAACTTCATTTACCGTAAATGATTCACTTGACATATTTACCACAAAACTCTTTGTATTAGTGCATCCATTTGTATCGACAACAATTAAAGTATAAATACCTGGTAAAACTACTTGAATAGAATTATTAGTAGAGCCAGTTGACCATAAGTACTCATCGAATACTTTGTCGCAAAGCAGAACTGCTGTATCACCATAGCAGATAATATTCTCTCCAATTATATCGAATTCTGGAGTTCTATTTAAAGTTACTTTAACAGTATCTGAAACTATGCATCCAAGTTTGCCATCTACAGTAGCATAATATACACCTGACATATTTACTAGAATACTATCAGTAGTCTCACCATTACTCCATTTTATATCGCCGTAATCATAGTTAGCATATAACACTGTCGATTCCCCCTCACAAAAGTTCAGTTTACCTATGATATTTAACTTTGGTGCTGGCTTAGTATTTAGGGTAAAGCTCGCAGTATCTGAACAATCACTACCCTTAACACTTACTATAAGTTGGTAAGTACCAGCATTATTAACCACAATCGAAGGTGAGTTTTTACCATTAGACCAAATGTATGAATAGTTCGATAGATTATTAAGTCCTACTACTGAGAGAATTGTTTGTTCACTTTCGCAAATCAAATTTCCTTTACTACTAGCAATATCAAAACTCGGTAGGTCTATAATCTCTACATAAACTGTATCACGAACATAACAGAAGTTCTTATCATTGGCTTGTAGTATATATCTACCCGATTTAGTAACTATAATCGAGTCTTTTCGAGAACCAGTTGACCATTGCTGTGAAGTGATGAGTGGTGATTTTTCTCTCAGCTTTAGTATTACTTCACCAGGTGCACATATTGTATCACTTGGGAAAGATACAATATCTAAATCAAAACTTTGCACGCGAGTTACTTCAATAGTATCATAGAATTCACAACCAGATTTTGTGCTAATTTTCAGATTATAAATCCCCGTTTTAGTCACAAATAGCGAATCAGAATTCGAACCAGTTGACCATTCAAAATCGAATATTTCTGCATCTGCATTTGTTATCAATATATTAGTTGAATTATCACAATCGAAGTTCTCATATATTTTTAATTCGAAATCTGATATATCTTCGATGTTGAAATCAATAGATTTCACACATTTAGTAACTGTATCTATCCCAAAAGCGGTATGAGCACCAGCCGTTGATATAGTTGCTATTAATCCAATCTCACCGTTACTCCAATAATATTTGTACCTAGGATGGGGATTTCTTATTTTAACTTCAATGTCTTCCCCTTCACATAAAGAATGGCCTTCTGGAAAGTCTAGTTTCATACTATGGTAGCTATAACCTTTAACTAAAATTGAATCACTGAATTCACAATTTCCAGATTTTGATTCTACTCTCAAAGTGTAGTACTTGTCCTGTTCTGCGCTTATCGTATCATTACTACTTCTATTAGACCAATAGAAATTGAATGAAATTGTATCAGCATTCGAAGTGAGCTGTATATCATTAATATCACAATTATAGATTGGTATAATTTCTAATTCAAAATCTTCAGCGGAGTATATCCTAAATTCTTTCTTGAATATACAGCCAGTTATTGTATCTTCAGCTGTTACCCAATATTTACCGGATTTACTAAATGCGGTTTTTAGTGTTTTATATCCATTACTCCATAAATAATTACAATGTGGATGTGGATTAGTAATTTCGACTTCAATAACCTCATCTTCACAAATAAATGAGCCTAGTGGAAAATTCAAATTAGGAGTTCGGTTAATACTTTCTATTGTTATGCTTTTTTCTGTAAAGCAATCATCAGATATAGAAACTTTCAGAGTGTAAGTTCCCATTTTGGTAACAATAATTGATCGAGTAGTATCTCCAGTTGACCATAAATAATTATTAAAAACTCCACTACATTCTAGTTTGAATGAATCTTTACAATCGAGAATTTCTTTTTCTATCACAAAAGCAGGTGGAGGGACAAAAAATATACTAACTGAATCACGAACAGTACATCCATATTGATTAGTAGCTGTCAGAAAGTATTTACCAGACTTAGTTACTTTAATTGAACTGTCTTGGCTACCCGTTGACCATAAATATTCATCAAAATGAGCGGTAACATTAATACTCACAGTATCAATATTACATACTACATTGCCTGGATCAATTTCAAATTTAATTTTTGTAGGGTTTCCTACACTTAATCTTATAGCCATTGCTATTTTATTTGTAATTCTGTCTTTTAGATAATACATCCCTGAATTTGAAGTAGTAACATTTGGAATTGACAATGCTCTATTATTAAACTCCTGGAACATCCCCATCCATTTATATCTATTATAGTCTAATTCAAGTTCTGGGTTAAAATAAAATTGTCCTCCAATACAAAATCGAAATTCCTTTATTTCAAATTCATCTTCATATCTGCCAGGCCCAGTATCGGGAAGACCTAGTAGCGATTTATCATTATTAGTAGTTATTCCAGGGCCTAATTCTTTATATCTACACTCAGACCCCCATACATTTGGAGCATCAATAACAGAGAGATAAGATTTATTTTCACGGGCAATATAGATTCTATCGTTAATCGCTCTTTTCATAGCCCACATTCCTCCATCACCACGCTTGTGTTTAAACTCAACTACTTTATTATATAGTAGCTTACCGTTATATACAAAGGCATTCACATCCATTTGAAAGCATCTAGAAGTGAAAGTGTCATTAGTATTAGAATCTAACTCGTAAGTCGTAATATATAAATTCATTGAATTTTGAGAAAATTCTAATCCATATACTCCAGTTTCAAATAATGGAGTTGTAAGTAGCTTTGATTTAGTAATTCTTCCATTTTGATTGTCAAATTCTACAAATTCTATTTCATTTCCATCATAATTTGCTGAAACAAGTATATTCTGATTAGGAGTTACTTTTAAGTAGCCCTTATTGAAGTTACGTATCATCTTACTCTTAAATCTATCTTTATAGTACAATTTTCCGTCTTGATAAAGATATACAAGATACGTAGTACTATCGGGTATATGGGGATTGAGAATTATCCAAAGATCTTTCTTGTTGTAATGTCTTACAACCTCAACTCTTTCAAAACTTTTCTCAGAACTATCTAAATGAGTTTTTACTTTTGAAAGTTCACCATCCAAATTATTCGAGAAATCTAGTTTATATAAATATGAACCATCTTGAAAAGCAGAAGTATGTGCAGTTATCAATAAAAATAATTTGTCATTACTTGGATCTTGGTAAATTGAAATCCCCTGAGTGGCATCTTGAGATCCTAATAGTTCATTAGTGATTAGTTTATGTTTGCTATTCCAAATATTCATACCATCGGAATAGAATAATAATCTCCCATCTTGATCTATACCTGTTGCGGCTGCTTCCGGCGAGTTAATCAAAAAATCATCTGAAAGAGAATAAGGTGGAGCAATTCTAGAATCAAATTTTAGTGAAGCACCTTTACCAAATATCCATAAATCCTTTTCTAATTGACTTTGTGCAATCAAAAAGGAACTGACAAAAATAAAAAATATGATTAATTTTCTTTGCATTTTGATAAAATACTGAAATAATATAGAATAATCAAACAATTGTAGATTAGTTAATCTCGTAATTCTATTCTATAATTAATTTTTTTTTGATTAAATTGTTAAGATTAAAATCACTGAACAGCATAATAAAAGTGAGCTATTGGGATAAGAATCCAATTTACTATCAGATTTTCATATCAGTACTAAGCTTTTGCTTCGTTTTACTGGGGACATTCTATTTTGTAAAACTGGCTACAACAGTTAGTGACGAGAATTTATTTATTTCCCCTCCTTCGGATATTTATATATCAAAACTTAAAGGAGAATTCGATGATTATAATAAACGCAAATATTATGATACAGCATTCGTAGGTAGTTTTATAGTTGCTATCGATAATATTACTTTGGATAGTGTAACTAATCAATATGATATTTTAGAACAAAGAAAGAATGCTGAAAGTAATGTCTCTCTTGAAATTGCAAATTTCAATAGTCAAAAAATTGAGAAAATTCGTATTCCTTCAAGTGATTTGGATAATTTTTATTTAGAAAATCTAACATCATCTGTTATCATCACTTATGTTTTCCCTGAAGGAGTTTCAGATAGAGCAGGACTACAAAGTGGCGATATAGTTTTAGAAATCAATGGACAAACATTCAGCAGTGTGCAACAAGCAGACCGTATAATAAAAAGTAGCCGTTCGGGAAGCACCATCGAATATTTGATTAAACGAAACGGTAAAGTATTCAATAAACAACTTACACTACCCAAATTTGGTATAAATTTATCACAGTTATTGATGATGATTTGTGGAATGTTTCTACTCTTTCTTGGAGAAATAATTGGTATCAAACGTCCAAGAATAAGAGGAGCTAGGATTACATCGTTATCATTAGTTATGTTTGGATTAGTCTCTACTCTAGGGATAGTTGGACTGAGTTCTATTGACAATATATTTGATCATTTCTTGCTCAATTTTGCAAACTTTGCAATGTTCGTATCTATTCCACTAATTCTGCATAGTTTGAAATACTTCCCTCGTCATTTGGTAGGGTTAACTGAAAGAAAATATACAATCGTAACTCCATATATTATTGCAGGGTTATTCTTCCTTTTCCAAGTTGGAATTAGCTATGAGTTTTGGATTAATATGATTGATATTAGGACTCTCGAATTCTTTACTAATTCATTGTTCCTTATATTTTTAATAATAACTTCGATTTTCATTTTCTTAACTAATTTAATTCATAGAAAATCCATAAATAAAAAAGATTGGAAGAAAGGAAGGTTATTAAGGTTTTCATATACTTTAGTATTCTTAATGATTGTAGTTCAATCAATACTCTTCCAATTCGGTTATTTCAAACTCAGAGAACTAATATATGCTTCTCTTTTACTAATACCAATTTCCTATATGGTTTCGGTAGGTTTATATAGAGTATTTGATTTAAACATTAGATTAAAAAGAAATTACCAATATTTACTTGTTAGCTCTGGGCTTTACATAGTATATACAGCTATAGTAATACTCTTCATTTATTTTCTTTCTTCTATTCATTGGGAAATACCAAACTTACATTTTTCAGGTACGTCAATTGAAGTACTGAAGAATCCATTAAGTATTGAAATGCATGCCTTATACGAGAAGATTTTGATAGTATTGCTTTCTATGTCTATCGCAATTTTATTATGGAATGTGGCAAAAGTAATACAAGAAAAGATTAATCATAAATTCTATAGATCCAAATCAGATTTTAGACAAGCTGCAAAAGAATTTAGCAAATTGAATTCCAAGAGTTTCAACCCTGATCAATTCAGCAAATTCTTTCTGCATAGATTGTTAGATATGATACAAACTAAAAGAGCTGGTTTACTACTATTCAAAGATGGTCACCTTGTGTCTCAGAGATTCGCCGGATTCAATGATGATACACTTACAGAGTATATTTCTGCTGTTAATGGGAAATTGCACATGAGTCTTAAGAACTATTCTGATAGTGTACCTGTTGATTATTTGCCAGATGCACAGCGAATAGTGCTACGTGAATTCAAGTTCCAATACTTAACTCCGATTTGGTCAAAAGATGACTTAATTGGGATAATCTTTGTTGGTGAAAAATTATCTGAAACGGCTTATCATAATGATGATTTACTCTTCTTGTCGGCTATTTCTGGTCAAGCCTCTGTTGCAATAGAAAATTCATTACTTTATGAAGATTTGGCAAAACAAGAGAGATTCAGACATGAATTAGAAATTGCAAGAGGTATCCAATTAGCTTCTCTACCTATCAAAACACCGGATATTTCTGGACTTGATATAGCAGGTGTATCAATACCAGCTTTAGAAGTAGGTGGAGATTTTTATGATTATCTGAATGGCAAATCTAATGCTGTAACGATTGTTATTGGTGACGTTAGTGGGAAAGGAACTTCAGCGGCATTATATATGTCAAAGATACAAGGTATAATGCGTACTTTGCACGAGTTTGATTTGAAACCCAAAGAACTATTAGTCAGAACAAATACTCTAATAAGTGATAGTATGGACAATAGATCCTTTGTTACGGCTACAAGTGCATTTATAGATTTAGATACTCAATCAGTTACTATATCAAGAGCAGGACATCTGCCACTATATTTCTATAATAGCAAAGAAGACCGTGTAGAAAACCTTAAGCCAAATGGTATAATGCTTGGATTCGGCAATGGCGCAAAGTTTTCTGATATATTAGAAGAAATTGTAATTGGGTTCAATCCAGGTGACATCCTATTATTTATCACGGATGGTATTTTGGAGACTAGAGATAGTGGTGGAAATGAGTTCGATGAGAAGGAAATTATAAGAATGTTAAGTATATATAGCAGCCAATCGGCCGATGAAATCAAAAATAATATACTCCGAAGAGTACAAAGTTTCACTGGTGAAATGGAACAATTCGATGATATGACTATAGTAGTAGTTAAAAGGAATAGCTAAGTGCAAATTCAGGATAGCCGAACTTGTTCACGTTCATATTATATGACAACTCATCATCTACATTAAAATCATATAAATGAGCCCCTACATAAGCATCTACAGCTGATATAACATATACTCCCAACAAATAGAAAGCCATCATATCTCTATTATCACGGTTCAACTCTTTATTTGCTTTTAACTGTCTTATTTGTAAATCTGTGAGTACACTTTTCTGAATAGGATAATAAGTATCTCCTAGATTATCTGGACCTTCAATTGCGATTTTTGTACCCGTTCTAGTTGCATTATCTAATTGATCACGGTAGCTATTAAATTCACTATTATAATAATAAATAAGACTACCTAAACCAACTGCAGCACCAAATAAAATAGGTGATTTCCAATACTCTTCATTATAATACTGTCCCCATCCTGGAATAACAGATTTCCATAAAGCTTCGCTCGGAGATTTACTCATATAATTATTATTGGAAGCAGGTACAGTTTTAATCTCAGATTGAACAACTTCGGTACTATCTTGAGCATAATTCATATTAGTTATCGATAAAAAAGCAATCAATATGATAAGCGGTTTTAACATACTGCAATAGCTTCTATTTCGATTTGAACATCTTTTGGCAGTCTGCTTACTTCGAAAGTAGCTCTAGCTGGCTTAGATTCATGGAAATATGTGTTGTATGTCTCATTCATTTCTCCAAACTTACTCAAGTCAGTCATTAGTACAGTAGTTTTCACTACATTATTCAGACTCAATCCCTGTGATGCAAGAATAGCTTTTATATTCTCAATTACTTTTTGAGTTTGCTCTGCTACAGTCTCACCTACCATATTTCCTTCCGTATCGAATGGAATCTGTCCAGATATAAATAACATAGAACCAGAAGCTTTTACTGCTTGCGAATATGGTCCTACTGGAGCTGGTGCGTGTGATGTTTCTATTATTTCTTTTGTCATTTCATATTTTCCTTTGCGTATAATGCTGCACCTAATATGCCCGCTTCATTATGCAATTTTGATTTTATTATACTTACTTTGTCTTTTAACTCAGGAATTACTCGTTTCTTCATTTCACTCGTCGCTGTCTCAAAAAGAAGATTATTAACTTGACTAATGCCACCACCAATCACAAATATAGGAATTCCAGTCAAATTAGCAGCAGAACTAAGCCCAATTCCTAATATTTTGCCCATTTCCATAAAATTTATAATGGCAAGATCATCACCAATATTTACAGCATCTGATATTTCTCTTACAGAAAATGAATCAAGAGAACGAAGCATTGAGTTTGGAAAATTCTTTAAATCTGACTTGGCTTTTAATACGAATTCATTTGCATTAAAATAGTTCTCGAAAATACCAGTTCTGTAGTCATCTCCTTTTGCTTGGAAACTGATGATTATATGCCCTAACTCACCAGAACTTCCACTAGCAGTGGTTATTAAGACTTTGTCCTTAATCAAAACACTACCTATACCAGTTCCCAAAGTAACGAAGTAAAATTCACTAATTTCATTGAGCTTAGCTTCTGCGTAGCCAGCTAGATAGGCATCATTCTGGTAATAAACAGGTAGGTCAGTTAATTTATTAAATACATCTATTATATTGCCACTTTCCCAATAAGTCATATTAGGAGCTGATATTATATCACCTGATGAGTTTATAGTTCCTGGGAATCCTATGCCTATAGATTCAGGAGAAAATCTCTTAGTCAAA
Source organism: Ignavibacteriae bacterium HGW-Ignavibacteriae-4 (assembly GCA_002839765.1). Classification (GTDB taxonomy): domain Bacteria; phylum Bacteroidota; class Ignavibacteria; order Kapaibacteriales; family UBA2268; genus PGYR01. The sequence goes on from PGYR01000031.1 coordinate 21,046, forward strand.
TCTTTGATAGTATTATTTACAACAAGTTCGAATTCCGATAAATTAATTGCATTATTTGGTATTTCGGTATTGTGGATTAGATTATTATCTTCGACTATTCCGAATTTGATAAACGAACCACCTATGTCAATCCCCAGATTCTTCATCATTTTTCTTTTTCTTAATGAATATTACTTTCTCACCGGGTTTTATCATACCGTATTTTTCACGGGCAAGACGCTCAATTTCCAAAGTATCTTTTTTCATCTGAATTTCTAATTTTTTCAGAGAATCGATTTCTGAGCGGAGTTTTTCAACTTTTTCGGATAGGTCACTTTCTTTAGTGATGTAAGAGTATTTGTTAATAGCTCCATAATCTGTGAATAGATAAAAAATCAGGATTACAAATAAAATAACCCCGCCTACGACAAGATGTCTTTTGACGGGGTTTTCGTGTAATTTCTGTTTGTAATCTTCAGTCATTTATTTCGCTATTTTTTATTTGAATTGCTTCAAGAAATCAACGAAATCATCCATTTCTTTTTTAGTTCTAGTTTCAGTAACTGCAATTAGTAATGTATTAGGGCGATTAACATGTTTTGAAACATTGATACCAGCTAGGAAACCTGAGTCATTAGCTTGGTCTAGAATCTCTACAATGTCACCAGGTACAGAAATAGCAAATTCGAACACAAATGGCTTATTATTGAATAATTCATAACCATCTAATTCTGTAATTCTATCTGCTAGATAATGTGCTTTGTGGAATGATTGCTCTGCAACTTCCTTAACTCCGGATTTACCCATTGTTTCCAAATACACAGTAGCTGCTAACATGAAAAGACCTTGGTTAGTACATATATTAGATGTAGCTTTCTCACGTTTGATTTGCTGCTCACGTGTTTGTAGTGTTAATACGAAACCACGTTTACCATCTAAATCAGTAGTAACACCTGCTAAACGGCCAGGAATCTTACGTACGAACTCTTGTTTACAAGCGAATATACCTAAATAAGGACCACCATAACTAAGCGGAATACCTAGAGGTTGCCCTTCAGCTATCACGATATCAGCATTATAGTTACCCGGTGCTTCTATCACTCCAACAGAGAAAGGATCGGCAGCTACAATAAATAAACTACCATTAGCATGAGCTAATTTCTCTATTTCACGTACATCTTCAATTGAACCCAAGAAATTAGGTTGTTGAACTATTACTGCAGAAGTTTTATCACTTAATGATGATTTCAACTTTTCAAAATCAGTAGTTCCATCTGCTGCAATCGCGTCAAGATAAGTGAACTTTCTACCTTGAGTAATTGTTTTTACAACATCTTTATAATTAGGGTTAATAGTACCTACATAAACAAACTCTGTTTTGCGGTTGATAGCAGAAGCCATAAGTACAGCCTCAGCTAAAGCAGTACCACCATCATAAAGTGAGGCATTAGCTACGTCCATACCGAATAGCTCACAAATCATTGTTTGGAACTCATACATAGCTTGCAAAGTACCTTGCGATACTTCCGCTTGGTAAGGCGTATATGCAGTACGAAACTCAGCTCTGTTGATAGTATCACCTACTATAGAAGGGATATATCTTTCGTAAGCACCACCGCCCATAAAGCAGATATGCGAAGAAGCAGAGTTATTCATATTAGAATAAGAAAGCATCAATCTAGTAACTTCGTACTCCGAAAGCTGCTCAGGGAAATCCATACCACCTCTGTAACGTACTTCAGATGGGATGTTTTCTATTAATTGTTCAAAATTTTGTACGCCAATTTTACTTAGCATATATTCTCTATCTTTGTCCGATGCTGGAACGAATGGCATTTTAATCTCCGAATATTATCTTTTTTGGTAGTTGCAAAATTACTATCAAAAAGATGTAATTGCAAACAAATAATGAATGGTGTATAAACTTGTTATTAAGTTAGTTATTGTAAGGGGGCTATAAATAAAAAAAAAGGAGCCGAAGCTCCATTTGATTTATTTCGTGATAATTAAATTCTTAGATTGAATTATACCTTTATTATCGACTTTCAAAGTATAAAGCCCTTGTGGAAATTCACTTACATCTAAATTATAATCTATTTCGAATATTCCTATTTTCTCAATTACTTTTCTTCCAGAATAATCATATAACTCTAAGTTATAGGGTAACCCAAAAGTTTTAATATTGATAAAACTACTTGTAGGGTTAGGGTATAGAGAGAAATTAAAAGTTGTAATTGGTTGATTTACATCTGTAATCAAATCCCTACTCATCTTAATGAAGTAGGTTTTGTTATTAACCCTATTTACTATATCATGTTCTCCCAGTCCTATGATAAGTCCTTCATCATCTGATGTTAAATAATAAACTTCTTCTTCTAACCTATCAACATCTGTTCCGTTCCATGTAAATTCTTTTTTAATATTAAAACCAGTATCAATAACTGAAATCCAATAATCTGAATATGTACCATCTACAAAAGTCTTCCCATTAGTTGAAGCACTTCCATAAAAGTAAATCATACCAGTATATTCATCAAAATGGATATTCCGAAGTTCAATCTTATGATTAAATTCAAAGTCAACCACTTTTTCAATTTTATTATTTTCAATATCATATCCGAAAATAGTTATCTTATTGTCTAATAGATATTTATTTTTTACTGAGCTGTCTTGTTTATTAACAGCGAAGTAGAATTTATTATCAAACTCGAAAGTTTTAGGTGATACATATGTATATTCTTTTTCTAATATAATAGTATCAACAGCAAGGTCTAATTTATTAATCCTGTAAATCTCAAATTTACTCATCGTGTCAACAATCTCTTCATAGTCTAAGAGACTATTAAAAATGTTAAATGTAGTAAAATAATCAGAATTATCATAAATGAGAATATCATGAGACAGTTGAGAATTAATATTATTAGTAAATACCAATTGCTTATCTAAATAATCATCAACTAAGGAGATTTTATACAGATTATTTGTGTAGAATATTTCATCCGTATTCGACGTAATAAAATCTAACTTATAGAATGAGTTATCAATAAAAGGTCTTACTTCATCATTCAATATCCTTACTGTTGGCAGACTTAGTTTTTCAAAATAAGTCTTACTTAAATTATCTGAGTGTATTGTGACTGAGACCTTATCATTAGTTGCACTATTTAGATTAGAAATCTCAGAAATTGTTATAATTTCTTCTTCACTTTTGTACATCATTTTAGGTCTATAACAATCACTACCTTCACTAATATCGGCATTTAGTATTTCATTTATTTTGCCGTCTTTAAGATCATATCTTACAAATTTGTAATTACAATCACCTCCATTAGGGCTTTGAAAAAATGAAATATTAATACTAAATAAATAATCCCCATCAATTACAGAGTAGTTAGGGTTTGATAAATAATTAACTTTTTCAAAATCATATACCTTTATTTGAGTATATAAACAATTTGGACTAAAAATCAATAATAATAAACTAACGACACTCGATAATACAATCACTCGCATAATCGCAGTCAAAATGGTTGTCTGGATAGTCATCACATGCCTCATATTGTGCTGGTTGGTAATCTGTTAATAATAGTCCATTTTCGTCTTTATTTGCAATTATTTGCTCTACACAGCAATAGTAGTTTTGACTACATGATCTAATCTCACCCACCATCATTTGTTGTACATTATCAATTTTCCAACAAATATAATTACAAGATCCCGGTCTCCAATGATTAAATGCATAAGAGGAGCCATTACTTGAAGGAAGGTTGAGCAATATCGATAATTTTAATGTCAATTCATTTTCACATCTCTCGTAAAAACCTGGTAAATTTCTAACTTCTGTATAACAGCTACTTGCTGGTACAAAAAGTCTATTTATATAGGTATCTACTGCCCCATTACAAAATCTATAACCATAACCAACAGAGATAACACATGAAGCTGGATTACTATCATCATCTATATAATTATAAGTAAAAGTTAGAGTCCCAGTTGTCCAAGGAGTACTATCACAATCCAAACACATATCTGGATTTGGTGGGATAATTGCATAGGAACTCATAGCACTAAACAGGAAAACTAGTAATACTATATACTTTTTCATAAAAACCCTCTCTATTATAAATATTAAAAAATTTGTAGGGCAATAATAAAATAAAATAAAATAAAATAAAATAAAATAAAATAAAACAAAATGCAAGAATTATTTTAAAAACAAATGATTTTTATTAACAGATCTATATAAATGTTACAACTAGAGTTAGAAGCGTTTTATTTAGTAACAAATTACGATAAAGGGGGGCATTAACTTGTAGATTATAGGTCTTTTGGTACGTATCTTTCTAAGCGGAAATTCTCGCCAAGATAATATTTGCGGACTTCGGGATTAGCAGCTACTTCTTCGGATTTTCCGCTTGTGAACAGGCTACCGTCTATTAGGATGTACGCCCTATCAGTGATTGACAGAGTTTCGTGGACATTGTGATCAGTGATTAGTATTCCAATTCCTCTATTTTTAAGAGCAAAGATAATATCCATAATATCTTCAACTGAAATCGGATCTATACCAGCAAATGGCTCATCTAATAGAATAAATTTGGGATCGGAAGCTAGAGTACGTGCTATCTCGCAGCGGCGTCTCTCCCCTCCCGAAAGCATATACCCCTTACTCTTACGCACACGAGCAATTTTAAAATCTTCTAATAACTGCTCTAATTTTTCTTTGATTTGCTTTCGGTTGAGTCCTTTTTGAAGCTGTAGCACAGCTTTTATATTATCTTCAACTGAAAGCTTACGGAATATTGAAGGCTCTTGAGGAAGATAACTTATACCCATTCTAGCACGCTGGTACATCGCCTTGCGGGTAATCTTTTTATCATCTATTCGTACTATACCCTTATTCGGTCGAACCATACCAACTATCATATAGAAAGTAGTAGTTTTACCTGCACCATTAGGACCAAGCAGACCGACTATCTCGCCTTGCTTTACTTCTACATCTATCCCTTTGACTACTGTTCGTTTGCCATAGATTTTGATTAGTCCTTGTGCTGATAGAACTGATTTACCTTCTTCCACTATCTATATCTTCTGTTTTGTTGCGGTTCTTCTAACTGCAATTTAATAGTTTTTTCCTTATCTCCACGTAAGATTTGGAATTCCATAGTATCGCCGACCATACTATCATATATTTCTATGTAGTAATCATCTTCTCGTAGAACTTTTCGCCCATTGATTGTAAGTATCACATCACCGGGTTCTAAACCCGCTTTGTTAGCTGGGCCACTATTTTGAGTAGAATATATCACAACCCCTCTAATGTCAGGTAAGTTTAGATATGATATAACCTTATCATCTATTTCTTGAATTTCTAAACCAAGGAAAACGTTTCTATTTATTACTTTCTTTGATTTAATTAACTCAACTATCTGGCTAACTCTGTTTATAGGAATTGAAAAGCCAATACCAATGCTACCTGAACCAGATTGGGATTGAGCAGTGGAGAATATCATAGTATTCATACCTATTGCTTTTCCCTCAGCGTTTACAAGAGGCCCACCAGAGTTACCTGAGCTAATAGCCGCATCCGTTTGAATCATATCTTTGTAAACAGTTAATCGCTTGTCTTGCTCCTCTAAGAAGTTTACGCCTTTGTTAGAGATAACTCCAACAGTTACAGTCGGTTTTGCGTTTATATCGAATAGCCCGAATGGGTTACCCAAAGCAATTGCCCATTCTCCAATTATCAAATCATCAGAATTTGCAAATTGTATATAAGGCAGCTTTTCATTTGACTTTATCTTTAGCAAAGCAATATCTGTAGCTGGGTCAGATCCTATTATTTCGGCATCGTATCTCTTGCCATCAGTAGTTGTTATAACTACTTTCTTAGCATTACCAGCTACGTGATTATTAGTTAGTATATATCCATCGGGTGAGATGATAAACCCCGAACCAAGGCCTTTTACTTCATATTCACGTACTCTATCTCGTTGCTTACCGAAAAATCTTTCGAAAAGCGTACCACCATAAGGATTGCGATATAGTACTTGCCTTACTTCTGTTACGTTTATACCAACTATGGCAGGACTAGCTTTCTCAATAGCTCTAGTTATCGCATTTTGACGAGAACTAGCTATATCGTTTTGTGCAATGCTTTCGCTGTTCATAGCAAAAAGCATAACTAGACTTACAAATAAGATTATGTATTGTTTTTTCATATATTCCACTCTTTATTCTAATTAGATTATATTACATTTGAAACCTAATACAATTACAAAAATTCGATATGCCATTAGTAGCAGAAGTATCTGTACCATTACGTGTAAACCAAATATACTCTTACCTCATACCAGAGCGTTTCGGCTCGGATATGATAGGAAAGCGTGTAATTGTTAATTTCTCTAACAAAATAATAACTGGGTTAGTAGTCAATGTAACTAAAGATATACCAGACATTAAATTGAAGGAAATATCAGATGTAGTTGACAAAGAACCAATTGCCGATATAGGTTTCTTGAAATTATGCAAATGGACAGCTGATTATTATCTTTGCTCACTAGGCGAAGTATTCATGGCGGCTTTCCCACCCAAGACTTTCCCACAAGAAGAAGTTTTCGTCAAACTGTCTGACGTATATAACGAAAATGAACTAACAAAGTTTAAGCAGAGTTCTAAAAAAAGAGAAGAACTAATCAACTTATTGACTGATGAAGATGATTTTATAGCTCTTAGTACTTTGAAAAACAAGTATGACTTCACTTATAGCTACAAGCAATACCTAGAATTCAGAGATTTAGGATTAATAGATATAAGCTATGAGATGAAAGAAGAACACAAACCAAAAATGATGGTAGCTGTTCGTCCCACTAAAACAGAAGGAATAGACGATAAGTACATACACCGAATTGGGAAAGAGTACTTTTCTCGATCGGCAAAGCAATTGGAAGCATTTGATTCTATTTGCAATCACTACGTAGAAACTCAAGAACCTATATTACAACAAGCTCTAATTAACGATTATAATATTTCTGCTGCTGCTATTACTGCCTTGGAAAAGAAAGGTTTAATAGAAAAAGTTGAGATGGAAGTCAGTAGAGTAACAGAAGAATTATCAGAGCTAAGTACGAAAGTTGAATTGCAGCTAGAGTTAGCCGACTTCCAAAAAGAACTATTGACCAATATCAGACAAGAGATAGCCACAGGAAAAAAGAATATACTAATTCACGGAATAACAGGTAGTGGAAAAACTCTGATATATATGCACTTAATCAGAGATGTAATTAGTAGTGGTAAGCAAGTAGTAATGCTTTTGCCAGAAATATCTCTAACCCCACAGCTGACAGATAGGTTCAAGCTCTCATTCCCTGGGAGAGTGTGTACTATACACAGTAAGTTGAACAAGAATGAACGCTATGAACTTTGGCAACAGATAGCCAACGGCGAATATGACATAGTAATTGGCCCACGCTCGACTATCTTCTCCCCTATGAAAAACATTGGGCTGATAATAGTAGATGAGGAACATGACCAAAGTTACAAGCAAGACTCCCCTGCTCCTCGTTACAATGCACGGGATTTGGCAACTGTAAGAGGGCATATACTAGATTGCCCAGTGCTTTTCGGGTCGGCGACTCCTTCGCTGGAGACATACTATAATGCAAAGCAAGGTAAGTACGGCTATTTCCAGATGACAGAAAGAGCGGATTCGCACAAGCTACCAGCTATTGAATTAGTTGACTTGCTCAATGCTCGTAAATCTGGTGGAATGCACGGCTCGTTCTCTTATGGACTAATTGAGCAGATTAAATTTACACTTGCAGAAGGAAGAAAAGTGATGCTCTTCCAAAATAGGCGTGGACATTCGAGTTTCGTTCAATGTCAGAGCTGCGCACATATACCGCTTTGTGATGATTGTGATATAGCAATGACTTACCACAGCCATAGTAACGTAATGATATGTCACTATTGCGGTCAGAGAGAAGAGTATTCGGAGCATTGCAAAGGCTGCGGTGCAGATGATGTTATAAAAATTGGGCTCGGCACTCAGCAAGTGGAAGATGAGATAAATGAGATATTGGGTAATAAAGTAATCGTAGTACGATATGATTCGGATACGGTTACTAACAAGAATAAGCAAAGGCAAATATTACAGAAATTCACCGATGGTGGGATAGATATACTAGTCGGTACGCAGATGATAGCCAAAGGGTTAGATTTCTCTACTATTGGGTTGGTGGGTATATTGAATGCTGATGTGGATTTATTTATGAGTGATATAAGGGCGGCAGAAAAGACCTATCAGCTAATAAATCAGGTAGCTGGTAGAGCAGGTAGAAGCAAGAACTCCGAGAGTAAAGTAATACTACAAACAACCGTACCTAATAACTACGCTATCAAATCAATCAAGCAGATGTTAAACCTAGATTTCCTTGGTGAGGAGCTGCAACACAGAGAAGACCTGAGCTATCCCCCATTCTCACGTTTGGTAGTGATAGAGATGATATCATCGGACTATGCACAGCTAGAAAGACAGGCGATGGCACTCTATAAGACGTTCCCCAAAGATAAACCAGAGCTAGATGTGCTACCTCCGACAGACCCTGTCATAAAAAAAGTACGTAAAAAATACAGAAAGATAATAGTAATAAAAAATAGCAAACTGCTAGACCCAACAGGTAAAGTAATGCGCAAATATGTTTGGGGCTGCGTTGATTACTACACTAAGCAAGGCGGACACGGCGATTTGCGAATAAACATAAACGTAGATGCCAGCTCTGTGATGTAGGTGGAGATTATAAATAAAAAAGGAGCCGAAGCTCCTTTTGTTTATTTCTATTTCTTATTCCACTACAACTTTCACGGCCTTCTCTTCAGTTCCGTGTTTTATGTTGATTAGGTATATACCCGGCTGAGCTGAGGAGCAGTCCCAAATTAAGTTACCGTAATGGCTTTCTTGCTTAACTAAGCTTATATTACCAACAGCATCTATTTTCTTACCAGTTATATCATATATGCTTATGTCATCTGTTGTCATCGGTAAGTTTATATCCCAATAGAATAGTATCTTAACCTCTGATTTTGCTGGGTTTGGGTATGGTGGATAAGTGTATAGATAATTGCGTTCTATTTCTGATTCGACTGATGATTGCACTCCAATCTTTTCTAATGTAGAGACGAACAAATTACCATTTAGATAACTGGTAGTAGAACTTCCTACAAAAATATTATTTCCTTTTCTCCCAATTATTCTATAAATATAGGAATTAGTTTCAACAGTTTCACTAAATAGTGGTAAATCTTCGTCAATCCTTTTCCAATTTTTTCCTTGGTCGTTTGAAATCCTCAAACCTCTAATTCCGTTGCCATAGCTTGAAAGAATTAAATTGTTCTCATCAACCATCTCTAAATAGCAATATTGAATTTCATTAAATAATTCAATTTCTAATTTTTGCCACGAAAGTCCTTTATCTGTTGATTTTATTATTAATGGAGGAGTTGTGTTAACTGCATAATAATTATCATCAAATTCATAGAAACTATTTATAGAAGCAAAAGTTGTATCCGTTGGTAAAGAATCTACTAATTTTGACCAAGTTTCTGCATTGTCAGAAGATTTGAATACTCCATTGAATGTAGAAAAAGCTAATAAATCATCACTTCCCGTTTGAGCCATTTTCATAATTCGGAAATTATTTTTAATTATAGTTGTATCGATTGTAGTAAAAGTTTTACCATAATCTTTACTTTCTAATATTCCAAAGCTTCCTGAAAGTAATATCTTATTTTCTAATATTGTGAAGTCATTAATACTACCTCCAAAGTTAACAGAATCAAAAGAATATCCGTAGTCGTTAGATGCATAAATTTTAGTAAGAAAAAAACCTTGATTTAATAGATATATTTGATTTCTATTAAAATAAACATTGGTTAAATCAACTCGATTCTCTTCTAAAAAAGGGTAATAAGTATGCCAACTCTTTGCATTATCAGTTGAATATTGGACTCCTCTTTGAAAATTTCCAACGCTTAATAAAGTATCGTTATAATCATATATAAAACCGATTCTAGTATCTTTACGAATCAAATTTGTATGTTTTACTTCTGTAAACAAACTATCTGATTCGTAAACTAATCCAAAATTCATAAAGAAGTATTTATTATCTTTTTTATAAAATTGTGAGTTATAAATAGATTCATTTATTACTTGCCAAGTTATGCCATTATCTCGTGATTCAATTACACCTTTAGGTGATGAATTTCCAATTATTCGTTCACCGTCAAGAGTAAAACTAATTATTGTTGTTCCTATTTCTATAACATTCCAAGTTTTGCCATTGTCTTTTGACTTCCAAAGTTTGCCGTTCTTTGTACTTACTAATACATAATCTTCAGTTACAAACATCGTTGAAAGCGTTGAATCAGATAGTGTTTTCTCCCATTTTTCACCTTTATCTGTTGATATAAATATCCCTCCACTCACTGTATCTTTATATTTGAATGGATTAGCCACTTTTTGTTGAAGTGCAAACAAGTGGGTGTAATTAGATTCAACTTGTTTAATAAAAAAGATTTGCAAAGTATCTTGTTTATCTTCATCTAACGGTTTCCATAGATTTTCAGTCTCATCAAATTTAAATAAATGATTTTCATTAGATGTTTTTATAGCAAATATTCCATTTGGACTAATATCGCAATCTCCAGAAAAATTTGGCCCTTCTAATTTTGTCCAACTTTTCGCACTATCTTCACTTAGATATATACCATAAGTACTACTAATTAATACTCTATTATTAAATTGAACTATATGTTTTAAAGTTCCAAAAACTTCATATAGTGAATCATTTTTTGCCCTTATCCAATCATTATTCGAATATTTGTAATTAAAAGTTTTTTCTAATCCCAAATCACGTTTAGATATATAAACTTCATTATTAAGTGATACTAAATTTTCGACTCTTTCATATTCAAATGGAGTTGAGACCTCATCCCATATTTGCGAGTTGGCTTGAGATAAGAATGATAGTATCAATGTACATGCTATTATAGTAAGTTTCATAATTATATTTCTTTTTTATAAAAATCTGATGGACTTTCGTCCATCAGGTAATAATTTCAAACTAATCTTAATCACACGGTGTATGATAAATATAGCATGGCGTTTTAGTATGTGGTGGATATGATGGATTAATAAATGGAATAGGTGGCTCTTGTCCACTACATGAAGGTGTACTTCCGATTGAAGGTAAAAGAGCAGTCATAATCTTGTTTCCACTTCCATCTACACAAATTGAATATGTCGTTTCACAATAATCTTCAGAACATGGTGAAAAGTAAATGGTATTACTTCCAAAATAATAAATAACCTCTGCTTGCCAACATTGAGGTAAATAGAAAGTTACCAAATATGGCGGGGGTGGTCCATCACACGGAGGTATATTTGGATTATATATACAAATTTCAGAGAAAAGAAAAGCTGGCGTCTGAATTTGTGATAAAATATAATCTATTACTTGGTTAAAAGGGACAGTTGGCACACATCCAGGTGTAATTAATGTAGGCGTGGTTCCTAATTGAACTTTAGTTGCTCCTGCGCCTAGTGGAGAACACTTATAACATATTTCAAATTCATAAATACATCCACCAACATTCATATTTATAGTTTTGGTACTATACCCTGTGGGGCATAATGCCTCTGCCTCGCTTTTCATCCCTACAATCAGCAGGAATAATGTTACTCCAAGAGCAACCAATATGTTTGTATATTTTTTCATTTCTGAAATTCCTAAAAAATTAATAAATATTTAATTATTTATAGGTAATTCATTAAGTTTGTATATATCATTTTGAGTTGTGCAATTTTAAATGATAAATACAGGTCAGGAATTACCCACAAAGTTTTTTCTGACTTTTTTATAGCTATTAGAATTTGAAAACCGCTTTTTAACCTCCCATTGAGTGGTGCTTTTGTTGATGGATTCATTTGTTATTCATTTATCAAATCATTTACAAATGCTTTTAATTTCATTTAGGATTAAAATAATATG
>PGYR01000095.1 GCA_002839765.1 Ignavibacteriae bacterium HGW-Ignavibacteriae-4
TAGTTACATTATATGTATTCTCGCTTGGTATTTTTGTAATTACGTTGACTGTACCGCCGATAGCACTAGAGCCATAGAGTGCTGAAACACCGCCTCGTACCACCTCTATTCGCTCTATCATATTCACTGGTATTTGCTCTAATCCGTACAGACCAGTTAGAGGGCTGAAAATGGGGCGGCTGTTGACTAATATTTGCGAGTAACCTCCTTGCAATCCATTCATTCGGAGCTGTGTATAGTTACAAGTCTGGCAATCTGTTTCTACTCTCAAACCTGGTTGATATTTGAGTCCTTCGGATAGATTGATAGCTACTACGTGGTCTAGTTCTTTACTGTTTATTAGGTTCACAATAACTGGTGAATCGGTTCTTCTTTTAGCTGTCCGAGTGCCAGTAACGACTATCTCATCGAAGTTTATATTGCCTTCTTCTAGCTGTATTTTCACTTCGTTTACCCCACTTTTAACAACTATAGAAATGATTGTATCTTTGTACCCGATGGAGCTGAATTTAAGTGATTGACTACCGAGTGGAACTTCATTGAGTTTGAACATCCCTTTATTGTTAGTATAAGTCCCCTGCTTAGTGCCGACTAATTGTACAGTAGCTGAGATAATAGGTTCATCGCCGGTAGAAGAAACCGTGCCCGAAATAGAGCTAGTTTGAGCAATCAGATAAACGGAAGTATAGATTATTAAGATTATAAATAGAATTGTTTTCTTCATTCAGATGTTTATCATTTTATTTGTTTGCTATTTTACGCGGTGCAAACTAAATAAATTAATAATATCTAACAAATAAAGTTAGTCATAACTAATTAATATTTTTTAAAAAAGAATCATTAATTGCTAAGCAAAATTGTATTGCTGTTGGCTTCAGCCACAAGGTTGCTAACATACCCTAACTATCAAGGACTTTAGTCCCTTAGTAATTCAACTCCTAAAGGAGTTGTTGTGTTAGGTCGGTTAACAGATACTACTAATATTGAACTCCTCTGGAATTCTCCTAGACTCTTCGTACACTGCGTGTCCTCTCAAGTGACGGAGGTTAGTTCAGAGTGAAGTAGTTACAATGATACAATCCTGAATATTCTAAAATTCTACTGTAGAAAAAAACAGAGTCGGCCTTGTCAAAGTGGTATAACTTTATATTATTCTAAATTCTAACTGAGTTATGGATTAGCTTTTCGATGCCTTTTATGACTAAGTTTTCGTCATATATAACACTTGGGTAATATTTGAGTAATCGATTTTGGATTATCTGTCCGTAACCACCTGTAACGAATACATCTGGGACTGACGAGAAGGAGGAGTGATCTATAGTAGTTTTTATACCTCCGACTATGGCGTTTAGTATTCCGTAGCGGATAGCATCAGCAGTATTTTGACCGAAATAACCACGGTTGTTTAACTCTTCAACTAGAGGTAGGTTCGAAGTGAAATTGTGTAGTGCCTTGCTTTGAGTATAGAACCCAGGGAGTATAACCCCACCAAGGCAAATACTATCTTCATCAAGCAAATTAACTGTTACAGCTGTGCCGCAATCGATTGTTACCAATGGCGAGTCTGTTAGTTTCTGAACGGCTAACAAACTGAACATTCTGTCGGTACCCATACCAGTGATATTAGTGAAATCAATTGGGGCTTTAATATCTATGAGAGTTCTAGCGTTCTCGACTATTTCAATTTTATCATTGAGATTTTCTAATATAAATTTCTCTGCAGCTATATTAACAGATGAGTAATAGAATGCCTTATAACTTCCCTTATCTATTGTATTCAGGAAGTCAGTCAGACCATCAGTAAAGTACTCATAAGCAATGACATTGTCACCAGTTCTGAACTTTACTCTGCTATTACCTATGTCGGCAATTAATGCCTTGCTAGAGCTCATATATTATAGAATCTCCATTGTTGATAGATATCGTCCCATTCTGATTGCTCGCCATAAGTGAGCCATCTATGTTTATGAGATCAACAGTATATTGTGATTGATTTTCCACTAATTTGATTGATTTTCCGATTAAATCTATTTTGCTTTTCCAGTTTTCAAATATTATATTTTCATCTATATCAAGAAATTTGATTACATTTCTTTTCAAAGTTTCAAGTACCAGTTCTATTTCACAGTTGAGACCTAGTTTCTTGAGTGATGTTGCTTTATCATCCAATACGGTGCCAAATTCCATTTGGTTTACGTTGATACCTATTCCGAGTATAGATTCCTCGCAAATATTACCTGAGTAACTATGCTCCGAGAGTACGCCCGATATTTTTCTATACTTTTTACCATCATTTACATAGACGTCATTTGGATATTTTAACTTAATTTTTGATGACTCTATAAATGTACTTAGTGTTTCCACTACTGCTAGGCATCCAATAATTTGGTAAAGAACTTTATTTTTGAGTGATTTTATCTTTTGTTCATTTACTCCATAAGTCAGATATACGTTCTTATGGCTTTCTCCTTCCCATATCCGCCCTTTCCGCCCTCTGCCCTTATATTGATAGTCTGCAGAAACGAAAACGCTATCATGATTCGTCAATAACTCTTTAGCAACATCGTTTGTAGAAGCTACTCGCTCAAAATGATAATGTTGTATGTCCATCATAATTTATTAACGTATTGGCTTTTTTGCTTTAATATAATTAACTTGGAATATAATATTAGAATATCTTAAATTAGTGAAAATTACAGAAAATTAATAATTAAATGATATATTTTATCTCAGATTTGCACTTAGGTGTATTAGAAAGAACAGAAGATAGGAAAAGAGAAGACCTTTTCTTAACTCTAATGGATAGAATAAAACCTACCTGCGAGAAGCTTTACCTTGTAGGAGATATATTCGACTATTGGTTCGACTATAAAACTGTTATCCCTAAGAATTTCTATCGCACATTGGCGAAGTTGCGTGAGTTCACCGATGCGGGTATAAAGATAGAATACCTAATGGGTAATCACGATTTTGGCCATCGCAGCTTTTTTGAGGAAGAATTGGGCATAGAGGTAATCTCTACAGATATAGAACGCGAACACAACGGCAAGAAGTTCTATATCTCACACGGAGACGGTAAGGCCGACAATGACACTGGCTATCTAATATTACGCTCAGTACTTCGCAATAAAATATCGAATTTCATCTACAGGATTATCCATCCTGATATAGGAATAGGATTAGCGAGTGGTAGCTCCAAGAAAAGCCGTTCTTATACTGACACGAAGGACTATGGCGAAAATGAGGGAATGGTTAACTTCGCTAAAAAGAAAATAGACGAAGGTTTCGACTATGTGATAATGGGACACCGCCACAAGCGATTAGAACTAAAACACGGCAACGGTACCTATTATAATCTAGGTGAATGGATACACGAGCCAAGCTACGGTGTATTCGACGGTAATGAGTTTAGGTTAGAGAAGGTGTGAGTTTAGTTTAAACTTCTTACTCATAAGTTTTTAGATAAATTGACATATTTTCATAGATTACTTTAACACTAGTAGTGTAATTCTCATTTTCAAGCTTTTTGAATATAACGTTAATTTCTCCTGAAATAAAGTATTGACCCTCAGTATTCTCAAAATGTTTGATCTCTTTAATTAAAAGATTACCACTATCAGCATAATAATTTGAATTTAATATCGGATTATTATAATTAGGGTAGGAAATAGATGGAAGTGGATTCAGATTAAAACTTCCTTTTCTAAACGAGTTACTCTCAAATTCTAAGTATAAATCAAATTCAGAGACAGATTCAGGAT
>PGYR01000096.1 GCA_002839765.1 Ignavibacteriae bacterium HGW-Ignavibacteriae-4
CAAAATAAATTTATTATAATAATTGGTGATGGCTTTTCAATCCGTCATTGTAGTTAAGGGCGGACGGGTTAGGCGCAACACCGTTATATAACCTAATTTGTAGGGATTTTAACTATGAACGAAGATTGGTTTCAACTTACAAAAGGCAATATTTACTTTCTTTTTTTCTACAATTTATTCTTTTTATTTGTTGGAATAATATTATCATTAGCAGTACTGGCAGATTTAAGTTTGGTCGAATGCTATACAATAACTTCTAAAGCTATAATCGGTGGTATTGGTTTTTCATTGATTGGAAGCACAATATATTATTCTCGCAAATTATATAAATCATGTATTAATGATTTAATAAAGCAACCTGATAGCAAAAATAACAACTACTCTCTAGGTGTGCTTTTCTATTTTACTCTTCGTCCAATTTTTGCTATAGCATTTTCAATACTTACTATTTTATTAATTAAGGGTAGTGTTAATATTGTGACCGTACACGAAACTCGGTTAAATGAAAGTTTTATTTATTTATCACTTGCACTTTCTTTTTTTAGTGGTTTCTCAGCAGGTAAATATTTAACAGGATTAGATAGTAAGGGAGGTGATTTAATTGAAAAATTATTTAGTAAATTCTAGACCACCAACAAATGAAGTTGAAAAACTAGAGGCGATCAAGAAATTAGAAAAGGCTGCTTCAAATATACTACAACTAAAAGAAGATAGAGAGTTAAGAAGACCAATTCTAATTGAGTTCTGTGGCACACCAAAATCTGGAAAAACCACAACAATAACTGCTCTAAATCTTTTTCTTAAACGAAATGATTTCAACACGGTTGTGTTAAATGAGAGAGCTGGTATTTGTCCAGTTCCAACGAAAACCCATCCATTTTTTAATCTTTGGACTATGACCTCTGCTTTGGCTGAAATTATTAAAAATCTTTCTCTCGGTCGAGATAAAGTAGATATTATAATTTCTGATAGGGGTATTTTTGATGCATTATGTTGGTTTGAATGGTTGAATAAAAATCCTGATAAAAGTAATCCATATTTAGATGATCAAAGCTTTAAAACGATTAAAAATTTTTCACTAATGACAAAATGGACAACTCACTTAGATTTAGTGTATGTATTTAAAGTAGATCCAAAAGAATCACTAAAACGTGAATATGCCAATTTATTAACTAGAAAACCTGGGTCCATCATGAATGAACCCACAATTAAGAGTTTTAATAAATCCATCGACTATTCAGCCAAAAAATATCGGAAACATTTTAGATTAATAGAAAGTTTTGATACAACCGATTACGATCCTGATACAGTTAGCTTTAGAGTAACTGCTTCTATTTTAGGAATATTACATGATATGCTCATTGAGAAAATTGGATATATAGATTATGGAATAACTATTAAACTTAATGACGGCATTAATAATTTTTCTCAAATAAAAAATTGTAAGATACAGTATTTAAACCGCGATAAAGTGGAACATGGAGAATTCCTTCAACCAATCTCTATTGCAGTCATCACCAATAAAGAAAGGAGTAAAATACTTGTAGTTAAAAAGAGTTCTGCTAGAACTTCAAAAGATTCTCCTGAAATGAACAAGTTATTATTATACATTGGCGGTCATATACGTCAAGAAGACGATATATCAAATAATAATTTATCCAAGATACTCGAGAATACACTACATCGAGAAATTCATGAAGAAATTGGAGAATCTATTTCAGTTAAAAACATTGAGCCATTTCTAATCTATTCAACAAAGAATCCAAAGAGTAAAAAACATCTTGGTGTATGTTATGTAATTACAATGGATTTGGAGAATCAAAGTTTTAAATTGACTTCTGATGAGTTTATTATGAAAACTGGCAAATCGAAAAGTGGTCACATTCTACCTATTGAGGAAGTAATAAGTGGTAAATACAGTTTAGAAGCTTGGAGTCAATATATTTTAAAGAACGTCTTTAATAAAGAAGTGATGACCAGTTATGATTTGTTTGATGAAGACAATTAGGAAGGTTATATAACAAGCCCATCAACCCGTCCGCCGAAATAAACCGGTATTGGTTGTAATAAGTGGTATGGTTGTATTTAGAAAGATTGTTGTTAAGCATTGTGAAATAAATTAAAATTAGCCCGCCATGCTTTTCTGACAAATTAAGCATGGCTCGAAAATTTGGCATTTGTGTTTTAACCTGCAATCTCGTTCGGGGCGGCGGGTTATGGGCAACGCCGTTATAAGCTTTTAACTGCACCGTCCTGAAATTGGTTGACTCGAAAAAGGGTAAAAAGTCAACTAAAAACAGGACAAACAATGAAGAAGAAAAGAAGAAATCCACAGGTTTATAGTGAAGAATTCAGATGGAAAGTAGTACAGGAAGTTCTCAGTGGTGAACTTACTCAGGCTGAAGCAAAGCGAAAGTATCACATAAGAAGTAGTGCTGCTATCCTATACTGGATGCGACAGTTTAGTGGTGTTGAAAATTATAGAGAAAGCAGGTTGTTATTTGTTCAGGAAAAGGAAGTGATTAAAAAAGATAAGTTAACACCAGACCAGAAAAGAATTAAGGAACTGGAAGAGGCTCTGAGGAAAGAGAAGAACAGATCGCTTCTCTTTGAAAAGATCATTGAGATAGCTGAAGAAGATTACGGGATACCAATCAGAAAAAAGTCTGGAGCCGAGCAGTTGGAAGAGTTACTCAAGAAAAAGGCAAAGAAGTAAAAGTTATTGATTTAACTGAATTGCTTGGCTATAGTAAACAGTCTTACTACAAGAGGATAAAGCTAGAAGAGCAGAAAGATTTTGCAGACTCTCTTATTTTGTCCCTGGTAAAAGAGAAGAGAACTCTGTGGAAGAAAGGCAGCGGAAGGAACCTGCATGCTGCTCTGCAGGAAGACTTTAGGAAACATAAGCTGAAAATTGGTCGTGACAAGTTCTTTGGATTATTAAGAGAAAACGGGCTTTTAATAAAGAAAAAGCAGAGACGGACGAGAACCACGTTCAGTTATCACCATTTTCATAAGTATCCTAATTTGATAAAGGATCTTACAGTTGAGAGAATAAATCAGGTTATTGTAACGGACATAACCTATCTGTATTTACGAGACAGCGATAGCTTTGCATATCTCTTTTTGGTAACAGACTTGTTCTCAAGAAAGATACTCGGGTTTAAGGTAATTGATGACTTATCAGCTAAGTCAGCTTTAGAGGCGCTTACAATGGCGATAAACAACATGAGTGATATAGATGATGTAATCCATCACTCTGACAGAGGAATACAGTATTGCTCGCATGATTATACAAGAATATTGAAAAAATATGGAATTAGGATAAGCATGACTGAGAACTCGGATCCTCTTGAGAATGCAGTTGCCGAAAGAATAAACAAAACAGTGAAGGAAGAATTTACTGAAGAAAAACAGATAAGCTTCAGCAATCTTAGGGAAGCAAAAATAATGATCGCACAGATAGTTAAGTTCTATAATGACGAACGACCACACAGATCCTTAGAGATGTTTACACCAAGTATGGCATATGAAATGAACAGAGAACTTAAAAGAAAATGGAAGACTTATCAATCAAATTATTCTAAAATGAATTACAAATATTTATTGTCTTTAGCCGAATAACTTTTTAGGTTTTACTATAAAAAAGAGTCAACCTATTTCAGGACTATACAAAATTATGCTTGAATAATTGAGCTGTTGTACGTAT
>PGYR01000032.1 GCA_002839765.1 Ignavibacteriae bacterium HGW-Ignavibacteriae-4
GAGCAACTTTCTTCGTTAGTAATAGAACTAGGGGTGCTTATGATGCTAATGGCGACAACTATTCCGAGCTTCCTGAACTAAAAGATAATTCATTCGGTACTAATCTCTTCTTTCAAATAAATAATGAACAAAAATTATCACTTAGCCTAAGTAGTATCAACGAATATCGATATGGTGGGGAGATGGTAGAAGGCCCAGCTTACTTAGCAAAACAATCAGAAGAGCGGACACACAATGTATTTATGGGAAGTATGGATTATCAACTCGACTTTAATAATTACAAAAATACGCTCGCTATATACTATGGTGGTCAGAAGACCGACAGAGACCACTACACAGGTATAAACCCTGATGGTGCAGATGAGCTAACGCAGTTCTTTGCTAAACCTCCTTATGGTACTTCTGATGTAGTTACTCATCAAGGTGGCTTTCAATTGAACAATAGACTAGATGATTTTATATATGGGAATGCGGTTCTGAGCGTAGGTGCTGAGTATATATATGATGATGTTTATGATATAATAGAGACTTATAATTACTTGATAGACCAAACTACAACAGACTTTGGTGCATTCTTTCAATATGATTGGAGCATAGTACCTGAGTTCAACTTGCTAACTGGTGTTCGGTTAGATAAGCATAATCTTGTAGATAAAGCTATACTGAGTCCCAGAGTATCTGTCCTTTACAAATGGCAAGGAACTACACAATTCAGGTTGGGTTGGGGAACAGGTTTCCGTGCACCACAGGCTTTCGATACGGATTTGCACATAGCATTCGCCGGTGGGGGAGTCTCGCGTATATCATTGGCTGATAATCTGAAAGAGGAACGATCGAATAGCTACACAGCATCTGTAAATTACGACAAAGCAACTGAGCATTTCATAGCGGGTTTCACTCTCGAAGGATTCTACACTACTCTTGACGATGCATTTTACCAATTCCCACTTGGGGAAGACGAACACGGCCAAAGATTCGAAAAGAGAAACGGAAGTGGTGCCACTGTGAAAGGAATAACTATAGAAGCAAGAGCAAATTTCGATTATTTATTCGAGGTGGAGGCCGGTCTTACAGTTCAATCGAGCTTATTCGATGATGCAATAGACAACATAAAAGGACTACCAACAAAGCGAGAATTTCTACGTACACCGAATGACTATGGATATGCGACATTAACATATAACCCTAGCAAACTTTGGAATATCAGTGCAAATATGACATATACAGGTACAATGGAACTCGCTCATTTTGGCGGAGAGAATACTGGTCAATTGGTTGATGAGTATTTCACTTCACCTACTTTTATTGATATGGGTTTGCGAGTGGGACATACTTTCGAGTTAAGCAATATAGAAACAGGGTTAGAACTATTCGGAGGTGTCAAGAATATTTTTGATGCATATCAAAATGACTTCGATGTAAGTAAAAACCGAGACAGCAATTATATATATGGGCCAAGTTTACCAAGGACAATGTTTGTCGGAATCAGAGTAAAACCAATTTAGGAAGAATGGGGTAAAAAAAATCCAGTTATAAAGAATTACTCAATAACTGGATATAATAAATCTATAATCTTATATTATTTTGCTAGATCAGGTTGTACTGCCCAGAAATATCCGTCAGTAACCACTATTTCTGATTTGTCGTCTGCTACAAAAGTACCACTGAATGAGCCTTTAACCGTCCCATCATAAGCACCATTTTCGCCCATTTTACCAACTTGAGTTAAAGTAATTTTAGCATTACCTCTATCGTTGTCAGCAAAATAAGTCTTCGCTCCACTTACAAACCATACATTGAATCTTCTGAAAGTGTTTTCTCCAACGGTATTCTGATAAGTGCCTAGTGAATCAGGTAGTTGACGAAGTTGAATTCCAGTTGCATCAGGTGATACTAATGTAAAATAATCTCTTACTGGAGTATGCGATAATATTTTACAATCTATAGAAGTGAAAGGTGCGCCATCTATTTTATATTGGATACCTTCTTTTGTCATTGGGTTATTATCAGTGCTTGGGGTAGTCGAATCGTCATCGCTACAGCTTGCTAATAATAATGCAAATTACAGTAAAGAAATACTTAATACTTTTTTCATGAAATCTCTATTTAATTGATGTATAATAATTTATTACAATATAGCGTATATTAATAAAAGAAACCAGAAAAAATATCTATTGAGTATTTTTTTAAACTTTCTATTTTTATTAAATTAGATGTAAATAATTGTTAAAATGGAGGAAACCTTGACAAAAAAAATATTCTTATTGCTCATTCCGATTCTATTTGTGTCCTGTGGCTCAAAACAGATTAGCTATAATATGATGAGTAGCTCTAACATTGGAGATCCATACTCAAAGTACGAAATAGAAAATGGTACTTTTGAAGTAGAGTATTTATCAAACACAGTATTGAAAGACATTCCTGGTGATAGTGAATATCGAGTTTTAATCTATAATCTACCTCTATATACTTCAGCGGGTACAGCTTTTACTGAGATTACCATGTTTACTTATGCTGTTTACCTTTTTGAAGATGAAAAATTAATATTTTTCGGTTTTCCAGAAGATTATCTAAAATCAGATGACGAGAAAATAAACAGACTAGGTATGAAGCTAGCTACTTTAATAAGAACTACAAATGAGGAGTCATGAGATATATACTAATTATGTTAGCCGCTATGATTATTACTTCATGTGGGTCTTCTATAGTCACCTCCGATGAATTAGTAATGATTAATAAAGGTATGACTCTAGAAAAAGCGAATGAATTATACGAACCATATTTCGATGAAGAAAACGTTATAAAAACAAAAGTAAATGGTAAGAATTATACTATAATTACATTATTGAGAATCACTTCTACTGAGAAAAAAACTTATCAAGCTACAACTACGGGTCAAACAATGGGCTATGATAGCAGAGGGAATCCTACTATGCAATCTGGGCTAGTGACTGAAACTAGAACAAGAAGAGACGATAAATATACTAGTTTTTACTTAATCTTTCAAGAACAGAACTATCTATTCTCAGGTTATGCTTACGAAGCTAAAATTAGTCACATAAGCCCCCTACTAAATCAGTTAATTGACTTCACATTAAACGAAGTGGAGGAAGAATGAGAACTTCAATAAAAATAATAATGTTGTCTTTGGTGTTGCTTTTATCGAGTTGTGCTTCGTATTTCTTCTACGAAGAATTTGCACATATTCATAAAGATATGACTATTTCAGAATTAGTAACTGTAATCGAAAGTGATGATTTTGGGTATGGTGTAGGTCTAATTAATGACGAAATAGAAAAGGATATGTACTCTAGCAATAGCATAAAGTATCTAGTAACTGAGCGTATTTCTTATGGCGAGTACCAATATTATGTCTTTTTATTTCAAAATGATAAACTAGTGTATTGGGGTTTCCCATATCAAATAGCCAATCATTCGAAATCAGAAATCAGTGGCGCTTCTCCTGATATCTCTAAAACCATAAAAGAAAAATATATAGATTAGATAATAATCTCTATATCAGAATAAAAAGAGAAAGGCAGCCCATGGGCTGCCTTTCTCTTTTTCTACCTTTCTAAAGATAACTCAATTAAATATATATGATCCGCCAATAGATAACTTTGGTATAATTCCATAATTCTCAGCAATCACAATTGATAAATCAAAATCCGTATTAATCAAAAATTTATCGCCAACGGGTATTTGTAAACCCAATTTTGCATTTAGTAATATACTTAATTCGTCTAGAAATTTGTTGTCCGGATCGCCATATAATAATTGACCACCTCCATTATCATCTTTGACACGTGTCAGTTCACTCTCGTTTGAGTTCATGAATATAAACCCACCACCTGCTCCAACATAAGGCGTAAACTCATCAAATGAGCCAAGATAATAGCAATAATTTACGTTCAAATCGATAGAGGTTGCTTCAAGTTGAGCATTATCAACATATTTGATAATATTATTGAATGAATAAGTTGTATAAGCAAGATTTACATTCAAATAATAATGATTACGAATCTTATAGACCAAATCTGCACCTACCCCAAAAGTACCTGCTATTAGTTGGCCTTTACGTTCATCCAGATTTGCATCGGTATATGTAATATCAGTTGATGAAACCATAGCCGATTTGATAATTGTTACTCCAGCTGCTCGATCGCGTTCTGCTAATAGATTTGAGCTAAATAAAAGTAGGAGTATTG
Source organism: Ignavibacteriae bacterium HGW-Ignavibacteriae-4 (assembly GCA_002839765.1). GTDB lineage: Bacteria > Bacteroidota > Ignavibacteria > Kapaibacteriales > UBA2268 > PGYR01. The sequence goes on from PGYR01000032.1 coordinate 4,209, forward strand.
CTGATGTTAATAATATATTTTTCATGTGTACTGTCCTATATATCCTTTGATGTGTCAATTTTCCTGCAATTGAAACTTTAAATATTTTGAAGATAACAAAAAAAGATAGAATGTAATAACTTTTTTAATTAGAAAATCTGTTTTGTACATACAAACGTATATAGGCTGAATGTAAAACAAACTAATAGGAATATAGAATGATAAGAAAAGCAATGTTATTAATTTTGCTAGTTTCGATAATCGCTTGTCAAGATGACACAACATCTCCAGATGGGATGGCTCAAGTAAAAGTTGTTTCTTCGATGAGCAACAAGAGTGTTTACTCTTCAAATACAAGTGGTTTCCTAGAACATGGGGTTGACTCTTTGGTAGTAACTAAGTTTAGGATACTTATTTCATCAATCAAATTGCACGGCTATAATGATAATGATGACAAGCATGAGTCATTCAAAACTGGTCCGTATGTTTTGAAAGCTGACTCTACTAGTAGCTTTTACTATTTATCAGAGCATACTGTACCTGTAGGAAGCTATGATAAAATCAAATTTGAGATGCATAAATTTCCTGAATCTGAAAGAGTGCAGTATATTGGTGATACTCTGTTTGGAGAGTTTGCAACTAATGATAAATATACTTTCTTGATAGATGGTTTTTACTATGAAGATGGAGAGAGAATTCCCTTCGAATTCAAGAGTAACAAGACAGAGAATTTATCACTTAAGTTTGACCCTATGCTAGAACTAAATGACGATGGCGTTAACAATATAGACCTTGATATTATGCCAGAGCTATTGTTTGTTGTGAATGGTACTATTATCAGACCAACAGAAGACAATTGGAAAGATATAGAGAAAAACATACATAATTCGATAAAAGCTTTGAAAAAGCATTTCAATTAGAAGATAAACAAAAAGGCAGCTCAAAAATGAACTGCCTTTTTTAATTTTTTATACTATGCTTACTTACCTAATTCATATTCTCTAGTTCTTTTAAACCCTGAGTTATTTCTGACCCCCCAGAGAAGATAAGACTCATAAATACAACGAATACTATGAAGTAAAGTACGGCAACTATAGCGGCGATTATTAGTGCTGCTTTTGACCAATTACGTTTGTTCAGATTAGTATCTGACCCAAACGCCCATACGAATAGCATCACTATACCAACCAAAGGTATTGCTGTGATGATTAGCGTTATTACCCAGTCTTTGATACTCATAACACTAGTGTCTGCTGGTCTACCGTAAGCTTGTTGAACATCTTCCATAACGAATAACCCCTTATATATGATGAAATTGTGTAGCATTAAATCATGGAAATTGTTTCATATTTACAAATATTTGTCGAATTAGTTATATGCTGTATCTAAAGTATGCGTTAACGCTTATACCCGGATTAGGTACTCCAAATATAGAAAGATTAGACATTGGGTCTATGTATTGTCGGTTAAGTAAATTCTTACCATTTAGTCCTATTGTCAAATCTCTATCGTATAATGATACATCTGTCTGCAAATTCAAATTAAGCAAGTTGTACCACTTACCGCCGCTATTGGTTATCAATCTACCGTCATTCCATATATTCATAAATTGAAGGAACTGAGCTGCTATTTGCGGTTTTTTGAATGAACCCATATCAGCAAAGTTATGTTTCAATTCTAGATTTAACTTATCTACTGGTAGATTGTAGATTATATAGCTGTTAGAAATTAGATTGTTTTTTGTAGTCGAAAAACTCAAATTGAAATCAGAACTACTCGTTTCCCAATTTGATGTGAAACCCGCACCCAACTCGAAACCATAGAATTCAGCATCATTTTGTACGAAGTTGAATGTGGGTCTAGTCTCGGGACGTGGTGGACTCAGCATTTCCTCTAGGTAAATGAAATTATTGAAATCTTGATAAAATACCGAACCAAAGTATCTGAAATCTCTAGAAGTTTCATTGAATGAAAATTCAACCGATGATGACCTTTCGGCTTCTAGATTGCTATTACCATATTCTACTCGCATTGACTCTGGCTTGAAGCCGGTAGAAGCAAGTTCGTTTATATTAGGTGGACGGAATCCAGTAGCTAGGTTTAAAGAAACTTTACTAGTATTTGAGGTCAAATAACTTGCACCCAAATTACCTGAAAAAGCAGCAAAGTTCTTATCTATATCTGCATCGAATAAATTGATATAGTTATTAGTGCTATAAGCAGCCCTATCCCAGCTTATTCCACCATTCAACTCCCAACTGGTTATCTTATAGTTAGAAGCTAAGAAAGCACCTGTATTAAGGACTGTATTATCAGGAACAAAAGTATATACAGCTTTATTTTTCATATCCGAATACTCTGTTCTGATTCCTAACTTTGTCTCGAAGTCAGCTGATTGAATAATAGGATAAGCCGAACGGAAGTGAAACCCCTTTGTTTCTAATCCTATATATTTAGTCGGTACTTTGGGGTTACCGTTCAATGGTTCGAATTCATTTCTTAAATCAAGTTCACCTGCCGCTGCCAATTCTAAGAATCTATCGCCAATTTTTATATCTGAATTAATCTGTAATCTATTCCCAACTATAGAGTGATATGGTGCTTCGAATTCGTGTGGGTACTCTTCCTCTTCTTCAAAGGCAGGGTTGTTCTCTGACTCATTGGGGTCTAGAATGCCGTATAAAGCGAAATTTAGCTTGTATCGGAATTTAATACTACCCCAATCCTCTTTGAAGCCATATATAGCGTTGAATCCTGTCCTCCAGAAACGAGTATTGAAAGCACGCTCATTATCTGCAAATCGATAATCACTTATTGATTTGGTGTCGAAAGAGAGCTTCCAAAATGAGTTTTTTCCTGTATTACCAAGTCCTTCTATTCTTCCGAAGAATCCCAACCCATTAGAAATAAAACCAGCATTAGTGTTAATATTTGTCTCAGTCATATTCATCGGTATATGATCTTCGAAAAGTAAAGCACCACCGATAGCATCTGTCCCATATAGCATAGTCGAAGTACCTAGTACTGCTGTCGCCTGAGTGAAATCATTATCATTGATTCCCAATCCATGCAATTCGTCCCATGCTTGAGTAACGAAGCCCAAACCATCTACAAGTGTTTTAACTCTAGTCCCGCCCAAACCCCTGATAATAGGTCGAGTTATTCCTTCGCCGAATGATATCATAGATACACCCGGTTGGTTAGCAAAAGCTGCTGAAACAGATGATGGTGAATATTTGAATAAGTTTTCTTGTGAGATTTTTGATATCGATTGTGATCTTAATATTGGGGAATGAGTAATATCGGATGTGACTAATATATCAGGGCTTGTATAAGATGCCGTATCCGATTGTTGAAATTCTGTTTGATTTTCTAAGTTTCGTGAGTAAGTTCTAACGCGTATTAAAAAAAGAGAAATTGTTAGCAGTAGAATATATTTATAATTCAAAATTTACCTCAAATTAATATGTGTGATTTCAAAAATAAGAAATGACAGTAGTATAACAAAGGGAAAAGATTTGTATTATTGGATGTATGAATGGTCTGAATAGTCGATTAATTGGAAAATCTCAGAAATCTCAAACAATTATCTGTGATTCTTTATTTTCTTCGTTTCGTTACGAATTACTCGTTTACTATGTGCTATGGATATTAATTGTTTCAGGAGATCTAAAAGCAAAGGCAGTACATATTCTAAATATATGATGAAGTCTGATTATCAAGTTTGTAGAATAAAAAAAGCTTCATCCTATGAGGAATGAAGCTTTTCTATATGAGCCGCCTATCGGATTCGAACCAATGACCTGCTGATTACAAATCAGCTGCTCTACCAACTGAGCTAAGGCGGCTTAAATTTAGAATGCAAAATTAAGACTTTTTACATATACAAACCAAATTATTTTTCACTTTTCTGTGCTTTTTTTACAAATAATTTATTTCTTCTATTATTCTACACCAAATATGTCCTATAAGTATATGACATTCTTGGATTCTAGCAGTAACATTACTAGGCACTACCACAAAATCATCGCACTCTGATTTAAGCTTTCCGCCTTCGTTTCCGAGTAATCCAATAGCAATCACCCCTTTTTTCTTAGCCATATCAACAGCACGGAGTACATTTTCCGAATTACCGCTAGTACTAATGGCAATTAGTGCATCGCCTTTCTGACCAAACGCTTCCACACCACGAGCGAATATATTATCAAAACCTAAATCATTACCACCGGCAGTTAGTATAGACGTATCAACTGTGAGTGCCATAGCGGGTATTGCTGGGCGATTAACCTCACTTCTAAGGCGAACTACCAACTCCGCAGCAATATGCTGACTATCGGCTGCACTGCCCCCATTTCCGCAAAGCATTATCTTGTTACCCGATTTTATAACTTCAGCTAGTTTGATAGCAATGTCATAAATATCGTCAGAGCAATATTGCATCAGCTTTTGCTTTGCTTCTATGCTTTGAGTGATTTCTTCTGTTATGCTATTTTTTCTTTGCATCTTTTAGACCACGGTTTATAATAGCTATTAATTGATCTCTTCCTTCTCTTGTAACCGATGAGTAGGGCAAAACATCTAATACGTGATTGCATTGCGATACTACTTCTCTGATTTGTTCTTCTCTTTCAGCAATTGCCTTTTTAGAGAGCTTATCTGTTTTAGTAAGGACAATAACGTAATTTATTCCAGCATTCTCAAGTACTTCTATTATAGCCAAATCCCTTTCCATAGGGTCGTGGCGACTATCTATTAGCATAGCTACAAAAAGTAAATCTTGGCTATTTGATAGATATTCTAGGTTGAATGCTTCCCATTTATCTCGATATTGTTTGCCTTTAGTAGCAAATCCGAATCCGGGCATATCTACTAAATACCAGTCTTCATCAACTAAATAGAAGTTTATCTCTTGGGTTTTACCTGGTGTACCTGATGTACGAGCCAAATTTTTACGGAAGACAATACTATTGATAAGCGAAGACTTTCCAACGTTGGAACGTCCTGCAAATGCAATTTCAGGTAAGCCGTCATTCTGGAATTGCTCCTTAGTGACGGCACCTATTTTAAATTCTGCTTGGAAATAGTTTTTTTTCACTATTTAGTTTTTCCAGTTGGAATAGTAACAAACATCTCAACTTTTTTAAGTGGATAGTCTTTTTCATCTCTTGGCATATTTACAATTGTATTAACTACATCCATACCTTCAGTTACTGTGCCGAATACTGTGTATTGGTTGTTCAAACTAGGAACGTCTGCCACACAAATGAAAAACTGTGAAGTTCCACTATTTACATCGTTTCCTTTTCTAGCCATAGACAAAATACCTTTTGTATGTTTTACATCGCTGAATTCAGCAGGTACTGTTTTCTGTCCTGGTGCTCCCATTCCCCATGAGCTTTTTGGGCCTTCTTTTGAGTTTGGATCGCCACCTTGGATTACGAATCCTGGAATACATCTATGAAAAGCAGTGCCATCATAAGCGCCAGTTTTCACCAAATTGTCAAAATTCTCTACTGTTTTAGGGGCTAAGTCTGGCCATAGAGAAATATTTATTTTCCCAATAGATTTGCCTTCAACTTTAGCTTCTATTACATAGTCTTGTGTCTTTTCTAATCTTGCGTCTTTTGCTGTTGTAGTCATAGTAAATGCTAACATCATTAGTGATAAAAATAGTGTAAGTTTTTTCATTGTAAGCTCCTTAATTTGTTAAATGAAGAAAAATAATACGATTGCTCCTAATGCAATTCTGTAAAATATAAAAAGTTTTGTTGTGTTCTTTCTTAAAAAGTTTAATAAAAAGGCAATTGACATATAACCACTAATTCCAGCTACTGCCGTCGCCACAATTATAGTTACGTACATATCGCTTGTAAGATACGCTGTTGCTTGGAAAAATTCTAATAATCCACTTCCCAAAATAGCAGGAATACTTAGTAAAAAGGAGAACCTAGCTGCTGCTTCTCGGTTGATTCCCATGAATAAGCCACTGGTAATAGTTGTTCCCGAACGCGATGCGCCTGGTATAAGTGCGAAGACTTGCCCAAAGCCCATAGCTAGTGTTTCTTTCCAGCTGATTGTATCCATGTTTTTACTTTCTTTATACAATATCTCGGCGAACCATAAGATAAGTGCAAAAACGATTAATGAAGTACCAATAACTATTGGCTCTTTGGTAAAACTAGAGCGAATAAAATCTTTGAGAGTCAGTCCTATCACTGCTATTGGGATAGACCCAACTGCTATATACCAACCGAGCTTTGAGTTCTGCGATTGTTCTTTGAATGATTTACGTTTTGTTATATTCTCTGTTAGAAAAGCAAGTAGTATATCCTTTATGTCCTTACGGAAATACACAAATACTGCTGCCAATGTGCCTAGTTGTACTGTAGCAATAAACGAAGTCCATTTTTCAGGACTTTGGTTATTAATAACATCCATTAGCTGACCGGCAATTGTCATGTGGGCTGTGCTGCTTATGGGAATGAACTCCGAAAGACCTTGCACCAAACCAATTATTATTGCTTCTATTATGCTCATCTATTAATCCAATATTTCCATTATTTGTTCAAATTTCTCACCTGAGAGGAGCCCTTTATCAAACGCCAATAACGCAAGTGATTCACACATATTTTTATAAATAACAGTATTGATAGTCTGACCTAACGCTTCTATATGCTTTTTGATAGTCTCTACGTCACCTCGGACTACAGGGCCAGTTATAGCAGGAGTATCACTACCTAATTGCTTTATATTATTCTGTAAAGTAGTTTCTAAAATTTGAGGTAGAAACACAGAAGCATCTATACCAGCTTCTTCAGCTAATTCCTTTGCCAAATCAATAGACAATGCCATGAAGTTAGAAGCTGCTACTGCTGAAATATGATAAAGGGCTTTTTTCTTAACAGATTCTGCAGATAGCTTGATTGCCTTTCCATTTATATTATCAATAAATCGGGATATTGCTTCGAAATCTTCTTCCTCCGAATCTACCCCCCAAGTGATACCATTCAACACTCTCGCTTCATTGAAATAGAAAGTCTGAAAAGGATGAACAGCGGCTATCTTAGCACCATGTTGAACTAATTCTTTCAAACTATCTTTGGGTAATGTCCCCGAAGTATGGAATACTAACTTTCCTTTTAGTTGCTCGTGATATTGCTCGCAGAGCTGTTTTACTACATCTCCGAGATCACTATCTTTCACACATATAACGATTATTTCGCCATCAAATTCCGCCTTATTCCAATCTGTTAGTTTACCAGCGGGTAATCCACCTTCTAGGGCATTAGTCCTACTCTTTTGAGAATGAGCTACTAGTTCATAATCAGAGACTAGGTCTAATTTTTTGGCTAGGGTGATCCCTACATTGCCGGCACCTACTATAGTTAAAGTCATCATAGTTTTTCTATCTCGAATCCTTCGGCTGTATCTTTTATAACAAAGCCACGGTTGTTAATTTCTATTCTAAGCATATCTGCCAAATCAAAATTCTTTGATTTCTTAGCATCTATTCTCTTTTTTGCTAGCATCGTCACTTCTTCTGGAATATCTTCATCAGGCATTTCGAACGAGAGAATTCCAAAAATCTCATTAAACTCTTTGAAAAATTCTAGCATCTCATCACGGGTGTTTTTACCCATAACTACAGCCGAATTTTGATTTATAAACGTAAACAATTCGCCCAATGCCTTCGGTGTATGCAAATCATTTTTCAGATGGTCGAAGAACTTTTCGCTGAATAATGTAACATCTACATAGTCATGACCTATATTATTGCTAATTAGGTCATACACATATCTCTGTAAACGCTTACGTGATTTACTCGCTGCTTCTACATCATCGAATGTGAAATTATACTTCGAGCGATAGTGTGCGGATAGCATAGCAAATCGAATATCTAAAGGGTCTAAACCTTTTTCTATTAAGTCTCGTAAAGTATAAAAATTACCAGAGGATTTACTCATCTTCTGACCTTCAACTTGCAGAAATTCGTTGTGGAACCAATAATTCGTTGGTTCTATTCCATACCCAGCTTTCGATTGTGCTATCTCATCTTCGTGATGAGGGAATTGTAAATCAATACCACCAGTGTGTATATCAAATGGTAATTCTAGTATTTCCTTTTCCATAACTGAACATTCAAGATGCCAGCCCGGACGACCAATTAATTTCTTACCTTCGAATTCAAACTCCCAACTTGGTTCACCTTCTTTTTTGGTTTTCCATAGTACGAAATCGCTCACTTGTTCGCGTTCATATTCGTCCGAATCTACTCTCTCACCAGTGCGGAAATTATCAAAATCCAGATTCTTCAATTTTCCGTACTTATCTACTTCCTTCCACTTACCTACATTGAAGTAAACCGAGCCACCTGACTCATAAGCATAACCATTCTCAGCGATTAAGACTATCAGTTGTTTCATACCTTCTATATAGTCAGTAGCCCGAGGGAAATCATGGAAATGATCCATTCTAAAGCCTAGCAATCGAATATCATTCTGAAATTCATTTTTGTAATAACTAGTGAATAGCTTTAGATTTGCAATTATATCACTGCTTTTCGTACCCATTTCAGGTCTCCAAGCTGCATCATCATTTACATTCTTGATAGTTTTGTCATCAATATCAGTTATATTCATCACCCATATTACTTTGTACCCATTGACTACTTTCAGAGTTCTTTGGAGTAAATCGGCACATAAAAATGCTCGGAGGTTGCCTATATGAGCATAGTTATAGACAGTAGGTCCACAGCTATATATCTTAGCTTCGCCTCGTTTTATTGGCTTGAATACTTCTATTTCTTTCGAAAGGGTGTTATAAAGTTTTATTGGCATTTATTTTCTTGAAAACGTAAAATTCCACAATCCCAAATATAATTATTTTTATTGTGAAAGGGGTAAAAACAGAAAATTAGTGTAGTGAAAGAAAAATGAGGCAAATTTTTATTTGCATAATTCAATAAATAGTTGCATTTTAACAAAAACAATTGAGGTAAATATGACAGATGTTACAGCATTAGTACTTGGTATATTAGTAGTATTAGTAATACCGGCAATTTACTTAGGTAAGAAAGCCAAAGATGCTCAAGAAAAAGAGCATAAAAAAGAGATAGCTTTAACTAGAAAATATAGAAATAAAAGAAGAAATAAAAAGAAATAGAATCTTGTATTCTAGTTTTAGTCTTTTGGCAAAATAATAGAGAAGGTCGTACCTATGCCTTCTTGACTTACTAGTGTGACTTGTCCGCCAGTCATTTCTATGAATTCTTTAGTGATCTTGAGTCCCAATCCGGATCCTTTTTCGTTATTAGTACCGAGAGTAGTACTAGCATTTCCTTTGAGTATCTCGGCTTGTACTTCAGCTGCTATACCAATACCTGTATCTATAACATCAATTTTTATGTCGCCATTAATAGAAGTTGTTTTTATCTCTACGTTGTGCCCAATATGACTAAACTTAATCGAATTAGAGATTAGATTCCTTATAGCGGTACTTAGCAGGTTATAATCGGCTCTAACATATACATTCGTTGTCTCGACTATATCCATTACTAGCTCTATATCTTTGTCCGAAGCAAACGAATTAAGTATGTCTATACTTTCGACGATAACACTGTTTAGATTCAATGGCTCAGGATTATTTTCCATATTACCAACTTGTGTTCTTGACCAAAGTAATATATTATCAACCAGAGTTAGTAAGTGTTTGGAGGATACGTTTAGTTGGTCTAGTGTAATGTTTCGTTCAGATTCATCCATATCATGTGAATACATTTTCAACAAATTACTTAAATTACTAATGTTGTAGAGTGGAGCTTTCAAGTCATGCGAAATTAGAGTGAAAAATTTATTCCGTTCATCTGATAATCTCTCCAAATCGGTATTGTTCTTTTTTAATTCAATAGAGAGTGACTTATTTTCTGAGAATTTTCTGAAATAAATAAATATAAGAATACCCACTATAACTAGTAATGCAGCTAGAAGTATGATTAGATAATACTGTATATTGTTAGCTACACTCAATTTCTCTAAATTACGGTCTTTGCTTCTAATCTCAAAGTCCTTCTCTAAGCTAGCAATTTTGTCTGAAGTTTCTTCATTGATTAATTTCGTTTTGATAATATGGTGTTTTTTGAACGCATCTAATGACTTTTCGTAATCTTTTATTTCCAAATAATATTCTGAAAGATTAAAATAAGAATCGGACTCCAAAAGTGAACTTTTTATTTCTTTGGAAATGCTTAAGGCATGGTTTAACCCACTTTCCACTTCGTCGTATAAACCTAACTCCATTTTGAGCACAGATAAATTGTTTATTATATTTGCTGTTTCCCACTTATCATTTAGTGTAGTCGCTAGCATAAGAGCTTGGTTGTAGTAACCAAGTGCCCTTTTCAGATTACCTAGTTCGGATTGTAACATACCTAAATTGTTGAATGAGCTGACTAATCCTGCACTATCCTTCAAATCTCGACTAATTAACATCGATTTATGAATATAGTTGAATGAGCTATCAAATTTATTGTCTCTCCAATAAACGATACCTATATTATTCAGGGAATTGCATAATGCAATTGAGTCATTTAATTCAGAAGCAATTTGATATGAATTATTAAAATACCTCAGGGCAATTTTATTTTGGCCATATTGAAGGTAAGAAGATCCCAAATAATTGAGACAATTTGATTGCCATTCTTTATTTTCTATTTCATTAGCTATTTCTAAACCATTGAGAAAGCTCTCTAATGCTTTATCCAAACTATCAACACTACGATAAGTAATACCAAGTTTGGTATATGAGCGGATTAAATAAGTTTTATCTGATATCTTTTGAGAGATCTGAAGAGCTTTTCTTGCGTACTTGATACTAGAATAAGAATCAGTTTCTCTTTGAATAGTTGACAATTTTAATAAAGCCTTGACTTTCTCTTCTTTTGTTGAGTTACTATTATATACTTCCAACAAACTGTCTTTCTCACTGCTAACTGTAATAGTTGGTACTAGGTAGATTGCAAATATTATTAATATTACTTTTCTCAATAGAAATATCCGAGGTTTCAAAAATATGGTTATTCAAGTTAATTAAATACTTATGATATATAAAGTGTTAAAAGTATTTTTTTATCATTATGTAGGTTATGTAACTAATCTTCCTCTTAGTTGTTTATCTAGTGTTGCTATAACAATTTTTAAAAATTGTATTAGAATAGAATTACAAAATTGACTAAATTGAAAATTATTAAAAATTATAATTGGTACGAAATATGAAAAAACTACTACTACTAATGATTGTTTGTCTAATTACTTACACTACTTACTCGAATGAGTCTGTTGTAAAAGTAAAAGCTCCAGGTTACAAAGGGGTTAATGTACTAAAAGCAAACAAGTCAGATCTCGTCTATGTCGGAACTTGGGGCGATGGGGTATATACGTCATCGAACGGTGGGCAAGCCTTCACAACTAAGAATAATGGGCTTAATAATCTATATATAAATGATATAGCCTTCGACAGTAAAGGTACTACCTATGTTGGAACACAAGGTGACGGTTTATATGTCTCGAAAAACGATGGAAATTTATGGACTAAATTACCATTCGATTCGAGTATGAATGTTACTTCTATTTATGTAAGTAGATTCAACGACAATACTATTTACGTTGGTACTTATGGCTCTGGGTTATTTGTATCTAAAGATGCAGGTACTACGTGGTCATCATTGAATAGGTCTAAAGATAATAATGGACAAAATGTCGTGCTAGAGTCTATGCACATTACTGCTATAGCACTTACTATGGACTCTACTTTATTAGCTGGCTCTTATGGAGATGGTGTGTATCGCTCTTCAGATAAGGGCGACAATTGGAGAAGAGCTAACTCCGGAACTAATAACACAAAATTTATAAATCAGATTTCAGTTATTAGCAAAGACATTATCCTAATGGCTACAAATGATAAAGGATTGATGGAATCGAATAATGATGCATTACAATGGACAAAATATGAACCAGAAGCAGATTCTCTAAAAGATGATGCTATTACATGTTTTGAGTACACAAGCGAAGGTGCAGTTGTTGGAACTAGAGAGGCTGGAATATGGTATTACAACGCTCTACCTTTTACAGAATGGTTACCTTCTGTGCTAAGAAGCTTTGGTGTAGTTGATATGACTCAATTGTCAAATGGAACTTTACTTGCTTATGATTTTGATAGAGGTTTAGTAAAAAGTATAAACAAAGGTAAAAATTGGGATTACGTCTCATTAGAGACTTTTGGAGTTAAAAGTTTCGTTGCAAATGTAGGTAATGAATTTGTTGTCAATGTAAATGATAGAATGTACCGTTCATCAGATTTAGGATTGAATTGGACTGAGTTGACTAACTACCAAGCAGGGATGGTGAATAAACTAAAATATATGAACGGAAGGTTGATAGGCATAAAAAATAATAATGCGGTTATCTCAACTGATAAGGGCAATACATGGGTTACAGTTTCACCAGGTGATGCGGATGATGGAATGATGGATTTAGTAGTTGCACCCAATGGTGATCTTTACGCGATAATTCTTTTCTTCCAAGATGGGATGCCTCCAACAGCTAGACAAGAATTGCACAAGTCAACTGATGGTGGTGCTAATTGGACTAGAATACAGAATTATGCTAGCGATGCTGTTGGTGGTTGTATATTAGAAATTGATGCTGGTAATAATATTTATTTCTTCAGACCCGATGCACAATTAGCAAATAAATTATATAAATCTACGGACGGTGGTGCTACATTCACTAATACTGGTTATAGCTTGAATAAAACTATAAGCAAGTTGAGTTTTGCTTTTGGTAATTTGTATGCTGCGACTTACGAAGGTCTATATGTATCAAAGAATAGTGGTACTAGCTTCTCTAAAATTGATATCCCCATCGCAGCTCGTGACTTTGGACAATCGCAACCTAATCAATCTGTAGCTTCATTTGTTGTCGCTTCTGCTAATGAACTATACGTTGGTCTCAGCCAACATTGGGGAGTATATCACACTACTAACGGAGGAGTTGAATGGGATTCATTGCAATCTGGATACCATACAGGTAGAATATACGAGATGGCACTGAACTCAGATGCGGATTTGATGTTTTCTAGTAATTTGCTTTATAAGTATCTAAACAAAAACAGAATGGGGATTCCTCAATTGGCAAGCCCTGTTAATGGTGCTTTGAACCAACCTTTAGATATATCGTTTGTTTGGAGTACTTCTGGAAAAGCCGATTTGTACAATTTCCAAATCTCAGCAAACAAGACTTTTACATTCTCTTATGAAGATATTATTACATCGAATACTTACTATGATATATACTATAAGTTAAGCCCTAATACAAAATACTATTATAGAGTACGTGGTAAGACAGGTGGAGTATATAGTAACTGGTCGTCAGTAAATGAATTTACTACATTAGTAGGTCCGCCTACACTTATAGAACCAGTGAAAGATACTATTTCTGTTTCACATACACCTACTTTCCTTTGGTCTTCTGTCAATGATGCAACCAAATATAAGTTATTGGTATCTACTGATGCTGCTATGACAAATGTTGTGTTAACTAAAACTGGATTGACTGATACTACTTATACTTTAAAAGTTAGTGAAAAACTAAATCCTATTACAACTTACTATTGGGCAGCTGTTGTAGAAGGGGCTGATGGTAGCCAAGGTCAATTATCTGAAATATGGAAGTTCAGAACAGTGGTAGCGGCACCCGTATTAACTTCACCTGTTAAGAATGCTAATAATCAACCCGATGCTGTTCTATTCACTTGGTTGAAAGTAACAGAAGCTGTTGATTATCAAATTCAAATTTCAAGATTCGCAGATTTCTCAATTGTAGCTCAAGATAATCAAACACTAGGAGCTCTACAACAGCCTCTCTCAGAATTAGAAACAAATGCAAATTACTATTGGAGAGTAAGAGCAACAGATACAAATAAAGTAAAAGGCCCATGGTCAGAAATTTGGTCATTCAAGACTGGACAAGCAAGACCAATACATATTAGCCCAGCTAATAATAGTGGAGGACACCAAGCTCCTGTTCTATTAGATTGGTCAGAAGTTAAGGGTTATAAATATGATTTACAAGTATCTCTGAAACCAGAGTTCACAGGCCCATTTGTTGTTGAACAATCGGCATTACCAGATCATAAATTCGAACTGACATCTGTTGAAACTAACAAGACATATTATTGGAGAGTAAGAGCTGTATTGAACGATACTGTAAGTCCTTGGACTGAACCATGGAACTTCTCTACTGGACTTGCCAGAACTGTGCTTCTAGCTCCTGCTGATGGTTCTAATGATATCAAAAGGGTTTCAGTATTATTCAAATGGGAACCTACACCAGGTGCTGATTCTTATAGTTTACAAATCTCTAAAAATGAAAGTTTTACTAATTTAATATTTAATGATTCAAATATAACTACTAGCTCTAAGGATGTTTACGACTTAGATTTTAAACAAACATACCATTGGAGAGTTATGGCATTTGATGGCGAACTAGGTAATGATTGGTCAGAAGTATGGTCATTCACTACTGAGGAAGAACCGAAAAATTCAGTTCTATCAGCATCTGAATCTGGAATATCGGTTTATCCGAATCCAGCTGGCGAAGAAGTTACCATCAATATACCAGTTGAGTTAGCTCAGAATATAGATAAAGCTACTCTAATCAGTCAAACTGGACAAGAACTAAGAACGGTAAGTATTACTACTTCGATTCAACAGCTGAGTTTAGCTGATTTGACTAGTGGAACTTATTATCTAATTCTCGAAGGTAAGGGAAGTAGATATATGTTTAAACTCAATAAAATAAAATAAGTATAAAATATTTATCTAATTTAAAGCTCTATAGTAATATAGAGCTTTTTTTTTACAAATATTTTTTGTAATTTAATCAACCATTAAAACAGTACTTTTTTGAGAAAACTTTCGTACATATTACTTATAGCTGCAATGCTCCCATTCGTTGGGTGTGAGAATGCTTTGGGCCCACAATATGCTGAGACATTACAAGTCAAATCAGAAACGAAATGGCGTGTCTCTACTTTAGATGATCATAAAATAAGTAAAGTATCATTCAAAACATTCAACTCAAAAGGAGATATAATCTCCAAAATAGAATATAATCAGAATGGTATCTTACAATCAACATCTGAGTTTAGCTATCTGAATGGTAATAGCTCCGAAAAGGAAGTTAGGTTTTCAAATGGTGATACTATTGGTTTACTAATTCATCAATATGAGATGAAAAATGGCAAAATAGTAAGTAAAAAGACTACTAATAAAGCCGGTGATGTATTAGACAACGAACAACTTATGTACGATTTAAATGGTAATGTCACTGAAATTGTTAAATGTGATGGTACTAATGGTTGTGATGATCGGATAAAGTTTGATAATCAGTATGTGAATGGTAATCTAACTATTCGTTATACTTTTGAAAGTGATGGCTCAATCACACAAAAAGATAGTATAGTATATAATGTGAGCAATAATTATTTCGAGAAGATAACTTCAGACAATAACGGCAACATATTTTTTATTACTGGATATTCAATTCATAATGATGGAAGAATAGAGTCAGAAGTAATCAAAAATAATAATGGGTCGGTAGTCGAGAAATTTATTTACGAATATACTTATTTCGAATAATTAGTTTCTTATATATAAGTATTCCCCCCAAAGACAAAATTCCGATTAGTAAAAATGGTAAAAAAGCAATCATAGGATTGTAATGTGACCAAAGCAAATTTGTTACCTGAATATCATTGTAGCTTAGATTCTCTTTTAATACGCTGATAGCATTTTCTATCTCTATATTTTGTCCATATTTAATAGACAAATACTGTTGTGCTAATGCCGCTTTCTCTCCATAACTGCCGTACATATAGCCTCCCAATAGTGCGCCTATAGGGTAACCAATCAGATTTGATATAAATAGTAATCCCATGTGAGTGGATTGCTCATTTTTCAGTGAAATACCATCGAAGTATTCTGTGAACTTAGGATTAGTTATTAGTTCGCCAATAGTATAAACAATGAATCCTAGTATAAGAAATGCCCCATTCTGATAGATTATACTTAGCCCAAATCCGGTAACTACTAATGCTACTCCAACGAATAAAGTATTGACTATACTATATTTCTTTAGATATATAGATAATGGAAGTAAGAGAAGTAAAGTCAACCCAGTATTAATATTATAAAGCCATTCGAATGATATACCGCTACCAGCCCAAGTCTCCATTGTGAATGCTTGGTTTAAGTTGAGAGAGCCTACAATATTGCTTGTATCAGACCAATCGTATATGAAATTGGGCAGCGTTTCGTAGAATTGCATAAATAGTACAGCGAAGCCTGACATAGAGATAAGCAAAACGAAATTGTAATTCCTTTTGAATACAGTTAAAGTCTCTTGTAGATTAATCTTTACACTTGATCTTGGCTTTTCATCTATTGCTTCAGATTTGAATAGTAGCGAGAGTACGAGCGCTATAACATAGAGCAGACCCGCACCTATGAATACATAGTCCCATCCTTGCTCTCTTAAGAATTTGGAATATGGAACTCCGAATACGAATATAGCGAGATTGTATAACCAAAAGTGCAATCCCCAGCCGAACGATCCATTTTTTTTACCTATCAGATTTCCGATTTGTCCTTTCATCAGAGGGTTGAATATACTCACACCGATAGAGACCAGAGTAATACCAACTAGCAATCCAGCTAGATTATGATATAATCCAATGGATAGAAATGCTATGAATAGAGTTGCACAAGAAAGCAATAGAAGTGATTTCTTCTTATTACTATTATCTATTATTCTGCCAGTTATGAGGGGGAGACTATTCTGTAGTAAAACCCAATAAAGGTATATAATCCCTTTGTCAGCTTGTGAAAAGCCAAGTCCACCTTCACCTTTTTGGGCAATGAAAATCGGGATCTGGATTATAAGTATAAACCAAGCAGTCCTTTCCAACATGAATATTAAATTCAGTAAATAATATTTTCTTGGGAAATGAAATCTACTTAGTAAAGACATTTACTTCAATGGAGCTATTGGGCGAAGTACGGTGATGCCGGTGAATTTGCTTACTCCATCTATGTATTCATCTAATGCTGTGTCTAGTACTACTTTCTTAGCGGTAGTAGAAGCGTGCATTAGCCTAGCTGTACCGTCCTCTTTGTTTATTAGCCCAATATGACCGTAATCTAAACCATCTATACTAGTTACGAATGCGATTATATCACCATCTTGCAATTCTTCCATTATATCGGAAACATTTTCTTTTGGGATATAATATGCTGGATTTGCGTTTATATCTTCTTCTATTTTCTTAATCTTAGCTATAAGGGCTTTGTTGCCTTTTAACATCGGATATTTTGCGGCATTTCTTGACATAAAGTAAACGTTCAGTACTAAATCAACACCACCTAATTCTTGAGTTATATCAGCAACAACCCCTTTTTCTATATTGTCGTATATCCAATCAGCAGTATAGTGCAATCTACTCTCGTATCCGTCTATTAGTCCTTCGCGGTACCTGGTGTATTGTATTCTGTCGTATAAGCTACTGAAAGTCGGGTCATCTTCAGTTATTAGTGCGTCTGCTATCGCTAGAGATAACTCAAAGAAAGTAACGCAATCTAGTTTGTCTAACTCTATCGTACAACTTTCTGCAGCGTCTTTATCCAATGTACCACCTACATACGGTACTCCTAAAAATTCTTTACCAACTTTTACTATTAGCTCTCCATAAGGCAACGAAGTCCAATCCTCTTTGCTAGCTTTCTTTACAATTTTTGCGAATCTCTTTTCCTCCGTTTCAGATGCCCGAGTAATTCCAAATCCGAATAATAGGAATAATGCAACATAAAGTATATTATTGAAGCTCATTTTAAAAAATCTTCCAATTGTTGTTTAGTTATAGTTATGGATTTTGTTCCACTTTTTATTTTTATTGATGGAACTCCATTCGATAAAACGTTTTCTAATGCTATTTTGTTCTCTTGTTTTGTATCTAAAAGTGAAGTTTGTGGACTATCACTATTCGGAATATAACCTTCGTCATCTACTAAATCGCCACCCATAGCTGCTGCTCTAGCTAATTCATCTACTTGCTCGTTATGCTCTATGCCGCTATGTGCTTTTACTTTGAGGAAATTCACATCTAATTTCTTAAACAGTGGATATATTTTCTTCCAAATATCAGCGTTTGCTACTGGTTCGTTCTTCTGCTTTTTCCATCCCTTTTTCACCCATCCGTCCAGCCAATGTTGAGTAAATGCTTGGATTATAAAATTGGAATCGGAATGTATATTAACTTTACCTTTACCGTGTTTTTCTGCATATTTCAATGCCATATACATGGCTTTCATCTCCATTCGGGAGTTTGTAGTAAGCGTGAATCCCTTGGAGTATTCCTCTATCTTGCCATCTGGCATAATCACTACTATCCCCCAACCACCTGGCCCGGGATTTTTCAGACATGATCCGTCTGTATAAATATTCAATTCGTTTTTCATATAAATGCAATTTAAAATAAAAAAGCCCCGTATAAAATACGAGGCTTGAAAATAATTCACTAATTTTTTTCTTTTATTACTCTTTACCAGTAATAGGAGTTTTGATTAGTACTTGTACTGTTCTGTTATAGAATCGACCTTCAGGTGTTTCGTTATCGTAAAGCGGTTCATCTTCACCAACTCCACGCATTTCCAGTTTACCATATTTACCTTTTGATTCTTTACTGATACCAGTGTTTACAGTTTTTGCTCTGTTCACTGAAAGTTTTGCGTTAGTCTCGTAAAGTCCAACAACGTCAGTATGACCGATTACTTCTACTATTGATTCTGGTCTTACACGATTATAAACATAATCTTTCATGATTTTATCGTTAAGTGGTCCAGCGTCATAGCTATTGAATTTGAATAGGATTAAGCTGTAGTTTTCGTACATAGTATCAGCACCTTGAGTAACAAGTTTTTGTTCTGAAGATACTTGCATTACTGGTACAGTCACTGGCTCAGAGATACACTCTTTACCTGCTTTTGAAATTACAACTAATCTAGCTGTGAATGCTTCTTCGTTTTTAGGATATTTGCCATCAGCAGATTTCCAATCCCACTCGTATAGTGATTCTGTTCTTCCAACTTCTTTCAAAGTCTTCCATTCGCCAGTACCTTTTTGAATTTCAATTCTTCTAGAAGCAATGATTGATTCATCAATACCGTTTTCCATTTCCCATTTCATTTTCACTGGTTGTGGGAATGTCTTAGGATCTTTTTCGAATACTGGTTTAGTTACTTCCCAATTATCACAAAGGATTTCAACACGTCTGTTTTCTGCAAGACCCATAGAATCTTTTGGATTAGATTTGATATCAGGGAAGTTTCTAGATTCTACTTTCATTCTGTCAGCACTGATACCCCATACTTTGTTCAAGTAGTTGAATACAGTTTCTGCTCTTGATTTAGAAAGCTCTAGGTTTCCTTTCTCACCAGTGTTAGTATTGTCATTACAACCAACAAGAGTTATCTTTTCATTTGGATATTGGTTCAATCTGAAACCATAGATATTCAATACGTGATAGTATTTATCCATAGTACCACCAGGGATAGTAGTATCAGTAAAGCTAGGTTTGAATGCAGCTCCAGAACCAGCAAATGAAATATATCTGTCTGGTAAAGTAGAAGACCCAATATCAAAGAAAACATAGTTCAATAATGGATATAAATCCCAGCTCAAAACTTCTTCCATTACTAGACCGTTGAAGCCAGCAATAGCAGGGTTTTTGCCTGAGTTTTTCTTTACATAATCAGCCATATCTACGTTAGCTTTGATAACTGGTTTATTACCTAAAGTAATATCTACATTATATTCTAGAGCGATTGCTCCAGCTTCACCAGCTTTGCTTGTTTGATCAGGTTTTTCGATTTTTTGAACGATTGTTCTTTTGCCATAGCTAGGGTGCTCAGCAGTTATCTCTAAGTTGATATACTTATTGTTATCTTTAGGATCGCCATACCAATCGTTAGTGATAATTTTCTCAAAAGTTTGATGACCTTCGTTTAGCTCATCAGAGTAAAGCTCACCAGTTATAGGATTTCTGATAGAGATTCGCGCTGGGATAAACTCACCAGTACACTCATCTCTAACTGTACCAGCTAAGCTGACAGCTTTGAAGAATGAAGGTACAAATGCCATATAGACATCTAAACTACCTTGCGCTCCTCTTAAATCTTCTCTATTAGAAGAGAAATAGATAATATCACCAGATGCTGGTAATGTTATAAACTGCTCATCATTTTCTGTATTAATAGGTGCACCTATGTTTTCTGGTTTTGACCATGTATTTGTACTAGGGTCTAGTCTAGTTACATAGAAATCTTGACCACCATAGTTTGGCTTGTGTCCATCAGATGCAAAGAATAGTGTAACACCATCAGCTGCGATGAACGGAGATACATCTCTACCTGGAGTGTTGATTGCAGTTAAGTTTTTAGATGCTCCCCACTCTTCCAAATCGAAGTCATAATCAGAATACCAAATATCGAAGTTCTTTACGTCTTCTTCTCCATCTGAATTAGGACCTTTTCTTGTAGAGACGAAATAGACTCTACTCTGATCAGGAGCGATTGTTGGTTGAGAATCAAAGTTTTTAGAGTTAACATTTCTACCTAAATTAACGGGACGACCCCATTGGTCACCTTGGATAGATGTTTTATAAATATCACAACTACCTAGTCCATCGGGTCTATTACAAGCTGTGAAATATAATGTTTGTCTATCCGCAGCAACTGAAGCTGCACCCTCATTGAGAGTAGTGTTTACGCCGTTCAGTCCCATATTATTAGAAGGGTCTAGGTTATAAGGTTGATTAAAGACAGTATCCATACGGTCTTCTTTCTTCGCTACCCAGAAATCGTGTGATAATTCACCGTCTTCAGTCTTGATACTACCAGGCTTGTTTGATACGTAAAACAATGTCTTACCATCGGCTGAAATAGTCGGTGCATAGTCAACACCGGAGTGGTTTATAATAGGCCCGAGGTTAATAATTCTGATTTCCTTATTGGCAAGAATCCCACCTTCTGAATCATCTTGAGCCGTAGCTTCTATTATCGCACCGTACATATATAATGATGTACTACCTGCACCTTTTGCATTCATATTTAGATATGACATTGCGAAAATTAATGCGAATAGCGATATCAGCTTAGTATATTTTCCAAACATACGCTTCCCTTAAATAATTTATAAAATTTATTAACTTAGTAATAGTGTTGAGCAATTCTGACACACTCTGACACTTTTGGAATAATAAATTAATACAAATGTATATTTAAAACAAATAAAATTTTTGATTGTTGAGTAAAATTAAATTATTCCCATATCCAATTAAACTACTATTGGCAGGGGAATGTTACGGAATAGTTAAAATAAAATAAGAATCGTAACAATATGAAGGGGTGCTTTTGTGAATTTTATACTGCCTAAATATGGTGCTATATCTTTGTTGTCAAATAGTATAGTTGAATATACCACCCCGTAATGCCACAAGAGTCAGTACGCTCAAAAGTAATTAGGCCGTATTTCGTAACGATTATTATTTTAACAAAATTTGACGAATTTCAAATATGAAATTTATAAGTAAAATAAAATAAAAAAGAGTATTTATCAATACTTGTATATATACAATCTAGCGGCTAGTAGTTATATTGTACTAAATCCTAGTATAAAGCCTTGTGCTACCAAATCATTTGCAAATACTAACCCATGCTGAATTGCTTGATTCTCATCTATTCCGAATGTCTCGGAGCTAGTTCTAATCGCTGATTCGAGTGTCGAATTCTCATCGACTATGATTTGTAATGTGAGAGCGAAAAATGCTGATATGTTGAGAAACCTAACGGCTCCCGTGTCATGCTTTCTGAAGATTAGTACAAAATAGTTACCTTTCTTATCTAATAGCTCATCTCCCTTGAATTTATGAACGGGGTATTCGAATGCTAATAGCTCATGTTCGGGTGTTACGACTAATTTATCATGGAGTATATCACCATCTCCTATATATATAGGTATTGCCATATCTTCCATTGTGTGTAATTCTATCTCTATCCATTCGAAATAGAGTAGTTCATCTAGATATGGTCTATTGAATTTTTCACCGTATTTCTGTGCTACGCAATATTCGTAGAACTCGAATGGCATTTTCCAAACTAATGGTGTTTGCATCTTATGATTTGCGAAATAGTCATCAACCATAGTCAGCCATTCTTTCTCTGAGAGAGTTTTCTCAGCTATGGGGTATGCAGTTGCTAATGCACCTTTTATTACATTATAGGTCAATCTGCGATAGTGGTGCAATCGATCTTGCTTAGCTCCCTCTATTGTAACTTCCAATCCTGTTTTGCAATAGTCGGCTAATTTCGATTGTATATTATGAGTTTCTTTTTTCAGTAGCATATTCGCCTATCCAAACTTTATCTACTATACTTTGCAATTTTGCTATCTCCGCTTGTAATTCTTTCATCTGAGGTATATTGAAATCGCGCTCTAGTAATATCGGTACTGGCGAAATACGCTCGATAGTCCATTCGAATAAATCAAATACTGGGTCTATAATCGGTTGCCCATGAGTATCTATTATTGTGTCAGGGGATACCTGCTCGTGACCAGCCATGTGTATATATTTCACTCTATCCAATGGTAGGTTCTCGATGAATTCCTTAGCATTGTACTTGTGGTTGAATGCATTGACATATACATTATTCACGTCCAACAGCAAATTACAGCCCGATTTCTCTACTATCTGGCTTATGAAACTGGCTTCGTCCATCTCAGCTGCCACTGCTGTATAATATGACACATTCTCAATTGCTAAGGGTCTTTCCAAATAGTCTTGGACTATGCGGATTCTCTCCGATACATGGTCTATGGCATCTTGTCTAAAAGGTATAGGTAGTAAGTCATACAGATGTGCATTATCGCACTTACTATAGCTCAGATGTTCGGAATAAACTTCTGGTTTGAACTCGTCGAAGAATTTCTTCAATTCTTTGAGGAACTCAAAATCTAAATCTTCAGGACTACCTATCGAAAGCGACAATCCGTGACACATAATAGGATATTTTTCCGCAGCTTCTCTTAGTTTCTTACGCCAATATCCACCCATCTGCATCCAATTCTCTGGAGCAAATTCTATGAACTTTGGTTTATCTTCTTCTAGTGCTATTATCTGCTTTGCTATATCTCTTCGGAATCCTAATCCTACACCGCTTATCATTTTACTGTCTTTCGTTAATTTAAAAAAAAGGGCTGAAAAATACTCTCCAGCCCATATTTGAAAGAATCTAATTAAAGACTATTTGCCACAAGTGCCTTCGCCACATTTTCCTTCGCCGCCTTTACCTTCTGAGCCTTCTTCTCCTTCCTCACCTTCTTCTCCTTCCTCGCTACCTTCTTCTTCTTCACCTTCGCCACATTTTCCTTCGCCGCACTTACCTTCACCGCATTTGCCTTCTTGCAATTTGGCTTCAGTTGCTGAAAGAGTACTGATATAATCAGTAGTTGAGTTACTCAACAATTCTGATCTTACATCGTTTCCACTTCCCATTGCTTCGTAATCGAAGATACTTACGTCCATAGCGTTTGCAGAACCTGCAGCTAATACACCAGCTGCTAATAATGATAATTTCGCAGATGCTTTTAATTTGTTACTCATAATACTAACTCCAAATAATTGATAAAAAATAATAATAAAATTTCTCGGTTAAATTAGCAGAAAATTATTTAATTTTCTACTACTTTTTTATGTTCTACGTACATACATTTGTCTTCTATATAATCTATTCCGTTCTCTTCGGCTAATTTCTTCGCTTCTGCGTTTCTCAAACCCAACTGCAACCATATTAGTTTTATGTCACCTTTGGCTTTTCTGCGTTCTACTGCCTCTTGCACTATAGAAAGAGCTTCTTCCTGTGGGCGGAATATATTGAGTATATCGATTTTGTCTGGTATATCCATTATGTTCCTATATACTTGCTGCTTCATTATAGTATCAGCATTCGGATTAATTGGTATTATATTGTATCCTCGCTTGAGCATATACCCAGGCACCGTGTGTGCTGCTTTTGCTATGTTCGCAGACATACCATATACAGCTATGTTTTTCATTTTTTCAAAAATTTCTTGCATTTTCATTTAGCTATCTCTAATTACTATTTAATGGACTCATCTAAAATAACTAAATTTTTATTCGTTTTCTTATAAACGTTGCTATTTTCTTTTTAGATAATTTAAATGAAATTATTATTTACATTTGCAACTTGTATTGCAGAATGGAAGTTTAATTCTTTTTATGTTTAACGTGTGATTGTTAGTTAAAGTTTAAATATTCAATAGGTACTTATGTTATCGAATGCGTTTAATATCATCTATAATAAGGTAAATGGTTGGTGGGAAACATCTGTCAGTATGTTTCCTAATTTCGTTGTTGCTATTATTGTGCTTACCGTTTTCTTTGTTGTAGCAAAGTATATAAAGCATTTATTAAAAAAATTCTTCCAAAAATTCTACGGTGAATCCGTTGTTATTAATCTATTTTCCAATGTAATATATCTAACCGTAATTACTGCTGGTCTTTTTGTAGCATTAGATATCTTGGATTTAGATAAAACTGTAACTTCGATGCTCGCAGGGCTTGGAATTATTGGTTTGGCTCTAGGTTTTGCATTCCAAGAAATTGCGGCCAATTTTATATCAGGTGTTATACTTTCTTTAAATAAGCCATTTTCAATTGGTGATATTATAGAAGTTGATAATATAACGGGTACTGTGGAATTTGTGTCTCTCCGAACTACTAATGTCAGGACTTTCCAAGGGCAGAAAGTACTAATACCTAATAAAACTATTTTCCAAAATTCGATTACTAACTTTACAGAGAATGGTAAAAGAAGGGTTGACTTAGAAGTAGGTATATCCTACGGTGATGACCTAGAAAAAGTAAAAAAGGTAACTTTAGATGCCATTAACTCACTACATGATATACTAAAAGAAGAAGAAGTTCAGTTCTATTATACTGGGTTCGGAAATAGCTCAATCAACTTTGTAGTTATGTTTTGGACAGAGTACAAGATAAAGCACAGCGAATTTTTAGAGGCACAACACAGAGCAATAATGGCGATCAATAAGGCCTACAAAGGTAATGACATTACTATCCCATTCCCAATTCGAACTTTGGATTTTGGTATAAAAGGCGGCGAAAAACTTTCTTCAGTTTTAAAAGATACTCCCCTAACTTTGAGAAAAGATAAGGGAGAGTAATTTTATTTATTAATCAATTTCCATTCGTTATCTATGTAAAAAAGCATTCTTAATTGAGTGTTAGTTAACATGTTGGAAGTACCATCATAATTCACAAATATATTACTCCCAGATTTATTGATCACAAAACAAATCTGACCATCAACTCCAGCTGGAAGAGTTACATTACCTCCTGGTGTTCCATTAAAGTAATATACTGAATATCCAGCAGGTGGAGTTTGCGAACTTCCCTTCCAAATCGAAGCAAAGTTCATAGTACCATATTCACTAGAACCACTACCACCGATTTTCAATGCCGCAGTTTTAGCATCCGTCGAAACTATCTGTAATCTAGCATCCGGCTTTTGAGTACCAATACCAACATTAGCAGAGCTGTCTGCTCCGTTCACTCCGTCTATAGCACCAAGCACTACTGTGTGGTTAGCGTCCACTTGTGCTAGTGCACCTATGGCAGTAGAGTATTTCGCACTACTATTATTTATCTTTGCACCAGTACCAATAGCGACGTTATTGCTATCCGCTACCGCATTCCCGATTGATATATTATTACCTATTAGTACGTTCGATTTACCGTTCATACTCGTTGCCGATTTATTACCAACGACTACGTTATTGCTAGCAGTAGTAGATGATTTCATAGATTCGAAACCAACAACTACGTTACTAGTACCATTAGTTATGCTACTACCCGCAGAATTACCAACGAATACACTTTGATTCTTATTATGAATCATAGTAGTATCATTGATAGCATAAGATTTGTCAGTAGTTATAACACCCTCAGCATCTAGTGCAAAAGCTTTGCCTGAACCACCATTAGTTGCTATCGCTTTTATGGCTACGGCATCACTAGTACCACCGTTTACTGTTCCTTGTACCGTCAAACCAGTTGCCGAACCTGTACTTGTTCCTCCAGTAGCTGTGATTTTTGCACCCAAAGCACCACCGTTTGCAACACTTTCATTAGCTACATCGAATATGTATTCAGATATCAATGCTGTTTGCTGTGTACTATCAGTTCCGTAAGTAATATACCCAGTACCCGCAGTCGATGTAGTCCAAGTCATATTACCACTACCATCCGTTGTAAGGAACTGTCCGTTAGTACCATATCCATCAGGCAATGTAAGAGTGTAGTTTCCGCTTAGTGCTGAGACAGGTTTTAGTGCTATATAGTTAGAACTATCATTGTCAAAAAATCTAAGAGTTTTACCATGACTTATACTCACGCCATCATAGAATGTTTTCTCTCCACCGAAAGTTTGAGCATATTTGCTTACAATACCTTTTAGAGAAGCTGTCGCATATTCAATATTTAATTGGGACCCTATAGATTGTCCATCTCCAGTAAATAGGTTAGAAAGATAAAGTGAACCTAACTTACTATTAAATTTATTCCAATCAGTTTGCGATAAGTAACCACTATTATTGGTGCTTGCAGCGTCCATATAAAGTGGAGTGCCATCACCATCACCTTTAATTGGCGCTGTTACATTAACTGTAGAAGATGAGTTGCTATTGAATTTAGCCCAATCAGCTTTCGATAAGTAACCATCTGTAGACGCATCGGCTTTATCCATTCTTACCTTGTTCGTGCTTGTACCGTCACCGCGGATAGGCAAGTCAGTAACCACATTCATAACAGAAAGTTTGCTATTGAAAGTATTCCAGTCAGTAGAACTTAGGTAACCGTTAGTGCTTGTGTTAGCTTGGTCCATTCTTAGCTTATCGCCAGTAGTGCCACTGCCTTTTATCGGACTAGTCGGATCTACAGAAACTGAACTCAATTTACCATAGAAAGTAGCATAATCAGTTGAAGACAAGTAACCATCAGAAAGAAAACCTGACTTAGCTATCTTAAGTGAATCGGAACTAGTCCCACTTCCCGATAGAGGAATATTCTTCCCAATAACTATACTTGATAATTTATTGTTGAAAGTATTCCAATCGCCTGAACTAAGGAATCCATGTACAAGGTTTGTAGCTTTTGGGATGGAAATACTATTAGTAATACCATTTCCTGTTAAAGGAGTAGCCACTTTTACAGAATCTATGGAAGTGTTATTGTTGAATTTAGTCCAATCCGTAGCCGAAAGATAACCGTCAGTGCTGCCGTCCGCTTTAGCAATAGTCAGAGGGTTTCCTATTATACCCGTGCCACTTAGAGGTATGCTATTAGCAACAGTAACAGTAGAAAGTTTATTATTGAAAGTATTCCAATTTGCTGCAGTTAAATAACCGTCTGTCGTAGTACTCGCCTTAGCTATTGTCAATGAATCGCTACTTGTTCCACTACCAGACAATGGGATGTTTTTAGCAACAGTAACGGTTGAAAGTTTGTTGTTAAAAGCGACCCAATCTGTAGAACCAAGGTAACCATTTGTACTGGCATCAGCTCTGCCAATTGTTATTGGAATGTCAACACCGTTCCCAACAATCGGTCCACTAACAGAAACAGTCGAAATTTTGCCATTAAATGATTTCCAGTCAGTCGAATCTAAATAACCGTTAGCTGAACTACTTGCTTTCGATATTTTAATTGGGTCACCGCTTGTACCATCACCCGAAAGCGGAGAATTAACCGATACAG
>PGYR01000033.1 GCA_002839765.1 Ignavibacteriae bacterium HGW-Ignavibacteriae-4
AAACTCAAATGGATTCGAATATACTAGATTGAGTATAGTTGATTTACTCGGCAATGAAGTAGGATTGATAGAAGAAGGTCTATTGAATACATCTAATTATCAGAAAGAATACGATGTTTCTGACTTTCCGGTTGGTACATATTTCATTCGATTAGAGATAGGAAATGAAGTAGTAACCAAACAGTTTATTAAGGAGTAACCACCCCTCAAAAACATTTTCCACATTTTCCTTTGGGTATTTATACTTTGTGCTCTTTATGTATAAAATCAGCTAATAACAACTTCGTAGGTTTTGTAAAAGTAAATAAAATGAGCATCCAAAGGATCAGAGATTGAATTGGTACGAACAATCAAAGGCAATAATTTTTAGTGATATGTATCTACATGTTTGAAAAGTAGAAATTAATAACTAATTTAAACATTGAATTGATAATAGAAAATGAAACCTATTATTAATCCAGGTTATTACAAGTAAATAAAGAACTAAAAATTAATTAATAAGGTTTATGAAAACTCAAGATATATTCATAGCACACCCAAAAACTGTAGAAGAAGAGAATGCCTTAAAAGCATTTCTTCAAGCTCTTAAAATTAAGTTCGAAGTTTCTAAAATAGATAGTTACAACCCAGAATTTGTTAAGAAAGTACTGGAAAGTAGAAAGCAAGCAAAGGAAGGAAAAGTAACAAGAGTAGAGAAAGAAAATTTGAAAGAATTTTTAGGTTTGTGACATGGGTTTCGATTTAGACTTTACTGAAAGAGCTAGAGAAGATATAGAAGCCCATAAAAAATCTGGTAATAAAGCTATTCTTAATAAAGTATTAAAGATTCTGGAAGAACTGATAGAGCACCCGTTTACTGGAATAGGGAAGCCAGAACGTCTGAAGCATAATCTAACTGGTATGTGGTCTAGGAGAATAGACAAGGAACATAGATTAATCTATGAAGTAAATGAAGATACAGTTTTTATACTTTCAGCAAAAGGCCATTATAAATAGTAAATCAAGCAATAAATATGACTTTGGTTTTTTCCTTTGACTTGACAAACCCATAAAAAGAAGACAATAATCAAACAATTACACCCCTCAAAAACATTTTCCACATTTTCCTTTGGGTATTTACCAAAAATCTGTTTAACTTTGTAGTTCGTAAAAAAAGAATTTAAAAGAACTTTAATCACTTAGGTATTGATATGAAAAGAACGTACCAACCCAGTAATAGAAAAAGAAAGAACAAGCACGGCTTCAGAGCTCGTATGGCTACTAAAAATGGTCGTAACGTTATCAAAAGAAGAAGAGCTAAAGGAAGAAAAAGACTTTCTGTAAGCGGTTAATTACCGTTTGCATGAGGTAGTTTTATCACGGCCAATAAGCTATGAATAGTCTGACACCACTTATGGTGCCTATAAAAGGGCACGACTCTTTCAAAAGAGTATTGGCGAAAGGCATAATAGTCCGGACTGATAATTTCTTAGGATCTTTCGTTCCTAATACTCGCAAAATTGAACCGGTCTGCTTTGGTATCTCTATACCAAAGCGACACGCCAAAAAAGCTGTAGTTAGGAATAGAACCAAACGGCTAGTCAAGGAATCCTTGATTAGTTTAGCACAAAACGAAAAGGAGAAACTACTTACTTTCGAAGAGTTTGTATTAATTAGAACTGTAAAATTA
This sequence comes from Ignavibacteriae bacterium HGW-Ignavibacteriae-4, assembly GCA_002839765.1. GTDB lineage: Bacteria > Bacteroidota > Ignavibacteria > Kapaibacteriales > UBA2268 > PGYR01. The sequence goes on from PGYR01000033.1 coordinate 1,670, forward strand.
CCTTCTCATCCCAAATTAGTCAGATTAGACGATGTCAAATCAGAAATTTATGCTTTGTTCGGTAAAGCGATGATGAGAATAGGATAAAAAGATGAAACACATACTAATAGGACTGATTAGAATCTACAAATCGTTCATTTCTCCTCTATTTCCTAATACCTGTAGATTCCACCCAACTTGCTCAACTTACTCGATGGAAGCCATAAAAACTCACGGCTCTCTGAAGGGTATATATTTATCAATAATCAGAATTTCAAAATGTCACCCTTTTCACAAAGGTGGACTTGACCCTGTACCAATAGTTAATCCGAAGAAAGGAAAAAATAATGGATAGAAATAGTATATTAGCCATAGTCTTAATCTCAATGCTCGTACTTGGGTATATGTTCTACAGTTCGCAGAATGTACCTGAGCAATACGAAATGACGAGCGCAGATACCACAATAGTAAAATCAGAAAATGCTGAAGAAAGTGACAGCAAAGAAGACGCTGAATCACTATTCAAAAATGAAGGCGGTGAAACTGCTACTGCTACTACTGGCAAAAAAGAATTACAATATGGTAAATTCCAATCATTCACTCAAGGCACAAGAGAAATAGTAACTATAGAGTCTGACCTCTATATAGCTAAACTTAGCTCGAAAGGTGGTGATCTAATTAGCTGGCAACTGAAAAACTATAATAAATGGGACGGAGTTCCATCTCAGTTAATCAATGATAAAGAAGGTGAGTTATACCTTGACTTTATCTCATCTGATGGAAAAGATATAGATTCTAGAAATCTATACTTCACTTTCGATTCAGAAAAATCAAACGTTAATATCTCGGGTGATAAGACTTTCACTATCACTGCTACTTTGGAAGTAGAGCCGGGCAAATCAATAGTAAAGAAATATAAATTCTCTGGTAATAAATACGCATTTGAGACTGGTGTAGAATTGAAGAACATGGAAGAGTATATTCCACGTAGTTTCCTATACAAATGGTCAAAAGGGCTAACTTACCAAGAGAAAAACTCAGTTGACGAATCTGGTGAAGCTCACGCTTTGGTACAGATGAACGGCGAAGTAGTAGAGCTAAATGCAACTGATGATGAGAAGAAAGTTACTCACGAAGGTAAAATTGATTTCATCGCTACTAAAACTAAGTACTTCGGTGTAGCTATTATGCCTAAGGATTTCGATGGCGAAATACTAATGACTACCAAAAGTAAAGCATACCCAAAAACTGAAGGTATGGTAGAGACTTATGATCTGTCGATAAAAGTGCCTTATAGTGGCGGAACAAAATCACAAGAATATCAAGTTTATTTAGGTCCATTGAAATTAGACCTAGTAGAGAATTATGGCCTGAATAGAATGCTGAATTTAGGTTGGTGGGGTATCCGACACATAGGCGAATACGTCATGATGCCTATTTTCAACGCCGTTCACTCGTTTATCCCAAGTTGGGGATTAACAATTATTCTCTTCTCTATTTTCATCAAACTAGCGCTTTATCCTCTGTCAATTACTCAGATGAAAAATGCTAACAAGATGAAAATACTTGCTCCAGAAGTAGCTAAGATAAGAGAAAAGTATAAAGACGAACAACAAGTACAACAGAAAGAGATGATGGCCCTCTACTCCCAATATGGAGTCAATCCTGCAAGTGGTTGCTTGCCTATGTTATTGCAGATGCCTATTCTCTATTCACTATGGACACTATTCCGAACGAATATAGATTTGCGTCAATCGGACTTCATATTCTGGATACACGATTTATCTATACCTGACACTTTAGTCCACTTCGGTACATCTATTATGGGTATATCGTCTATTAGTGGTCTTGCTTTGGCTATGGGTATTTCTATGTTTATCCAACAAAAGATGACTATATCTGACCCTAAGCAAAAAGCTATGGTCTATGCTATGCCGTTTATGTTCATATTCCTATTCTCTTCATTCCCTGCTGGTCTGAACCTATACTACTTTATGTTCAACGTATTGGGTATCGGTCAACAGTTATACATCAACAACTTCGCTAAAGATAGAATCACTTCTATCCACGATATGAAGAAAGTTGATAAGAAGAAAGGATGGTTAGCTAATAAGATGGAAGAAGCTCAGAAAATAGCTGAAGCACAAGGAAAAGTGACACCGGGTAGCAAAGGTAAAAAAGGATTGAATCCGGCGAACCCGAATCACAGAAAGAAAAAGAAATAATGAAATAGTTTTTGATTTTTTAGATATTTCGTAACTAAATTTAGTTTTAACTGTCTTTTGAATAGCTACTATTTCGATATTTATTAAATTAGTAGATAATATTATTCAAAGACAATAGAAATGCAAAAAATCAAACTTTACAGTTCAGCACTAATCTTAACTATGATATTCGCTCTCAGCGGGTGTCCAGAAGAAAATGATTCATTGGTCAATCCGCCTTCTCAGGCGGAGACCGTGAACATTCGTTTTATTAATCTCGCTGGTGACAATCAATCCCGCTCCCTGAGAATGACCGAGTACGAGACTCCAGAAGTAGCTTACGGACAATCCACAGAAACATTCCATCCACCTGACGACAGTGCTAAAACAACTGTACTAAAAGGAGGAAGAGACGAATACAGCCCAGAAAAGCAACTCAAATTTTTCAGAACATTGACTTATACTTTTTTTGCATTGCCTACTGCTCCTGGTGATAGCTTACACCCATTGCCAGTCGATACATTGATTGGTATTAATAGTTCATTGACTATTCCATTAGTAACTAATGATGCTTATGTTAGATTAGTGAATACTTTTTCGGATACTAATTCTACTTTTTCATTAGTCTTGGGTTGTGCTGGAGGGGCAACTCTAGCTCCAAATGTTGAATATAGAGGATACAGTAGTGCGGAAGCAGTATTATCGGGTGAGAACACATTCAGCGTTGTGTATAATAATAAAGGAACGAACGAATCACTAGGACTATTCAGAATAGATATGGTTCCTAGAGGAGAGTATTCTTTCGTAATTGTGAAAGACCAATCTGGGAATCCAGCTGTTTACGCACTCGATGAGAAAAGTCCAAGTGCTAACGCTTTCGGCCCAGCTCTAGAAGTACAGGCAAAGACAACAAATATAAGAACAATCAACTTCTCATCTAAAACTTTTGATGTGAATTTAGATGCAGATTTGATAGTCTCATCTCCGACAAAAGACTATATAAGCAAGTATAACGAATACACAGCTTGTAGTGGTACTACTATCTCCTCAATCACCGCAGTTAGTGGTAGTGATACTCTTTCTAATCTATTCACTTCGCTAGAAGTACTCCGCGATTATTCGCTCTATCTATTCGACGAAGGTGACAAGGTCAGACAGATACTCGCACCTCCGTTCAAAGTCTTCGGAGAAGCAGATGGCAAATCTATAATCAGAGTAATAAATGGAAACCCTGATTATGAGGGAATAACCGTAGCATTCGGTGCTAGAAAAGTTGAAAGTGCAGAAGAGTTGAAATACGGCGAAACTATAGCTAGAAATATAAAGTTCGGAAAAGTCTCTGGTATTGGTATATTCGAATCGGGGTTATCACCTATTACTGTTTTCGCAGCGACTCAACCAGCTAAGTATATAACAGGTGTCAACTACGATTTGAAGAAAGATAAAAGCTATACTATATTACTATACAAAAAAGATGATGGTTCACCAGGATTCACGATAATAGAAGATAGAGACGAAGACAAACAAGTCACTGAAATAGAAGCTGGTGTATTTGTACAGGTAGTGAACGGTGTAGCTGGTCCTGGGTCTGTAAGAATAGGAATAGAGCCACTGATCAGCGAATCGGCTAATGAGCTGTACTATGGGCTGAATTTGGCTACTGTCATACCTATTGGCTCTACTGATATCACAGTTAACGGGAAAAAGAAGACTATTGATATAGAAAAAGGTAAACGATTACTTGTAGTTACTTCTGGTACTACCGGCGATGAGAAAATATTAACTTATCAGACCGACCCGATTGATAAATACGATAATATGTATAAAATCCGATTTTTGGATGCAAGTACGGAGATAGGCAGAATCACAGTCTCTAGGTTTAATCTAGTTGATTGTCCTGCTTGTCCTATTTTGGCTAATAATATAGCTTATGATGAACTTTCGTTTCTACAAGAAGTAAGGTCGGAAGCAAAAATATCACTATTCGTATATAATCCAGAAGATTTTGCCGGATTGTATCATAGAGTAGATGATTTGAAATTGAACTTCAACAAAGCATATACTGTTATTTTCACTGGGAATTCCTCCCTTGGGAATAATACAGATAGTGACAATACAAACAACGGTTATTCCGTTGTGATAATACAAGAATTCTAAATAATATAATGGCTTGAATAATGAAAAGAATTAATTCCCTTCTTGTACTGATAACCCTGTTTATTAGTACAACTTTTGCTTTCGGCATAACTCCAATAGCATACCACGTAAATATAGAATCATCGAATAACAATCACATAACAGTACCCGTTCCGAAATTGGATATGGGGCAATACCAGATAAATTCTATATATGTGAAAACTAAATCTAAAATAGAAGTAGATGGGAATAGATTCGTATCTGATGTATTGAACAAAGGATTTGAGAATATTTCGATAAATAAGCTCAACAAAATAGCTAGCGGTAATAGCAACAAACTCAGAGGCACTCCCGTAGAGCGACTTTACATAGTAGAATATACCGTTGGTGTTGACTCTTATGATATAGCCCAAGAGCTAATGAAAAATCCAGAAGTTGAGTATGCAGTTCCTGTTTTCAATAGATATACTACTGATTTTACTCCTAATGATCCAGAAATTTCTAAACAATGGCATATAGATGCTAATACGAAAAAAGCGTGGGATATCACAAAAGGAAGTCCTGAAGTAATCATAGCAATAGTAGATTCAGGTATAGATTGGCAACACCCAGACTTGCTTCCTAATATATATATAAACCCCAATGAGATAGCCGGCAACGGTATAGACGATGATAAAAATGGGTACATAGATGATGTGAATGGATGGGATTTTATTGGTAATCTGACATTTCAACAAGCCATAAACAGGCAATGGAGACCTGATAATGATCCAAAACCTGTTTATACTTCTAATGATCACGGTACTCATGTAGCAGGTTGCGCTTCGGCATCTACTAATAATGGAGTTGGAGTTGCATCTTATGGATTCAATACTAAGTTAATGCCAATCAAATGTGGCTCTGACAATTGGAACAATGGTGGTACAAGAGGAATATTCAGAGGGTTTGAGGGTATAGTATATGCTGCCGAAAATGGTGCAAATATTATTAATTGCAGCTGGGGCGGTTCGGGATATAACCCAGCAGAGCAAGAGATTGTTAATTCGATTGTAGAGTCGGGAGTTTTAATAGTAGCCTCAGCAGGTAATGACTCAGAGAATATAGACGAAGTGTCATTCTTCCCAACAGGTTATAATAATATACTAAGTGTAGGTTCTATCCAATCAAACAGCCGTAGATCTTCTTTTACAAACTATGGTATAAGAACTGATATTTATGCTCCTGGTACTAATATATATGCCACTTTACCGGCTAATAGATATGGTAATATGTCCGGTACATCTATGGCGGGTCCAGTTGCTGCTGGATTAGCCGGATTAGTTAAGGCGTTACATCCAAACTGGACTCCACATCAGATAATGGCACAATTACGAAGTACAACCGACCCTGTCTCTAATGTTGCAACAGAAGATATACCAAAGTATTTTGGAAAGATTAATACTCTAAAAGCATTGCAAGCGAACGCTAATAACTTTGCTGATAATAAGACAAAGGGAATGGCCATTTCGGAAACCGACTTTGATCAGAATAGTATAATAGATAACTACAACGAAAAAACAATCGAACTGAAATTAGTCAATTTCTTAGCTCCAGTTTCTGGAGTTAAATTAGAATTCTTGGCGATGGATAAATACTTCGATGTAGTTACATCAGAAATAATTGTAAATGGATTAACTACATTGAGCGAGAGTAATATAGAATTAAAATTAAAGCTCAATGACCTAAATCCTTGGTATGATGGATTCGCACGTGTATTAATAAAATATACAGCAGAAGATTACTCTGATTATCAATTACTGAAAATACCAATACAAATAACAACTAAGAATGAATTCCGATTTATTGAAGAAATATTGGAAGAAGAATATGCTGTATTTTATGATGTACATACTCCAAATAGAGGTACAGTATGGGCTGTTGGGCAAAGCACAGGTAGTAAACGCGGTATAATATATAATACGTCTGCTAATCAACTATTCGACGGTGGAGCAGAAGCACTTACAGGAGTATATGCTAAAGACAATACTAACGCATGGGCAACAACCGGCAAAGGTAATCTATTAGTTACTACGGATAGTGGTATTAATTGGGATGTAACTGACTTTACTAGTACTACTGGTTTTTTCAATGGTATTGGCTTTTTCAATGAGAACAATGGTATTGCCGTAGGTGACCCAATTAATAATCAATTCGGGGTTATAGTAACTACTAATGGTGGTAAAAACTGGGCTAAAACATCTTCATTGGCTTCTGTGGGTGATGAAGCTGGGTTAGTCGGTGCATTCTGTATATTCGGTGATAGAGCTTGGTTCGGTACTAATACTGGTCGAGTACTTAGAGGGAAGGATTTTGGAAAATCTTGGACTGCTTCGGTAGTTGAAACTAATTCTAGTATAATTGATGTAGCATTCCACAGTAATACTGGTGGTATAGCAATATATACGAATAGAATAAAGACGGGTGATGATGTTTTGTTAGCAAGAAGTAGTGACGGCGGTCTGAATTGGAAAGCAGGCATATCGAATCTGAATGAGACTTTAGGAGTTACACCTGTTGAATTAATCTACAATGAAGCCTCTGAAGCTATTTATTTAGTTTGTCAGAAGGGAGAGGTTTACTTCACTAAAAACCTTGGTGCTACTTGGATTCCTGTAGTTACGAGACAAGCTGGTGAATACGAAAGAGCTGATTTGACTAATGAGGTAGAGAAATTCAGACTATATGGCGTTGCTGCTACTAGCGTAACCTCTCTAGATTTCAATGTCATACCAGCTGGTGCAAAAGCATCATTAACCTCACTTTCTGGAACTTCTTTTGAATATGATAGTACAGAGCTGAATAAAATCACGAACAAAATATTTGAATTTGAAAATAGTGGTGTTATTTCAGTTTATGTAGATTCTGCTTATTATACTGGCGCGGATAAAGATGTATTTAGCTTTTTCGGAAGTATTCCGAATGAGATAGCTACAGGTACAAAAGATAAAATAGTTACTAAATTCAGACCGACAGAGGCGAGAGAATATAATGCGCAATTAGTACTCTCGAGTAATAATGAAAATGGTGATATAGTTATAAATCTAAAAGGAAGGGGCTACGAGAAGGCAGCTTCAAGTGTGGCTTATGATACTTTCAACAGTGGATTGAATATATACCCACAACCAGCTAGAAACGAGCTGAATATACAATCTATTAGCTCGACTAATATTACGAATATCAACCTACTAGACATAACTGGTAAGATTCTGAAAGGGTTCGACACATACAACCCAACTGCGATAAATACATATAGCACGAATGATCTAGGTGCAGGCGTTTATCTAGTTCAGTTCGTGACTAATACTGGTACTTTCTACAAAAAGATAATAATCGAATAATGAAGAGTCATAGAAAAGAGCTGTGGTTCAATACTACAAGCAGAAGACAATACATAAATATAACCAGAGATGTCCAAAATGAAATAGACATCTCTGGTATAAAAGAAGGAATGGTACTGGTGAATGCTATGCACATATCTGCGAGTGTATTCATCAATGATGATGAGTCTGGTTTGCACCAAGACTTCGAAGTATGGTTAGAGAAATTAGCCCCAGAAAAGCCACACAGCCAATACAAGCACAATGGATACGAAGACAATGCTGATGCTCACCTCAAGCGTCAGATAATGGGCAGAGAAGTTGTTTGTGCTATAACTGATGGTAAGCTAGATTTCGGGCCATGGGAACAGATATTCTATGGCGAATATGATGGGATGCGCAAGAAGCGAGTTCTTATTAAGATAATTGGTGAGTAGGGAGTTTTATCGTTTTTTGGGATTGTCAAGCCGAAGGCTTGGGTATTTACATGTCTGCATAAAGTTTTGTTTTACAAATTTTCAGATAAGACAAAGAGTCAATGAATAAATCCACGAATTGTGCTCCTTTGGAGGAGCTGTCAAAACTTGTTTTGACTGAGGAGGATAAAAGAATAATACCTTCACTTCCCCAATTCCATCCAATTATAAATTTATCTTGCTCTCTTTCAATAACATCGTAATTCCAAGTTGTATCAGAAATTACAGGAAGAGTGTAAATTCCTTCTTTCCGTCGGTTAAAACCGACGGAAATACATTCTACGGCAATACATTCTAATGTGTTTGATACGAGTTTCTTTCCTAAATGTATTGCCGTTGACTTGAAGTCAACGGATAAATAGATTCTGCCAAATGGCGTGACTTTAGTCACATTACTCCTTAATAAACTGTTTGGTGACTACTTCATTACCAATCTCTAATCGGATGAAATATGTACTTGGGGGTAAGTCAGAAACATCGTATTCTTTCTGATAATTAGATGTATTCAATAAACCTTCTTCTATCAATCCTACTTCATTGCCGAGTAAATCAACTATACTCAATCTAGTATATTCGAATCCATTTGAGTTTGATATTAATAGTATTAGTAGCAGGGTTGGGGGAAATAGTAAAGTTATTATTATCACTATGGTCAATAACTGATGTTGTACTTATATGGCTAGGGAAAAGTACAATAATTGGACTTATATTAGAGGTAAGGAAATTATCATTATTTGAAAAAGCTATATTTTGCCAGCTTCCTTTCCCAAATTGATAAATTAAATTCTTAGAATCAATATCAAATAATTTTATGTATCTACAACAACTTTCGGTTTTCGTGATTCCTATAACATTATTATTCTTGTTCAGTTTAATATCAGATGCTTCTATAAAGTCTCTTTCGTCAAAAACTAACTTGTCATAAAATCTTTTCTGATTAATATCATAAAAATTAATTTCTCCCCCGTTATGATTCCAAGCTATTTTTGTTCTATCATTCATAACTTGCATTTTATTGAATCCACCATAATGCTCGTTTGTATTAGTAAATGAATAAATTGAATCTACTAACTCTTTTGTTTCTCTACTATAAAAATTCACATAATAGTGATTTTCTCTGAACATAGGATTTATATTTTCTATCACATCATTAGCATCATCTGTTATTACATATATTAGTTCGTCATTCTTACCGACATAACCGTATTCATGTACAGTCTTCTTCCATTTGTAGTTGTTCTTCTCAAATGAATAAACAAAATTAATATTATCAATTAGTTGCTTTGTGTTTATATCCCAGAAGTAAATTATATTAGAATCTTGACTTAGTTTTGCCATGAACTCATTTTTAGATTTAGCTGTCTTTATTCTTTCTATTTTACTTTCCATCTTACCAAATCCTTCTACAACTTCTCTTGTCTGCCAATCTAATAATTTAGGTGTGCTGTCCTGAGCAAACACAAGATACTCCTCATTGTAGTTATAGTCACCTATGGTTTCCGATGGTACAAAGAATTCTTTTATTCCTTGCTGCACTTCCCAAAATTCAATTGGCGTAAAGTCCAAACTTAGTACATCTGTTTCTGAATAACGATACCATAGGGTGTCTATATCAATAGCATTGGTTGATGTGCTTGCTAGTACAGCGAGGAATATGGTTAATAGTATGTTTTTCATAATGTTTCTTCCGGATTTATGTGTCAACCAATTATAAGCGTAGCATAAATTCTTTTAAATACGATATTTATACTTTCTACTCTTCAAACACCCCGTCCTGCTCCGCAGTCCACCCCTCTTTGTCGCTGTGCTTAAAGAGGGGAATTTAGTATATTGCTCATTACAGTTGACTTCAAGTCAAAGGATTACCAATTAAATAATCAAAATTGTTTGGTTGCAAAATATTAATAAATCTCAAGAATAGCAATAACAAAGCTAATTTCAAACGAATCATTATAATGAGTCACCCTTTATTAACAATTATTCATCGTCTGTTTGTGGCTTTTTTTCGCACTTTTTCCACAATGTGTATAATATTATGCTTTTATTTATCCACATTATTAGGGCTTTACAGTTGTGGACAATATTTTAGTGGTGCAAGTAACTGACTGAAATTAAATGTTTTTATAATACGATTATGAATTCAAATTAAGTTTTCTGAAATTATTTGGCACTTTCTTTGCAGAACTTTCTTTAGAAAAGTAAAATATCAGGATGATACGATGCTCGTAAAGGATTTTCTATTTAATAAGAAGCTCCCATTGATGACCAAAGCGTTGGATTCTTATGCTCTTAGGCAACAAACGACAGCCAAGAACATAGCTAACGCTGACACTCCGAACTATAGACCCGAGAGGGTTCGGTTCGAAGAGCTGTTCCACAATGAGGAAGTAGTGCTCAAAGGAGTAGAGACCAAATCAGGTCATATACCATTGGGTAAGGTTAATTCTGGTGTGCCAGTGGGGGAAAAGGAATACCGAGATATTCCTGAAGCTGAAGTTTTCTTCAGTGGAGAGAACCATGTCAATTTGGACAAGGAAATGGCGGAATCTGCGGAGAATCAAATAAGATTTAGATTAGTATCCAAGATGGTTAGCAAATACTTCAACGGTATTTCTAATTCGATTAAAGGAACAAATTCATAGAATAGATTATGGCTGAGAACATATTTTCAAGTTTTAATATAAGTGGACAAGGCATGAGCGTACAGCGATTGCGTCTGTCTGCTGTGGCTAGAAACATAGCTAATGCTAATACTACCAAAGCTGACGACGGTATGCCGTACAAGCGTGAAGTAGTAGTGGTACGTGATATTAAAGATAGTCCATTCGAAAAGAGCATGAACGCTACTTTGCAATTGGACAAAACTAATGCTGGCCATTCGGGATCGGCTATGAATAATGGTATGGAAGGTGACGACGATGTGCTAAGAGCTAGAACTGTGAAAGACAATTCGGCACCACGTATGGTGTTTGACCCTAATCATCCCGATGCAAATCCTGATGGTTACGTTCAGATGCCCGATATAAATATAGTTACTGAAATGGTAGAGATGATTTCTGCGCAGCGTGCTTTCCAAGCGAACGCACAAGTGGTAGATGCAGCTAAGAATCTCGCACGTTATTCTCTGGAAATATAATACGGTAGTATATGAGACTAAACGCCACAGATAGCCAAATAACAAGAATATATAATAACGACTCGGAAGGTATAGCCTCAAAGAGTAGGGTTAACCAGACCCAATCTCCGCAAAAGCAAAAGCTAGCTGAGTTCAACGACAAGGTAAGTCAACCCGATACTATACTTTCGGATAATGAGAAGAATTTCTTCAAGAAAATGTTCCCAGAAAGTTCGGCATCGCTTGATAGACACGTAGTCTTCAACAGAAACGGAAGAGTACAGAGCAAGGTATTTGCCCTTGGTACTATGTTAGACGCAAAAGTTTAGAATTAGAAAAAAGTATATAAATAGTCAGGATGACTATTCATAAATTACACGGAAGTACATTATGATTCCTATAGAACCGGCAGCGGGGCGGATTTCTGCCTTAGTTAATCCGCAAAATCAATCCAATACTATCAAAGCTGGTAGTAAAAGCGACGTAAAATTTGCTGACACTCTTAGTGAGTTCGTTAGCGATGTCAATTCACTTCAAATAGAATCAAAAGAAAAATCAACTGCATTTATCAAGGGGGAACCCGTTGATATACACGATGTTATGATTAGTGCTGAAAAAGCAAAAACTAGCTTCGAGCTTCTTATGGAACTACGAAACAAGGCAATCGAGCTTTACAAAGAAGTAAACAGAATGCAGGTTTAACATTAGTTAAGGTAAATTTATGGCTGATAATCAATTAGAAAAAAAGAATAGCAACGCTCTTGGTCAATTCCAACAGTTCTCTTCGGGTCTGAACACAGGTCAGAAAGCTGGTATCATTGGTGCAATAGCAGTAGTCCTAGTAGTGATAGTGATGATTATATCATCAGCTTCATCTGGTAATATGAAGACTCTGTACAAGGGTTTGAGTGATACGGATGCCGCAGGAGTAGTGGAGTATCTTACTGAAAATAACATAGATTATGAGATAAGCCCAACTGGTAATATAATCAAAGTTGAATCTGATAAAGTAAACGAAGCAAGAATGGCTTTGGCTACTAAGGGAATCCCTGGTGAGGGCGGAGTTGGATACGAAATATTCGACGAGACAAACTTGGGTATGTCCGAATTCGTTCAGAAAATCAATTATAGAAGAGCATTGGAAGGGGAGCTATCTCGGACTATTAACTCATTCGATGAAGTAGAAAAATCGAGAGTGCATATAGTAATACCCGAAACCGCTCTTTTCACTAAAGATCAGAAGTCGCCAACTGCTTCAGTTACTGTCCACCTTAACAATAGCCGCAGATTACCGCAAAGTAGCGTAATCGGAATCCAAAGTTTGGTAGCTAATAGTATTGAGGGAATGGAGTCGGATCACGTAAAAGTGACTGACCACCGAGGAAGATTACTATCTGAAGATATAGTAGATGTGAACTCTGCTGCTGGTGTTACAGAAGCTCAACACAACCAACAAAAAAGTGTAGAATCATACCTTCAAGCAAAAGTAGAAGACCTAATGGCAGGTGCTTTGGGTGAAGGTAATGCTAAAGTAAAAGTAAACGCAGAATTAGATTTCACTAGAATCGAGAAAACGCTGACTTCGTTTGATCCAGAAAGCCAAGTGGCTAGAAGTGAACAAACGATTAATAATGAGAGTCAAACTACAGATTCGCTTAGTTTTCCTTATGTTAATATGGCGAAAAACGAAGGTAATAGTCTAACTAATTACGAAATTTCAAACAGTGTAGAGCATATAATACAAGAAGTTGGTGCTATCAAAAAGCTATCAATAGCAGCTATGATAAATGGTACTACAGAGCTAATAGACAATAACGGCGTTAAAGAAGTTAAGTACAGCCCTCGCTCTGACGAAGATATGCAGAAGTTTGAGGAAATAGTACGTAATGCAGTTGGCTATGACCCAACTAGAAATGACCAAATATCAGTTATCAATGTACCTTTCGAACATACATTAACTATTGACCAATTCGACCTAAATGAACCCGTAGAATGGTATGATGATCCTGCAAATAAGAAAATTATTCTTATTTTAGTAGGATTAGTATTAGTAGGTATATTAATGTATTTACTAGTCCGTTCTCCTTTCGTGAAAGAGAAAATGAAAGTAGCATTATCGTTACCTACAGATGCTTCTCTTAGCGAGAGTTTAGCAGGTGGCAAACAGTCACTAGATGAGTTAGATTTGGATGATGAGATGATGTTTATGCCATCTGATGTGCCAGATCAAATGCTACTCAATGGTGAGAAACAAGCTAAGCTAGCAGGACGTAATTTGAAATTGGAGCTAGAAGAAGCAATGAACAGTATGGGTACAGATAGAGGTCAGAATATTAGTCTAGATACTAGATCGCAAGGCGAGATGGTGCTTGACGACTTCGAAACTCTTTCGGAAGAAAGATTGATGAAACTAGAAATCAAAAAGAAAATAGAGCAATTCATGATAAACCATCCTGAAGAAGCAGTAAAATTAATTAGAACTTACGCAGCAAGCAATTCTGACAGCAGCCTGCAATTAGAATGACTTGGGAGGTAATATAAATGAGCGAAACAGAAGAACTAGTAGTTAAAAAGCTAAGTGGAAAGCAAAAAGTAGCTGCGCTATTGATGTCCCTGGACGTAGATATAGCAGCAAAGATATTCCAACGAATGGATATGAAAGAAGTAGAAACAATAGCTACTGAGATATCCAGACTCAAAGGTATAGACCAAGAAGATATTGATTTAGTCTTGGCTGAATTTTACCAACTTATGAGCACATCAAGTGCTTATGTAGAGGGTGGTATTGGCTATGCACAATCTCTACTTGAGAGAACTTACGGCCCTGAGAGAGCTAGAGAGCTTACAGACAAAATCAAGCTAATGTCTAATGTGAAGAGCTTCTCAGTTCTGAAAAAAGCAGATCCTGAGCAATTAGCTAATTTCTTGAAGAAAGAGCATCCACAAACTGTCGCACTTATACTTTCTCACCTTGATCCAGATCAATCGGCACTAGTGCTGAACGAGTTTGATGATGAATTAAGAATGGAAACTGTACTAAGAATTGCCACTCTTGGTAAAGTATCACCCGAATCATTAGGTAGAGTAGAAAGTGTACTTGATGAAATCGCAGCATCTACCCTTACTCAAAGTGTATCTTCTGCTGGTGGTTCTAAAATGTTGGCTAATATCCTCAACAAAGTTAATAATCAAGTTGCTAAGCAAATGATCGAGAATCTAGAACAGCATGACCCGAAAGTAGCTCTAGAAGTGAAACGACTTATGTTCTTATTCGAAGATATTATCTTAATTGATGATAGAGGAATCCAAAGATTGCTACGTGAAATCGACAAACGTGATTTGGCACTATCTATGAAAATATCAAGTGATGAAATACAAGAGAAAATCTTCAAAAATATGTCGGAGCGTGCTGCCGATGTAGTCAAAGAAGAGCTTGAGTTCATGGGTCCAGTTAAACTAAAAGAAGTAGAAGAAGCACAAACAAGAATCGTAGATAAGATAAAAGAGCTAGAAGAGAAAGAAGAGATAATGATAGGCGGACGTGGTAACGACGACGTGTTCGTATAAACTCTAATTAATGGGTGACAATGTGCAAGAAGTACTGGTAAAAATACCGAGAACTCAGAGTCGAAGACTTAAAATCGAACGATTTTTTGATAAAGGACAAGTACGAAGAAAAGCTTCTAAATCATCGAATCAAGTCGGTAGAACTTGCTTTACCCACCACTTCGTTATAGAAGATAGCTCTGAGCCAATATCTATCAACTTAGATAATATACCGAGAGGTGTTATCCCGATTGAATTTGCTCAAGAGGAAATCCAGAAGTCTTATGACAAAGGATTCGAAGAAGGGCAAATGTCGGAAATGGCAGTTGCTAGAGCAGAGATAAATAGCTTTGTCGAGAAGATGAGGACTATGGAAGGAGTAATCCAAGAATTCGAAAAGAAAAATAATGATTTGTTAAATCAGCTACATGATTCTGTACTAAATATTGCCGAGAAAGTTTCTTTGCATATAATGCGAGCTGAATCACTAACGAATAGCGATTCTATAAAGCAAAGAATAGGTAAAGTAATAGACGAAGCTAGGGATTCTAAAATTATTAGTATTAGGCTGAATCCAGAAACTATAAAGCAAATCAAAGAGACAGATACTAGGTTACTTGAATTCGAATCACCGAATGTAGAATTAATAGATGATGAATCGCTAGATATGAATGATTGTATTATTAATACAGATTCTGGGAACCTAGAAGCTAGGATAACTGAAGAGCTGAGCAATATGATGCAGAAGCTGAAAACAGATTTCCAAACAACAAAAGTAAGAAAGCGAGACGAAGAAATAAAACGATTGGAAAAAGGAATCCCCAAAAAAGATGTTTAACCTAACTGACATAGCAGATAGTATAGCAAAGGATATTAACTCCTTTGACACTGTTTCCAAAACGGGTAAACTAACTCAGATGATTGGTCTCGTATTAGAGAGCAATGGTCCGAAAGTACCAGTGGGCGAGATATGTCATCTGAAAGATAGTCACGGTAATATAGTTAGTAAATCAGAAGTCGTAGGATTCAAAGATGGTAATAAAATACTATCTATGGTATATGGCGAAACCGATAATCTATATCCAAGTATGCAAATAACTGCAACTGGCGAGAAACTGAAAATCAATGTTGGTAGAGAACTATTAGGTAGAATCTTAGACGGATTAGGCAATCCGATAGACGGAAAAGGCGATATAATCACGGCTGATAGAAGGTCAATATACGCCACCCCTCCAAATCCATTATTTAGAAAGAGAATAGAAGAGCCAATATCGACAGGAGTGAAGACTATAGACGGTCTGCTCACAGTTGGTAAAGGGCAGAGGGTTGGTATATTCGCTGGCTCTGGAGTTGGTAAATCCACTCTAATCGGAATGATAGCACGTAATACGACTGCCGATATTAATGTGATTGCATTAATCGGAGAAAGGGGTCGTGAAGTAAGAGAATTCATCGAGAAAGATTTGGGTGAAGACGGACTTCGTCGCTCCGTTGTTATAGTATCATCTAGTGATGACCCACCACTCACAAGGGTCAAATCTGCATTTACAGCAACAACTATAGCTGAGTATTTCCGAGAGGAAGGACTTGACGTTATGCTAATGATGGACTCGGCTACTCGATTTGCTATGGCACAGAGAGAAGTCGGACTGACAATAGGTGAGCCACCAACTAGTAAGGGTTATACCCCTTCCGTTTTCATTGGCCTGCAAAAACTAATGGAGCGAGCTGGAACTTCTGCTGTTGGTTCTATAACTGGACTATATACTGTACTAGTAGAAGGTGATGATATGAATGAACCTGTTTCGGATACTGTTCGTGGTATATTAGATGGCCACATACTGCTATCACGTGAGTTGGCTGCAAGGGGGCATTTCCCAGCAATCGAAGTGCTTGGAAGTATTTCTAGGGTTATGAGAGATGTTATTAGTAATGAGCACTCGAACTCAGCGTATGAGTTACAACGAATGCTAGCCACTTACAAAAAATCAGAAGATTTGATAAGTGTTGGTGCTTATAAAGCAGGAAGTAATCCTGAGACCGACAAAGCTATTAGTAAGATAGACTCGATTAATAAATTTCTTATGCAATCTACAAATGAACTTATCTCTTTTGATGAGACGGTTGACAGACTAATCAAGTTGGTAAACTAGGAGATTTATTATGGCTAAAAAATTCAATTTCAAACTAGATACTGTACTTCGATTACGTTCTGACAAAACAGAAGAAGCAAAAACAGAATTGCAACTAATAATCAGAAAAAGAATAGAAAAAGAACAGCTAATTGAAGAACAATTTGCTAAATTAGCTAAACATAATTTGACAAGAACGGAACATAAGAAATTAGAAGAAATCCAAGCATTCTATTATCATAAAGAGTTTATTAATGAAGAGATTAAGAAACTGAAAATGGAACTGGATAATCTACTTGATATAGAGAATCTGAAAAGAAATAAATACAACGAAGCACTAAAAGAAGAGAAAATTCTTCTAAAATTGAAAGAAAAAAAGAAGTCAGAATTTATAGCTGATATAGAACGCAAAGAACAGCTAGAATTAGATGAAATAGCTATACGACAATACACTAATAAGTTGACTAATGTCTAAATACCAGGTAATAATAACATTTGTAGTTTCTATGTTGCTAACAGTAGCGATGATAGGGGGTGTCTGGTGGTATTATCAATATGATAATTCATTCTTTGGGCTAATAGATATGGAGAAAACTAAAGCCCATTACTATGATGTAGATCCAACTAAGAGCTTCGTTATTTCAGGTAATGAGCTAATAGAGCTAAAGGGTAATACTGATAGAATGTACACTCTGGAAAAAAGTTACAACAGTCTAAAAACAAAATACAAAGCTGTGAAGGGCGAATACGACAAACTAATGAGCAAGACAGCAAATAGTGGTCAAAAAGTAGATTCAATAAGTTCACAATTAACCACACTGGCTAAAAAGGAACAAGTTCTAAAAGATTCATTAAGACTCTTAGATAATGAGATAAAATCGTTGAAAGAAAATTATGAGTTTGCAAAAACAAAACTCGTAGAAATGGATAATTTGGTGAATGGGAATTCTGATTCTCTTAACATGGAGAAATACAAGGAGTTTGCGAAGATATACAATAACTCCAAATCAGAAGAAGTAGCCCAAATACTAGAGAATATTGATGCAAGAAAATCGGCTTACATCTTAAAAATGATGTCTAAGAAAAAAGCTGGCAAGGTAATTGAAAGTTTAAATTCAGAATACGCCGCTAAAGTATTATTAGAAAGCGGCAAACTAAGATAACAGGATTGTTACACATTTAATAGTGCAAGGACGCACCGAAACAAATGGAAACAAATATAATGCTCCCATTCTCGAATGGGACTGACACTATAATGCCTTCCAAAAAGGCAAATAAGTTAACCGAAGAGGCGACAGAGTTCGGCTTTCTGGATAACTTCCTCAACGTGCTAATCACGAATATGAACCCAGGTGATTTGAGCTTGGATTCGCAAACGAGTGATAAGCTCTCCAAATTAGTTAATAGTGAAGTAGAGTCTAATGATGATCTAAGTGGTATTGATTTGAAGCAATTTATTAATAGCTTGAAATCAGAACTAGCTAATGAAAAACCTCATAAACTTACATTGGACAGTATCAAAGCTACTATTACTCGATTAATCTCAAAATTTACAAGTCTGAAATCTTCTCCAATCGTAAGTGATAATGGATTATCTAGTTTAGAAGATACTTTGGGAAATGAAAGTAACGATTTAGTTAAAACAGATACTATCAAGGAAGAGAGTAAAGATATTTCAACAATATCATATAAAGTTTATCAGAATCAAGAGCAGGAATCAAGTCTTATCAATTCCGATTCTGAGAAATTACTTTTCAATCTCAGAAAATATCTGACAAAAGACGAATACAATATAATAAAGAAGAATATACAATCTGGGTCAAATAATCTAGAAAGTAAATTGACCCCTAAGGTAGAAGCTATTAGTAAATTTCTAACTGAAATGGCAGGCAAAGAGACCGATGCCAAAAGCAGAATAGTTACCAAAGCAAACGATATACTTTTGTCACATGAATTAGATAAAACGACTAACAATAGTCAAGCTAATACGCTTACAAAATCAGATATTTTAGTTTCTAAAATCAGCGAAGAACTTAATCCGAATTTATCAGAAAGCGAATCTAAAATTACGGATCAAAAATCTATTCTTAATTCATCTATAGACGGTAAAGTAGTAGAATCAGAAGTTAAAAACATAGTTGGTGTGGATGTAAAACAGAATGCTACTTCCACTAAAACAGTATCAGATAATATATTTGCTAATGCTGAGAATCAAGTCAAAGCAGAGCAAAGTCTAAGTGATAATACTAAGAAAGATTCGGGTGAATTCAGCAAAGAATTTACAAGAGAGCAAGCTAAAGAGACTATAAAGCAAAGAATAGTAAAAAGCGATATTTCGGAATTGCTAACCAAAACTAATACAAAGAAAATAGAAACGACTAAATCTGAAACAGTTACGCGTTCTAATTTCGTAGAAAATGCAATTAAGACTATAAAAATGACCAAAAGCGGTGGCTCGAACGTAGCTAGAATTACGCTCAATCCTCGATCATTAGGTGATTTGACTATGAGAATTTCTCTCATAGGTAACAATGTGAAACTCTATATAAAAGCAGATAAATCTGAAACTGCGGAACATATAGATAGACAACTACCACTACTGAAAGAAAGATTAACAGAAAGTGGATTAAAAGTAGAGCAAGTGATAATAGAATCTTCGGAAACGGATCACTTAGCTAATAATAATGAAAATCAGAACAGAAATGAACAAGAAGAGCTACGTCGCCAATTCGTGAAATCATTCAAGAATATAGCAGCAAAAGAGGAATTTGATATTTCGATAGGTAACGTAGTATATAATAATAGTAGTCCTTTAGTGGGCTACACACAGGCGGGGAGTACAATAAATGTTTGACAACGTATCGACTAACATAGCGACTATGGGAGGCAACTTTGGTCCAACGGCTTCATCCGTTCCTAAAAATGAAGCACAGGAACAAAAGGATCAGTTTTTAAAACTGCTTACATTTCAACTCAGAGCTCAAAATCCACTTAAACCTTATGACAATCAAGAGTTTGCAACACAGCTGGCGCAATTCTCACAACTCGAGCAACTATCAGATATTAAAGGTTTATTGGAAAAGCAATCAGAAGTAAACATGACTCTATCTAGAGTAATGTCAAATTCAGCATTACCAGGTATGTTAGGCAAGTATGCGAAAGCATATACAACTAGCGTTAATTACAATGGTGATCAATCCGTTTCGCTGGGATTTGACATGGATATGGATGCAACTGAGGGGAAAGTTACAATACACGATGACCAGGGAAGAATAGTAAGGACAATAGAGCTATCAGGTAGTAACCTGAGAGTTGGTGAGAAAACTATTCAGTGGGATGGTAAAGACAACAGTGGTAATACCCTTGACGAAGGGAATTATTCATTTTTCGTTGACTTTAAGAACACAAAAGGTAGTGAACAGCAAGCATCTACATTTACTTATGGTAAAATAGAAGCTGTGCGGTTTAAAAATAACGGAACTGTACTAATAGTCGATGGATTGGAGATACCAATCGGAGACGTAACTGATATTCGTTCCGAATCATAAAACGGTAGGGAAACTATGCCGGAAATAAATGGGATAAGAGTTCCGTTTATGCCGGTCGGCGGAGCTAATGCTCTAAAACACAGTGGTAAGCTTAATAGTCCCGGCATTTCTAATACGGGAAAATTTGACTCTATACTTCAGGATGAACTACAGAAAGTCAAATTCTCCGGACATGCATTAGAAAGACTAGAGAGCCGCAACATAGAGCTAAACGGAATGCAGCTCGGTAAGTTGAACGACGCTATAAATACAGCCAAGGATAAAGGCAGCAAAGAAGCACTAGTTCTTATGGATGAACAAGCTTTTATAGTTAGCGTGCAGAATAATACTGTTATCACTGTATTAGATAAGAATACGATGGGTAATAATTTCATTGGGAATATAGACTCAGCCGTATTGATTTAATAAACCAGGGTCGGACCCGATTAACTCGGGGAACCCTCGCAAAGCTTGAATGAAAGATAGCTTTGCACATAATAAATAAGAAAGGATTTCTTATAACGTACCATGGAGGGTATTTTTTATGGGTCTATCAAGATCTCTTAGTACTGGAACGAGTTCGCTTAGGGCACATCAGAAAAAATTTGATGTCATAGCCAATAACTTAGCTAACGCAAGTACAGTAGGTTTCAAGGCAAATAGAGTAACTTTTGCCGATCAATTCACACAGACTACATCACTAGGTCAAAAGCCAGATTCATCTGGAGCCACTACTGGTGGGCTTAACCCAGTACAATTTGGATTAGGTGTGAAAATCGGTGCTGTTCAAAGAAATATGGACCAAGGTCTAATAGAAGTAACTGGACGTGCATTAGATATGGCTATCAATGGTAATGGATTTTTCATATACCAAGCTGATGGACAAACTAAGTATTCGAGAGCAGGCGCTGTCGTACGTGATAGTAATGGCTATCTAGTTGACGCTGGTTCGGGTTCTCACTTACAAGGTTATAATCTAGTTTACGATAATACTGGTAAGCCAGTTAAAGATGGTGATGGAGCTAATATACTAGATAGATCACTATCTAATTTACGTATCCAACCGGGATTTCTATCAACTCCTAGACAGACAACAGAACTTTCGCTTAATGGTAACCTGAATGCACAAATGGATGTAGGAGAGACTCGTAATACATCTATCAATATATTTGATAAAACTGGTGCACCTCGTGAAATGGCTTTAGTATTTGAGAAAACAGCAACACCTAATGAATATACTATTAGTGGTTCGATTGAAGGTAATGCTATTACTTTGAGTGATACGACAGTTACTTTCAACGAAGATGGTAGTATAAACACTCCGACTGAAATAACAGTAACTGCTGCCGATTTGAACTCAGTACTTGGTGGGAATTTGTTCGATGCTACAACACCTAAGGACATTAAAATCCTATTTGTTGATCCTGATGGAAACTCATTTGGTGGACTAACTCAATTCTCTTCTCCTAGCAATGCGACTATCCAATCTCAAAATGGATTCGAAGCTGGTGAGTTACTGAATATGCAAGTTAGCCCTAGAGGTGAGATTGTAGGTACATTCACTAATGGTCAATCAGAAGTTATAGGACAGGTTGCGATAGCCAAATTTACTAACCCTGAAGGTCTAATCACTTCTGGTGGTAACTTCTTCGAGGCATCTCCAAATGCGGGTACTCCCAATATTGGGACAGCAGGTGAAACATTCCCTTCATCGACAATCGCTGGTAGTGCATTGGAGCAATCAAATGTTGATTTGACGATAGAGTTTACGGAGATGATTTCTACTCAGCGTGCCTTCGAGGCAGCAAGTAGAACAGTAACAGTAGGCGATCAGATGTTAGCAGAGATCAACCAACTGAAACGATAAACTAATAATTACAATTAGATAAAATTTACAAAGCTACTCTTGTTATAAAAGGGTAGCTTTTTTTTGTGTTTTTTGTGACAAAATTGAAGTTCAACTGTTATTTACTTTATTAAGTTATTTCAATATATTAATTGAGGTTATAAAATGAGAATAATTATTACTTTATTCTTTGTGATGAGTGTTTCTTTGTTTTCCCAAAGTAGATTAATATGGGAAAATCAAGGTGAACCAGTTTATAATAGTAATGCGATACTATCACCTAACGAAAAAGTGATGGCTGTTACCAATAGTAGCTCCAAACCTATGACTATATGGGATGTAAAAACAGGTGAATTGATTGACACCATAGGAGGCACAATTAGAATTAGCTACGATATAAGTCTGACAGGTGAGCATTTTGTCTATTTGGATAATGCCAATCTCCTACATTTTAGAAATATATATACTCATTCGGATGATAAGACCTTTAGCCTACCAGTTGATATTCAAATCAACTCACTAAAGATACTTAATAATGGGCAAATCCCTGATATAGCATTATTAGTCTATAAAGAGGGTGATTTGAGTATAGAAATATTAGATTTAGAAGAGCAGAAAATAATACAGCAATATCCACTAGAAAAAGACATCTTCGAGAATTATAGTAATAGATTATTTGTGGATACTTTTGGAGACTATATTGCTTTCAGCTTCACAAATTTTAGAATCCAAGAGGATGTGGACACAGTTAAAAACAGAATTCTATTATTAGATGTTAGAAATGAGAGGCTAGTTACTAAAACAGTAGCTGTAAATGGAATAAATGAAATCAAATTATCTCCTGTAAAAGATAAGATTATAGTCGCAACAGGTAGCTGGAATAATGATTTCGAAAATGTTTTAGTACTAGATTTTGATTTAAACAAGTCAGCAGAATTCGAAGGTTCGAAAACTAATTTTTATAAAATTGATTTCGTAAATAATAATTCTGATGATTTTTATGCGATGTCCGATGATTCTCTATTTATACTAAACTCCGAATTAAAGATTATAAAATCACAGCCATTTACTTCATATCAATCTCTAGAATTTCTAAGTGGAAATAGATTTCTTCAGATGCTTCAATACCAGGTTAGAATTAGAGATATAGACTCTAAAGAAATCAAAGGTGTGTTCGAACAATACCAAGGTAATATGCACAGAATGGAAGTAACAGATATAGATGTAAGTAAAGATGACAAATATGTATTTAGTAGCTCTTTTGATGGGACTATAAAAAAATGGGATGCCATAAGTGGTGGTTTTATTGAGAACTATATAGAAACTTATGATGCAGTCAGAAAGATTGAAATTTCAGATGATGGTAAGTTATTTGCTTATGCAGGGTACGATAATATAAACAACATAACTCTTCTAAATCTCGAAAGTAAAGAAGTAATTTCTAGGTTTGATATTCCTACTTCTATTACTGATTTTGATATTAGTAAAGATAGCAAATACCTAATCGCAGGTACTTATGGGGGGAAGGTGTACATATATGATTTGGAACAAAAAAACTTATTGGATAGTTTGGATGGAGGTTATTGGGTGAATGCCGTTGGCATTTCATCTGATAATAAATATATAGCAAGTGGTAATCAAGATGGTGTATTCAAACTTTGGGATTTAGAAAATATGCACATATTATTCTCTCAAGATATAACTGATAAAAATGGTTTATATTCTGTAGAATTTTCATCTGATAGTAAAGAAATACTAATATCAAGTGGTGATGGAACTTTGAAAATATTCAACTTGCACGACCTCATTGTTAAAAATCAATATTTTTACAAAGATAATAGCGGTAGTTGGTCTATTTTCTATGATGCCGTATATTCTAACGATGGAAAATCTATATATGGTGGAGCGCAGGCAGGTACTAAAGCTTTCAAAGTTGGTAATTTTGACGGAGAGCTATTATCACCTCCGAACACTAATTTTAATTCATTTTCTGTGAAGTGTCTAAAGTACCTCAACAATGAATCAGCATTTGTGGCCGGAGATAGCAGAGGGAATATTTCAAAATGGGCGGGTGATGCATTCACTTCTGTAGAAACAAAGATAACACGCGATAATTTGGTTTATCCTAATCCAGTAATCAATACATTACATCTTAATCTGCCGGAAAATTTATTAATAAATAGATTTGAAATAACAAATATACTCGGTAAAGTTGTAAAAGAAGGACAATCAGACACTCGAGTAAATGTATCAGATTTGAGTACTGGTACCTACATAATTACACTATATAGCAATAGTGGATTAATAAGAAATAAGTTCGTTAAGCAATAATTTTTTATAAAACACATTTCTTTTTTAAAGCTACTCTTGTTAATAAGAGTAGCTTTTTTTTTATCTTCTGAACCATAGATTAAACGGATTCTTAATTTAAATACACTATTACTGAGTCTTTTCTAAGTATAAGTCACGAAAATTTCGTCACTCATAGTGAGCGTAGCGAAAGCCTGTGCAGAGCGTTGCCGAATTGAAGAGTCCAGGATTAGTTGAACATCATTTCCTCCCTGTACACGCCATTGGCGTGGCGCCCTTCGAGAGTTGAATTATTGATTATTCAATATCAACAGTCTATCCAAGTGGAGTGAGGTAACTAAAAATCCTTTTTCATTGATATTCTATTGATGAAATACACAGGTACAACAGTCCATATTAACAGTGCTGAAAGTGAAAGTGCAAATCCCAGTGAGCTACCAAAGAACTTGTTGAATACAGCTCCAGTATAACCGAGAAGGGCAGAGATGTCTAGTTTCAGCATCAACAATACTCTCGATAAATCAATTGGGTTTAGGAATGTCATAACTAATGATATTTTTTCTAATGGGTAGTTATCAAGCATTGATAATATAAATAGTTGCATACCATCATAAACTAGAGCGAGCATTAACCAAGTCAGTATAGAAAGGCCAAACCCTTTGATCTTGTTGTCAGTTATAAGTGATATAAGAAAAGATAATGCTGAGAAAATGAAAGTAAGGAATACTCCTACAAATAGTAGGATAGATAGTACTGCGTAATCAACTGAGTAAGTAAATGAGTGAATAACAAACGGGATAAGAACCCCCAAAAAATAGCCGATAGATAGCGAAAGAGTCATACCTAAATATTGCCCGATGAATATATCTCGTCTTTTCAAAGGTTGTGCTAATAGTAGTTCTGTGAACTCACGAGAATTATAGAAATTCACTGTTCCGAATACCGTCGCTATTAGTGGACATAGTATAACAACTACATTAAGCAATCCCACTATAGTTTTAGCTTCATCACCAGTTATATATAGCAATCCTTCAGTTATCATCAAGAAGAAGAGGAAGTAAATCAGTGTCCATTTGCTACGTAGCAAATCATAAAAACTATACTTTAATATTTTCAGCATTCTTGTGTTCCAGTAAATGTGCAATCGATTTTTCTAAATTATCTTCACCAGCAAATTCCTTAATCTCTGGTATAGTGCCTCGGAAGTAAACTTTTCCTTCTAATAGGAATAATATTTCGTCAGATAAATCTTCGACCAAACTCATTATGTGAGTTGTTATTAATATATTCTTACCCTTGTCTCTTTCTTCGAGTATTAGTTCTTTTAGTCTTACCAAAGCTATAGGATCTAGTCCAGTAGAGGGCTCATCTAGCACTATCACGGGGTTATCATACATCATAGCAAGGACTATGTTCACTTTCTGCTTAGTACCGCCAGAGAGGTGCTTTATCTTCTTGCCTAAATGAGATTCCAAAGTAAAGAGCTCTATTAGTCTTTGCTCATTCGGAGTGCCACCCCTGATATCTTTGATTAGGTTGATTAGCTCTGTTACCGTTAGGTTTTCTGGGAATCTAGCTATTTGGGGTAAATAGCTGATATCGTTCTTGTAATGCCACTCTTTTTTTATAGGTTTACCGTCGAATAGTATTTCGCCTTTGTCTGGATATACCATTCCCAAAAGCATTTTGATAAGAGTAGTTTTACCAGAACCATTAGGTCCTAGTATAGCAGTGATACCACCACCACTTACTTCAGCACTAACACCTGTTAGCACTTCCAACTTTCCGAATGACTTATATATGTTTTGAAACTGTATCATTATCTATTTGTTTTACCATTGGTTGTAAATCTTTCAAGTTCTCTGGAGTTAATACAGGAACTATATTTTCTATAAAGTTTAACAATTCTATGAAAAAACTTCTTAGCAAGATAATAGCTTCGGGCGTATATCCCAACACTTGCGAGAAAAATTTGACAGGTCTATGCGGTACATCGCCTATACCATCTCTGTCAAGATCGTAACCTGTATAATCGCTCCAGTAATTCTTCTCGTAAACATTGTAGTTTTTCGCATTCTGATTAGTAGATACATTGAATGTATTTTGTAGGAAGTTATTATGACTAATAGTATCTTGCTCGGAACTACCCATCATCTGCATTGCCCAGCCGTTTTGTACAAAATCATTATGTAATATATTGATTCTGATAGCACTTTCGCCGTATATTCCTTTCGTGTTTCCTTTGAATAGGTTGTAATGTATTTTGCTATCCTTTATCTCTTTTAGCAGCAACCCATAAGATGATTGCCCCCAATTATTCAGGAATTTGTTCTTATACATTTCAATATGATGTGAGTACATAACTGCGACTCCTGCACCATTTTCTTCGAATATATTATTTTTGTACTTATTGTTATCGCTGAACATAAAGTGCAGCCCGTAACGTAGGTTTCTGTAACTATGATTATTTTTGATTATAGAGTTGTCACAAAACTCGAAGTATAACCCATCTCTGTGTCCTTCTACATAATTGTTTTTGATCAATAGTTTTTTGCTAGACCAACAATGAATAGCGTTCGCACTATTCATCTCTATTTTATTATTACTAATTAATCGATTACCAATGATTCTAGTACCAGTCGATTTGGCTATGTATATACCAAAGAAAGTGTTTGTGAATTTATTATTAATAATATTATTATAGTTACCGCCCTGTATATTGATAGCGGCTCTATCTTCTATGAAGCTACGCTTTACATCCATAAATTCAAGCCCAGTGATAGTAACGGAATCAGCATTAACATGAAATATTTTCTCCCCACCCTTAGCTTTTATTTTGGGGAAATTCTCCCCTATTATAGTAAGTGGTACGTTTATTTCAATAAGTGACTCTGTATAAACACCAGATTTGATAATAATAGTATCTCCCCTCTCGCTCATATCGACAGCGTTTCTGACCTTACCAATATGACAATCACTGCAAACAATATGCGTTTCTGCCAATAAAGGAAAGGAGAGTACTATTAATAATATTATAATTATACTTTTCAATTGAACTTAGTCATTAGTTCATCCCAATTATAGATAACACCGTCCCAATCTTTTTGGAGCTCTACTGCATTCGACTTCTCTTTGAAGGCAGCCAAATTAGCACCCATTGGGCTTTGGATTTTTTCGCTTACTAAGAAAGTAGCATCTGCAACTGGAATAAAGATTTTGGGTTTAGTCATATCAATAACGTAGTAATTATCTACATCTTCAGCCTTGAAGCTCTCGCTTCTATTTACATCACGTACCATACACTCTATAGAGCAGTATTTTTGGGCTTTGCCTGTCGTCAATACTAATTCTGAAGCGAATCTATCATCAGAGATTGACATAGTACAGAAATAACAATTCTCTGCACCATAATCTATATCCTGTGGCTCAGTAGAGCATGCAGCTAATAGTAATAATAGCGGCAACAATTTAAGCAGCTTTCTCATCTTTAACCTCTTTCTTTTCTTTACTCATAAAAAATCCTAATCCAGCAAATAAAATTGAACCCCCTAGGAATAGTGAGCCTAGTGCAGGATACGAAATTGCTTTAAAGTTGAGCAGGTATTCAGAACCAAACAAAGGCGGTTGATAAGCCATACCAGGCACTATGATTGGGGCGTGAGGGTCTAAGTTATGACCATAATCATATTCCCACATATAGAAATCATATACTCCTAATATACCGAGTATAATCAAAATTACTGCCCATATCATAAATGTTTTTCTGTTTCCAAACAATCCAAACAAAACTCCAAGTACACTCATAAAGATTATAACATACGGAAAATATTGTAATTCTGGAATAGAATCTGGAACTATTTTCTGCATACCTATATAGTGATTAAGTATATTCATATTCTGTAGCGTTGATTCCGAATCACCTGTTATCTGGTTAACCCAGATATACATGTTTATACCTTCAGGGAACTGAGGTGCTTCAAGAGTTATACTCCATAGAGGGAACATAAAAACTAATAGAAGCATCAGAGAGCCGATTATCATTACTATTCTTGCTGATTTCTTTTTCATTACCAAACCTAAAGTTTTTAAAAATACGCCCCATTTTTCAGGGGCGTTTATGTATCTCAATTTACTTTTCTTGTTTTTCAACTTCATTTAAGCCCCAACTCAACTTAACGTTGGCATTGGCTGGATGAACTCGAACATAACCTTGCATCTCTTGGTGGAGAGCTGAACAAAAGTCAGTACAGTACATAGGGAATACACCAACGGCTTTTGGAATCCATTTAAGTGTTTCTGTTTGTCCTGGCATCACTAATAATTCTGCATTATTTGCACCTTTTACTGCAAATCCGTGCGGTACATCCCAATCTTGCTCTAAGTTAGTCAAGTGGAAGTAAACAACATCACCTAGTTTCACACCTTCAACCCAATCCGGAGCAAAGTGAGAACGAATTGAAGTCAAATAAACGTGAACTTCGTTTCCTTTACGCTCTACTCTAGTGTCTTTCTCATTTTTAACTGCATGAGGGTGCTTGTTGTCATCTAGTTTATAGTATTTCAAAGATTTATCTTTGATAATATCTGCTGCAATTGCTTGTGCATAGTGCGGTTCACCGATAGTAGGGAAATCTAATAATAGCTCCATCTTATCGCCAGATATATCATACAGCTGTGCTGAGTGAGCTAGTTCTGGACCAGTTGGTAAATATCTATCTTTAGTTATCTTGTTCAATGATACTAAGTATTTACCCCAAGGCTTACGCGAATCACCACCCGGTATCATCAAGTGACCTACAGAATAGTAAGAAGGAATTCTATCTACTATTTCCCAAGTTCCTAATTTCCATTTTACTACTTCAGAAGAAATAAAGAATGTAGTATAAGCATAACCTTTACCATCAAACTCAGTATGCAATGGACCCAATCCTGGTTTTTCAACTACACCAGCTACAACTTGGTCATATTTAAGAACTGGAATGCCATCTATTTCTTTTTCGAAAGCTTTTGCTTCGATTGCTTTTATCATTTTAGAATAAGAGTGAACTGTCAAGTCAGCAGATAGTTTACCATTACCAACTATATATTCACCAGAAGGATCTACGTCAACACCGTGAGGTGATTTGGGAGTAGGTAAGTAATACACTAAACCTGGGCATTCTGAAGGAATGAGTACTCTAGTACTAGTCATTTTTTTGCTAGTTGCCGAATGAGTATGATCACTATACTCATTATTTAGATAATTTGAAGGCATAGTATGGAATTTACCAGCTTTGACATATTCTTGAGCTTTTTTCCAGTTAACAGCAGCAATAAAATCTTTGTCATTTTGAGAAGCATTTACTTCTTTCATTGTACTTGCTTTTTCAGTATTGTAAGTAGTAAAGAAAGTCCAACCGTGTGATGGGCCTTTACCAGAGTGAGCTAAATCATAATCAAAACCAGGCATTAAGATCTGGAAGTCTATTTCCATATCACCTACTTCATCAGGAGATACACTAACGAAAGTAAGCATACCTTGGAATTTAGCTGCATATTCTTTTACTGAAACATCAGTTTCAGTAATAGGAATACTGAATCTAGTACCTGCCACCAAATACTCAGAGTTTTCTGTAGTAAATGGAGATGAGTGATTACCTGCACTATTAGGAATCTCAATTATTTCTGTAGTTTCGAAAGTTCTCAAATCAATCTTTGCAATACGAGGAGTATTGTTACCATTGATAAAGAGGAATCTACCATCAGGAACACCATCTGTTTGTGATAGTTCTGGGTGGTGAGAATCGTCCCAAGGTACGAAACCGTGGCTAGTTTCTAGCATTGGTTTTGTTTCTTCATTATATCCGTAGCCTTTCTCGCCATCTTGTGAGAAGACTGGAATAACTTTGAACAAACGACCAGATGGTAAACCATATACTGATACTTGTCCACTGAATCCACCAGATAAGAAAGCATAGAACTCATCATGCTCACCTGGTGCTACATATACTTTCTCTGCAGCATTCGAACCGACCATTCCAGCTTTACTCCCTTTACCGCCGTCACTATCGCATCCTGTTAACACTATTGAAAGTGCTAAAGCTAGGATTAAAAATAATTTGGTTTTCATAACTTAACTCCTAAAATATAATAAAAATAATTAATTTACTTGCTATCTACTTGTCTGAAGTATTCAACTATCTTTCTAGCTTGTTCTTCAGTAATGTGTTGATTTGCCATAGGTGCTAGAAATTCTGCTAATAATTCTTTGGCAACTGGATCTTCTTTTACCATTTGCTCCGGATTCATTATCATATTCATTATCCATTCTGGCTTGCGTCTTTCTGTTACTCCAGCCAGCGCTGGACCTACAAATTTCGCTTCTATCTTATGACATGCTGTGCAATTCTTAGTGAATAAGTCTTCGCCTTCTTTTGCCATTGCGGCATCCAATGCGCCTATTGTTACGCTCTTCACTGGTCCAACACCTAGACCGTCGTTACCTGCTGTTTCACTAGCAGCCGATTCTACAGCTTCCGTTTCACTTGATGCATTTTTCTCTAATTGTGCATCCCCAGCTTCTCCACATGCTACCAACATAAAAATTGATAATGCGAAAAGTGCCATTGTTTTAATCATTTCTAACTCCAATAAAATTATTTTGAAAATACTTGTTTTTTTCTTTTGTATAAAAATTGTCTAATAAGCTTGTAACGGCATAAGTTAGCATAACAAATGCTTTGATTACTTCTATTATTATAATTGCTATATGAGTGCCTATACCATATAGTTCATTTCCTCCATTCATAATAGATGAATACAGAATCGAAATCTCTAATGCAAAAAGTACTAATAGTGCAAAGTTTTCTAGATTTATAATACCATATTCTCTATTAACAACTAATTTTGCGAAGAACAATACCAATTGAATAGTTATAAATACACCGAACAATTCAAATCTTAGATTCTCTAGAGATACTATGTTATCTTTAAAAATATCTAAATCAATACTCATAGAAACGACCATATAACTAGCTATGATACCTATCATTACAAAGTATAGTACAGCATTTTTTATTCTATATAGTTGTTCGTTTTGCATTTCTAATTATTAGTGAATTATTTCTTTTTATTCTTGTTGAACTCTATTATATCTAATTGACTAAGGGTTCTTAATCTTAGACCCGCATCTTGTACGTTTGCCGCTAATTTCTCAAGGTCTTCGGTTTCAAATAGTGTTCTTAGTACTACTTTATGTTCCGCCCACTTTTCGTGGAGAGGGCAAGGTGTAGCCGTACCACAACCATGAAGTCCCAACGCACACTCTTCGAACAATTCTAATCCATCAATCGCTGCTACTATTTCTATCAACTTGATCTCTTTCGCTGGTCTGCTGAACTTCACTCCACCTTTTGGACCTCTATGAGAGTATAATAAACCCTCTTGAGTCAACTGTTGTAGTATTTTAGTAAGAAAATGAGCCGATAAATTTAGGTCTTCTGCTATATCCTTAATAGACATAAATTCGGCATTGCCCTTTATGGCCATTAATATCACCGCTCTTATTCCGTACACACATGATTTAGATAGTAACGCCATTTGAAAAACCTTTTTAAAAGTATTGAGGACTCTTTTATCCTAAATTAAGGGTTTCGAATATATCTACCAAATTATTTCAAAAATAAATCACTATTTTTTTTTGAAATTTCATTTCGTATTTGTATAATCAGCATAAAATTAATAGTTTACGGTTGAAACTGAAACGAAAATTAATATTATATATTTTCATTCTGTTAGTTCATTGTTGCTGATTTGCAACTGATAATTTTATTATTGAGAGATTTACAAAAATGATTTTTATAGAAAATGAAGGTATAACTGACCCAAGCGTCAATTTAGCTTTAGAAGAATATTGCTTAAGAAATTTTGAAGGAAATAAGGATTACTTATTATTCTACATAAATGAACCCTCTATTATAATAGGTAGAAATCAGAATACATTAGAAGAGATAAACCACGAATATGTAGAAGAAAAAGGAATACACGTAATCCGTAGGATATCAGGGGGAGGAGCAGTCTATCATGATTTTGGGAATTTGAATTTTAGCTTCATGACTGATTATAGTTTTGAGAGTTTGAATAATTTCAAAAAGTTTACTGCACCTGTTATTAAAGTCCTAAACGATATGGGAGTAGAGGCAGAGCTAAAAGGAAGAAACGATATAGTAGTAAATGATAGAAAAATATCGGGCAATGCGCAGTTTTCCAGTGGTACTCGAATGTTTAGTCATGGAACTTTACTGTACGATAGTGAGCTTAGTGAAGTAGCCAATGCGCTAAATGTGAAAATGAGCAAAATAGAATCAAAAGGACATAAATCTGTTAGAAGTAGAGTCGCTAACATCAGTGAATTTTTATCAGAAAAGATAGATGTGCAAACCTTCAGAGCTAATATACTGAAAGGTCTTTATGCTGATAGAGACGATTTCGAAACTTATCATCTGACCGAAAAGGAATGGGAGGGAGTCCACAAATTAAGAGAAGAGAGATACGCAACTTGGGAGTGGAACTACGGTCATTCACCTAGATTCAATATAAAGAGAACAAAGCGATTTTCAGTTGGTGAGATAGATTTAAGATTATTCGTCGAAAAAGGGATTATAAAAGAATTCAAAGTCTTTGGTGATTTCTTTGGGAAAGAACCAATCGAGAATTTTGAGAAACTATTTATCGAACAAAAGTATGAGCATAAACTAATATTAGAAATAGTCAAAAAGCTTGAAATCAAAGACTATTTCGGTGAAGTAGATAGAGCTGAGTTAGCAGAATTGATTTACGGAGCAGATGAAGATGCAAATCCGAGCAAAATAATATAGTTGTTTGTGTAACTAATTTGTGTTTTAACGTTTATTATACATAGAGAATGTACAATTTTTGAGAAAATAAATGTCAGATAATATACTATGGTACTTAGAAAAATTTAATCTTTTTGAAAAGCTTGGTATGAGTTGCCTATCAGAACTTGGTAAAAAATCATCAATGGTTAAGTATAAGAAAAGTGATGCAATATTCATTCCGGACGAATTACAGAAGAATATCTTCTTTCTAAAAAAAGGTAAAGTCAAAGTATCTACTTACAACAAAGAAGGTGAGGAGCTAATAAAGACTATATTAAAACCTGGCGAAATGTTTGGAAAGTTGCCTTATTCTCCTGGTTCAGAGGATAATGACTATGCCTTTGCCATGGAAGAATGTACTGTTTGTTTTATGCCATCAGACGAATTTGAGAAGTTGATACAAACAGACGCTGGATTGAGTGCTGAAGTAATGAAATTCGTAGGTATGAGACTACAAAAACTAGAACGAAGAGTTGAGAGATTATCTTTCAAAGATTCAAAATCACGCCTAATAGAGATGATTTTGGACTTCAAAGAGGATTTTGGGAAAAGAGTTGGTGATGAGTATTTCATAGAGCAAACTCTTTCTCATAAAGAGATAGCTTCGCTTATAGCGACCTCAAGACAGACAGTTACAAAATTACTAAATGAATTACGCGAAAAAGAATTAATAGATTTCAATAGAAAGAAACTAATAATCCGAGACTATAAGGGCTTGAAAGCTGAGTTAGTATATAAAGTTATGTAAAAAAAAGCTCTCTATAACTAGAGAGCTTTATTTAAACACCGATAAGATTATTATTTAC
Organism: Ignavibacteriae bacterium HGW-Ignavibacteriae-4; assembly: GCA_002839765.1. GTDB lineage: Bacteria > Bacteroidota > Ignavibacteria > Kapaibacteriales > UBA2268 > PGYR01. The sequence goes on from PGYR01000033.1 coordinate 35,979, forward strand.
TTGAAGTAAACAATAGCTCCAACAGAAGTCGTACCAAACGATATAGTACTTGTAGATGAATTATCTGATGTTTTAGTCGAGCTATATTGTACACCAGTAGCTATGTAAACAAAAAAGTTTTCTGCTATTTGTGTCTGACCACCAAACATAAAGTTTAGACCTAAAGTAGATGGATCGAAACTTCCTCCAGTATCGCTCATACCATAACCAATACCAAGTCCAAAGAATGGATCAATTCTTTTATTATCTACGAAGAAATAACGAAAACCTAAAGAAATCTGAGTCTGACTAGTTGTACTTGAAACATTAGAAATATCATTAGAAGAGCTGTTTGAAGTATAACCTAGATTTAGTGCCATATCAAACGCAGGTGAGAATGAATACATGCCACTTAATGTAGGTGTTCCACTAGCAAAACTAGAGCCGATACCAAATGCACCATCAGGCAATTGTGCCTTAGATTCATTCGTAGAGAATAAACATAATACTAACGCAACACTCAATACAGTTAAGAACTTTTTCATAAGTCCTCCATAAGTTTGTTAATAAATAATAAAATAGTAATGCTAATAAAGTTAATTTTATTACAAAATAAAAATAATGTGAATAAATTATTCGAAGAATAGTTTATAAAAAAAGATTAAACTTTTTTATAAATTGTAAAATAATAAAAAGTAACTATTTAGATAATAACTTGAAAATATATTTAATATTAATAGCCCTCATTATCACATTTGAGTCTAGTGCACAAGCACAGCTGCAAGGTAAAGCTAAGCTAGATTCAATGCTACAAGAGCTCCCCAAAGCCAAAAATGACACTAATAAAGTAAGACTATTGTCATTAATTAGTTTCAGTTATAGTTCAATTAATCCTAAACTAGGGGTTGATTATGGTAAGAAAGCTATCTTACTTTCGACCAAGTTGAATTGGGATAAAGGCTTGGCGATTAGTAATAATTCAATTGGAGTTAATTATCATACACTATCAGATTATGAGAATGCAATATTAAGTTTTAAAAAGACATTAAGTATAAATCAAAAGCTAAAAGATAATCATGGAATTGCAGTTGGCTATTTGAATATTGGTCAGCTCTATTCATTCAAATCGGATTACCCCAAAGCGTTAGAATATTATAAAAATGCATTAAAAATAAATGAGAAAATTAGTGACAAATTAGGCGTTGCTCTTAGTCTAACAAACATTGGCAACTTATATTTCTTCCAAAACAGTTATCAAAGGGCTATAGATTATCATAAGAGAGCATTGGTTATAAATAAAGAAATTAATAACTTAAATGGAATAGCTATTAATTATGGTGATATAGGTTCGATCTATAATCATTTATCAAATTTCCCAAATGCAAAAGAATTTTTGGAAAAAGCATTAGCTATAAATTCAAAATTGGATAATAAGAACAATATAGCTATTAACTTGGGTTCGTTAGCAAACACTGAAGATGATATGGGTAATTATAAGAAAGCGCTGGAATTACATAATCAAGCACTTGTAATAAATAGAGAGATGAATAATTTATCAGCAATTGCTTATAATCTTGGGAATATAGGTTCTGTATATTACAGTATGAGCCAAGACTCTGTTTTAAAAAGAATTTATGAAGATAAAAATCAAATTAATTTACAGAAAGAAATCAACCTGAATAAATCGATTATATTTACTAACGAATCAATAGAAATATTCGAAAAAATTGGTGAAAGAAATAGTTTACGCTTTGCACTGATGAATTTATCAGAGGCTTATAAAGACAAAGGTGATTATAAAAAGACATTTGAATATTATAAGAAAAGCAAAGAAATACAAGACTCTATATTCTCCCAAGAGAATACTAAAACAATCGCAAATTTAGAAGTTAAAAGTCAAGCAGAGTTAAAAGATAAAGAAATATCAATCCTAAAATTAGATCAAGAAAAACAAGAATTACAAACTTTTGTTCTTATAGGTGGGATTTGTACTCTTGTACTTATAGTCGGTATTATATTCTACCAACGTAGAAAGTCGGAAGCACTTCTACTGAACATGTTACCATCTAAAATAACAAAACGATTGAAAAGCAAAGAGAAAAATATAGCAGATGATATAGATAGTGCAACTACTGTATTTATCGATTTAGTTGGTTTCACTTCTTATGCTAAAGATAAATCAGCGTCTGAAGTCCTAGGTATATTGAATAATATATTCTCTAGATTTGATAAACTAGTCAAAGAATATGGGCTTGAAAAAATTAAGACAATTGGTGATGGTTATATGGCAGCTTCTGGAGTACCTGAACCTAGGATAGACCATGCTCAGAAAGCAGTAGAGTTTACTATGGCAGTTAGAAATGAGTTAAACAAATTCAATAAAGAAACGGCAAATACATTTAACGCGAGAATAGGTTTAGAAACTGGCCCTGTTATAGCCGGAGTAATCGGAGATAGTAAGTTTATATATGATTTGTGGGGTGATTCTGTGAATACTGCAAGTAGGATGGAATCCACAGGAGTTGCCGGTCAAATTCAAATTACTGAAAATGTAAAGATTGAGTTAGAGAAAATGGGTACAAATTATAAGTTTACAAAAAGAGAACCAATCGAAGTTAAAGGTAAAGGACTAATGCAAACATATTTTATAGATTAATAATAAATATAGTTATAAATAATTTATAACATATTCATCAAATAAAATATAGTGAATTAGCGTTACTAATCTACAATAACCTTTGTTGTGTCTTCTTTATCCATTGATTCTATTACTTCTGTCACTTTATCTTTTAGTTTTCCTTCTAATTCTAATTCTATAAATTCTTCAATTTGTTCATTTTCTTCTACGAAATCTCTATTAGTAATGTAATAATTATTCAATGTACGAATTGCATAAAGAGCGGCACCTATTATGTCCTCTTTATCACCATTTTCTAATACATATTTACTCCAAGCAATTGAGAAGATTTGTAAGCAAATTTTACAATCCTCTACAGGAGTCAATTCGGGTGTTAAATATATAGTTACTTTGTCTGTTTTGAGAGTCCAAATCATTAGTGCGTTAAGCACTTCTTCTCTTTTTTCTTTTGTCTCTTCGGTCATTGGATTATCTAATATCCAATTGATTGCATTAAGTACTTTTTCAGTTTCATTATTCTCATTGTTCTCTTGATTGGAAGAAATTAGTTTTTCCATTTTTTCATTAAGTACAGCTCCATTTTCTTTAGCTAATAGTAGATTCTTTTTAACGTTTGATATATCTTCCATTCTTGCATATATTAACGCTTTTGTAATATATCCATCACCTATTAATGGTGAATTAGCCTCTTTATATAGTTCAATTGCTTTATCTACTGACGTGATTGCCTCCTCAAAATTTAAAGTTTGTAAATACACTTGAGCAATACCATAATAGCCCTCGGGTGATTCAGGAATTATATTAATCATGTGTTTATACATTTCTATAGATTTATCATATTCGTCATTGTAAAAATAGACTATTGCCTTATTTTGATTAGCGAATACCCCTTTAGGATAGAGTTTCAGACTTTTATCATAATAATAGATGGCTGAATCTGGCATATTCTTTCCTCGAAAAACTCGACCTAGATTATCATAGGCCTCAACAAAACGAGGGTCCTCTTCTATAGCTTTTTTATAAAATTCTATTGCCTCATCTGGTTTATCAGACATGAATGATTCTAGTGCTAAATTGTAGTATTTTAGAGCTTCTGGATTTTTCGTACCATTGTAGCTAGTTATCTCTTCGGATTCTACTCCATCGGGAGAAGTCAAAAATTTGATATTTCGATCGGGAGTCTTGTCTGAATACAGAGAAGTAATTGATAAGAATAGAATTAGTGCGGATAATGATATAAAGTTTTTCATATTTAGCTCACTATTGAAAATTGAAACTCAGTAAATATAATATTATTTTCAATATTTACATAAAATATTTAGTTTTGTGTGTGAATTTTTGAGTTGGAAAAACAAATGTCAGAAGAAAAGAGATATGGATTTATGGAAGGGAATAGAATTATTTTCTATATTCTTCTTCCAGTTATGTTTCTTATTATCGAAATTTCATCAAATGGATGGGGCAACTTCGATTATTTGAGATTTATTGTTTCTACTTTTGTACCTATTTTGGTCTTAGAATTATTAAATATGCTCTCTGTAAAATTTGATAAGTGGCTTGAAAAAAGGAAATTATTAAAAAAAGTTATTTGAGCAGTCTCAGTTGATATCATTTTCTATTAAATAAGCCTCCAATTCATCGATTCTATCTTGTAGGATAAATTTATCCTTAACTCTTTTCAATCCTGCTTCTCCCATTTGTTTACGTATATCTGGATTACTAGAGAGAAGTTCTATTTTTTCAGCGAACATTTCAACTTTAGGGAAATCTATCAAATACCCAGTTACATGATCATCTATTATCTCTGGATTGCTAGTAATATCATAAGCAAGAACTGGCTTGGATTTCATCATCGCTTCTACTAATACAAACCCGAACCCCTCCCACTCAGAAGTTAACACAAATACATCGATCGAACTCATAAAAGCACTCATATCCTCTACAAAGCCGAGTAGTATTACCTTATTTTGCAGGTTGTACTTCACTATCTCAGATTCTAATTCCTCACGCAATTCGCCTTCACCCGCTATGAATAAAGTAAAATCTATATTCCGTTCCACAAGCTTTCTTGCTATTTGAATTAGGTCTTTCTGGCGCTTTTGCTCTGTCAATCTTCCTGCGTTTCCAATTACAATCCCGCTAGCTTTTTTAGTGACAATTTCTAGTTTGTCCGTATTTTTTTCGTTTAGTTCTATACCGTGATAGATTGTGTGCACTTTATCGTTCGATATGTGAGTATTCAGATACTTTAGAATCTGTCGCTTGGTTTCGTCTGAATTAGCTATAATATGGGTTAAGCAAGACTTGAAGATGAATTTATTTATAAAATTTGCTTTAACTGGAGTAGCTAATCCACGCAGATAAACTATGCGTTTCACTCCGGCAAGTTTACCAGATATAGCACCAATTTTCAGATCTTGGGATGATGAAAATACTAATGTATCAATCTTATTCTTCTTTAGGAATGTAGTAAATCGCAAAACTTTGAATGGGTTGACATAAGAAAGATTGCCAACCGAAATAGGTGATAGTTTTAGGTTGTGAGCTAACGATTTTTGCCATAGAATAGAGCCGGGGTTGGCAGCTACAGTAACATTGTAATCCTTTTTATTGAATTCAATTGCATTTTCTAAGTGGAGTTTTTCTCCACCTCCCCAAAACTTAATACTATTCAAAAAGCAAATATTCTTCATTCAATTATTTTCTTCAAATATGTGTGATTGACCTAAAGCAAATATATAGAAACTAAATGGGTTTTAGTAATATGAAGAAACAGAATTGAGACTAAGAAGTATAATTTAAAAATAATGCCGTTGACTTTAGCCAAGGGTATTGGGGCATTGCAGTCCCACTTTGGACTTTAGTCCCATTTTTATTCAACTCCTAATGGAGTTTTTTATTAATATTCGATGTCGTTTGCTACTAATATTGCACTGCTCCGCAGTTCTCCTGGATCCTTCACTCACTTTGTTCGTTCTGGATGACGCAAGTTGTTATTTGAGTGACGGAAAGTACTATATTCTCTAAGTTAAGTAATAATCTTTGCAAAAAAAAAAACCGTTTCGGATTTAATCCCAAAACGGCTTTCTTTAATTTAACTAATAGCTAATGTATCTTACGTTCCGCTATTGTAGTTTTCTATGTATGCTAGTTGCTCTTCTGTCAAGCTATCAATAGACATGTTCATAGTTGCAAGTTTAGTCTCTGCTACGAATTCATCTTGTGAAGTAGGTATCTCGATCACAGAGTTAGGCAATTTCTCA
>PGYR01000097.1 GCA_002839765.1 Ignavibacteriae bacterium HGW-Ignavibacteriae-4
GATGTAAATTCAGTTTTATATTCTAAGCGACTTATAGATTGATAGTTTGATTCCAATGGGAAATCAGCTTTATTAATAACAACTTGAGAAAATGACAATTGCACACTTGTTATTAAAGTGGTAGCAATAAGAAGTAAGACACGCTTCATTTGAAAACTCCATAAATGGTAAAAAAATTAACGCTCAATATAGCAAATACTTGACATATATAAAAGTATTTTTAACTCATTTAATCTAAAAAAAGAGCCACTTATTTCTAAGTGGCTCTTTGAATATTAGATCAATAATCTGATAGGATTATTTTATCATAATCGGAGTAGTAACTGTAGTACCTACACCTTCTAGTTGGATCATATAAGCACCCGATACTGGGTTATCTAATATAATGTTCTGATTATTCACTTCATTGATGTCTGATTGATAAACTACTCTTCCAGTCATATCATAAACTGATAGTCTGAAGTAATTAGCTACATTTTCAATCATAAATTTACCGTCTGAAGGATTTGGATATACATGCACTTTTTCTGCTGTGAAATCATAATCGTTAGTTGATTTGTAAAGTGAACTTCCGTTCCAGTTAAACAAGTAACTCGAGTTAGAACTTACATTTTGTTGCTTCTCTTTAGTTGCTCCATTATAAGTAGCTCTTACTTTTACATTCACTGGTAATAATTCTTCACCTGTATTATCTAATGTAGAGTAACTACCCCATCCGTAACGGTAATCCCATGCATCAGCAGTTAAAGAACTACTATTGCCATCTTCTAGGTCTGCTGTTACTAATACAGTATTAAAGTTATAGCTAGAGTTAGAACCAACATTTTGCTGTTTCTCTACACAAGCTCCTTTGTAGTAAACTTTTACTTTTACGTTTACAGGAAGCAATTCATGACCAGCATTAGTTAAAGTTGAGTAAGCTCCCCATCCATATCTGTATTTCCAGTCATCAGCTGTTAATGGGTCACCATAAGAGTCTTCCAATCCAGCTGTTACATTTACTGTGTTGAATATATAATGAGAGTTTGAACCTACGTTCTGTTGTTTTTCTACACATGCACCATTATAGTAAACTTTTACTTTTACGTTCACAGGTAGTAATTCTTCACCACCATTAGTTAGTGTAGAGTAAGAACCCCAACCGTATCTGTATTTCCAATCATCAGCTGTTAATGAGCCACCTGTAGAAGATTTCAATTCGGCAGTAACATTTACTGTATTAAAAGTATAATGAGAATTTGAGCCAACATTTTGTTGTTTTTCTACTTTAGAACCTTTATAGCCAACTCTTACTTTTACGTTTACAGGTAGTAATTCTTCACCTAAATTATTCATTGGAGAATAACTTCCCCAACCATATCTATATTCCCAGCTATCAGCAGTCAAAGATCCAGATTGAGAATCTTCTAATGCAGCAGTAACTGCTATTGTAGCAAAATCAAAGTGAGAGTTTGAACCTACATTCTGTTGTTTTTCTACTTTAGTACCTTTGTAGCCTACTCTTACTTTAGTATTTACAGGTAATAATTCGTGACCAGATGCATTTAGAGTGTTGTATCCACCCCATCCGTATCTGTATTCCCATGTATCTGCAGCAAGTAATCCGCCACCTGATTCTCTCAAATCAGCTGTTACATCTACTGTATTGAAGATAAACACAGGGTTAGTTGTTATGTTTTGTTGTTTTTCAACTGAAGCACCTTCATAAGATACTTTTACTTTAGTATTTGTTGGGTGTCCATCTACGAATGTCCAGAAACCATTACCAGTAGCATCAGTTCCTAAATTAGAGTAGCTTCCCCACCCAATTCTGTAATCAAAATCGCCACCTGCTAAACCAGCATTTTGGCTGTTTTGTAATTGAACGAAGATTAGAGATTCATCTACACTACAACCACTAATTGCAATAGGCATTTGTGCTGCAACAGTATTACCATTGTAGAATCTGAAGTTATAAGTACCTGGGAATAGATAAGTGTTATCACCTATAGTCATATAGCTACTATAGTAATGGTTATACTTAACTGTACCTGGGTAGTTGAAAGTCACTCTAGTTGGATTAAATTCAAATGTAGTCACAGGACCTGTAATAGCTACAGTTTGTACTTGTGTTGAATTATGAATTGTCGCCTTGAATTTATGAGTACCTGGAAAAAGTTCTATTGAAGCTATACCAGAAGCATCTGTTGTATTAGGATTCAAGTCCATATAGCTACTGTAGTAGTGATTATATTCAACTGCCACACCTTCTACACCTGTATTCAAATCACAATCTTTAACATGAGCTTCAGCCAACGCTGTTTGGAAATCTACAGAGGCTGTTACACCTGAAGTAGGAATTTCAAACATTTTTGTTTGAGTTGAATAATGCTTTGTTGCTTTGAATTTGTATTCACCTGGGAATAGTTCGATTGAAGCATTACCATTAGCATCAGTTGTACTAGGAGATAAACCCATATAACTACTATAATAGTGGTTATATTCTGTTTTAATTCCTTCAAAATCAGAACCATCATGTTTCATTACGTGAGTTACGAATGTTGAAGTTTGGAAATCAACTGTTGCCGACGTACCAGGAGTTAGTATTTCTAAATTCTTGTATTGGATAGATCTATCCTTTGTTGCTTTGAATTTATGATCACCCGGGAAAAGCTCGATAGAAGCATTTCCATTCGCATCTGTTGTTCCAACACCCATATAACTACTATAATAGTGATTATAATCAGTTTCTATTCCTTCGAAAGGACTACCATCAGTATGCATAACATGTGTTACAAATTCTGATGTTTGGAAAGTAATAGTGTTAGGACCACTAATGATATATTGTACTGATCTATCTTTAGTTGCTTTATACTTCCAAGAACCATCGGGTTGATCAGTAGTAAATAGTAACCCATTTTCATCTGTAGTACCTACATTAGTATAGCTACTATAATAGTGGTTTCTTGCAATCGGTAAATTGGGTAAAGGACTGCCATTATGTTTAACTGTTTTGAAGATATTTACATTTCCGTCCATTGAACAGCCAGAAACTTCAAAATTATTAAACTGTTGAGTTCCAAATTTAAACTTATATGTACCAGGTAACAAGTGCATACCTTGAGTGTAAGTACCCCAACCATTTTGATAGAATGCTATAGTTCCACCATAAACATAATTGATTTGAGTAGTTGTGAATGTAATATCTTGGCTATTTCCAGATATAACTACACCGTTTCTTTCTTCAATACCGTTATTATAATACATTTTAAATTTATAAGTTCCCGGTAATAATTCTACAGTTGTATTTGGAGCATTGTTTCCTGACCAACCATTTTGATAATAAACTACATTGCCACCAGAAAGTGCATTGTCATCACAATCGACAAGTTTAGGATTTACAGTTACAGTTGTAAATAGTACTTCGTCACTTGTTCCAGAAATAACTTCTCCACTGAATTCTTGTATTCCGTTATTGTGATACATTTTAAACTTATATGTACCTGGTAGTA
>PGYR01000034.1 GCA_002839765.1 Ignavibacteriae bacterium HGW-Ignavibacteriae-4
TAAAATTTGAAGGTATAGAAAACTGTGGATGTTACGAAACAGGTAGTGGTAATAGTCTAAAAGCGAGAATATTTGCCGAATACAGATTGTTGGATTTTCTGAATATTGGTTTTCATGCTGGTTATCAAACAAAAGATGGTTTATTAGATAATCCTGATACAGCTTATGCTAGGAATTTGAATACTGGTGATGTGGAATTAGTTCAAACCAATAGGCAGTTAGATGTAAAGTTCAACGCCTTTGATATTGGATTAGATTTCAATATTCTAATTGATGAAGAAGTTTTCAATGGTCCACTTTATCTTACTTTATCCCCAAGTTTCCATTTACAACAATCTGGAAGTTATACTCAAACAGAAGTTATAGATCAGCCATCTGGAGCCGCTTTCAAAGTAGATGATAAAGTTTTTTTTGAAAGGGTAAATGCTGCAGATGATTTTATGACCTTAAATACAAATGTACTTAATCTATCGGCATCTCTTTATAATAATATGAAAATAGCTCATAATCTTTATTTTGTACAGAGGTTAGGTGTATCAAATGATATGGATATGCTATTAACAGATGCAGATATTAGTACTTTCAACATATTTGCGTCATTGGGTATCAAATTAGCGTTCGATGTGCCGAAAGAGTATATTGCCCCAATTCCACCACAATTACCAATACAGCCACTCCCAATAGACCCAGAACCTACCCCTATATTAACATTAGAATCAAATTTTGATTATGATAAAAGCTATATAGAAGTTGGTGAAAAATTAGTTGCAACACCACCAATTGTCTTAGCTATTTTCTTTGATAAGAATTCTAGTGAAATAAGAAGTTTATACAACGAAAATAATACTAGTAAGAATCCTATAGAAGATCACAATAATATATTCGATAAAATTGTAGGAATACTAAATAAGTATCCAGAAGCAAAATTAGTATTACAGGGTAGTACATCAGGTCAAGACGAGAATAGCAATCTTAACTTAGCAAAAGATAGAGTGATTAATGCTAAAGCCGTTTTTATGTCTAAAGGGATTACCTCTAATAGAATAACAACTAATTATTCAATTACACCTAAAATAGTAACTAATATACAATACGAACAAGGCTTAGCTGAAAACAGGAGAGTAGAAATAGACTTAGTAAATGCTAATTCTATTGAATTTGTAAAGAAAACAGATTATAAAAAACTTTTCGGGTTCATCGATTTTACAACTGAATTTGAGAATATATCTGGAAAGGTAACTTTCAAAAATAATATGATGCATTCTGCACAAGATGTTAAATCAGGTCAAATAAATACCCAATTCGATAGAGATCTAATTGCAAATAAAGGAGATTTCCGAGTTGAATCGGAGTTAAGAAGCGGTGAATTAATTGAAAGAAGTACTGAAAATGTTGAGATTGAAAAAATCAGTGTGAAGAATGTAGAGCTAAAAACTGATGAGTTTGAAGCATTACTTATGTTTGATTTCGCCAGCTCTAATCTAACCGATGAAACTAAGATATTACTTAGACAATTAGTAGAATTACTCCCAGAAGGAAAGACAATAGTTGTAATTGGGAATACTGATGATATTGGTTTAGAAGAAGCAAATAAGAAAATAGCATCAGAGAGAGCCGCAAATGCTATCAATTTTATAAAATCAAATACTGCTAAAACATTTTATTTCGAAGAGAGTACAAATACTGATAAGTATGATGAAACTACACCACAGGGTAGATATTTAAATAGAAGTATAATAATCAGATTAAAATAAAAAAAGCGATAATTAAGAATTATCGCTTTTCAGTTTAATTTTGTTATTTATTGATGTGATTAAGCATCATCATTCAAATCGTCTAATGCTCTTTTGCCACCAGCTTTCTCTACTATTATATCATCATAATAGTCAGCAACGCTTGCGACAGCATTTATAGAGCTTTTCAAATCAACTTCTGAGAAATCATTAGCTAATATAGAATGCTGGAAAGTAATAGTATCATCAAATAGCAATCCAAAAGCCCCAAATTTCAATTCAGAGTTAGCTCTAAGCAAAAAGTTCTTTAGTTTATCATCTACATTTGCATTCTTCACTACGTGAGAAATCAAATCTATAACAACATGATCATCAGTTATATTTTCAGCTTTTACTAATACTTGAGTGGATCCTTTATTTATTATAAATGATTCTTCATCAAAATAAGTATCTTCTTTGAAATTGGCTTCAAAAAAAGCTTTCAATCTTTCGTTTGTATCTATTAGTTTATTATTCATATTATCCTCTACCACTGATTTGTGCTTTCAACTTTTCTAGTTCATCATCTACATCAGGATTTGATAAATTTGCAAACTCTTCTTCTAATGATTTATCAGAGCTATTAAGTTCTCCAAACGCTTCCGCTTCTGCTTCCATTTGTTCAACTTTGCCTTCCATCTTATCGAATTTACTGAACGCGTCTGTACCAGAGCCATTCATAGCTTGATTAAGTTGTTTCTCTGCTTTTGCAGCATTCGAACGAGCTATTAGAGTGTTTTGTCTAGAACGAGCCTCATCCAATTTCTTTCTTAGTTGGTCTAGCTGAGTTTTCAATCGCTCTGCTGTAGCTTTCGCTGAAGCAAAAGTAGGAAGCAAATCATCAACATTTTTCTGGGCAACTAACCTTTTCTCAATAGCTGCTTTAGCCAAATCATCTCTACCTGCTCCTATTGCTTGCTCAGCTTTGGCTTGCCAATCAGCAACAAATGCTTGTTCTTTTTCTAGTCTTCTTTGTAATTGCTTTTCATTAGCAATCGATTGTGCAACTGATAAAGTCGCTTTATTCACAGATTCTTCCATTTCTAGAACCATCTGTTTGATCATTTTTTCTGGATCTTCTGCTTTGTCTAAAATATCATTTATATTTGCTTTGATAACATCAGACATTCTGCTAAATATTCCCATATTTCTCTCTCTCTTTAAATAAGTAGTCAAAAAAATTAATTAGTTTGTATTAACTTACATAGTTAAACGTATAATATTTGAATTAGTTTTAAATTAAATTGGAGAAAGACATGAGTTTTGATATTGGCGGCATGATGGATAAAATCCGAAACATGCAAACTGAGATGGAAGAAACAAAAAAAAGACTAAAAGAAATCAAAGTATCAGCTGAATCTGGAGGTGGCATGGTAAAAGTAACAATGTCATGCGATACTAGATTAAAATCAATCGAAATAGATGATGCATTGCTAAAGGCAGATGACAAAGCAATGATGGAAGACCTAATAGTGGCGGCTACTAATAAGGCAATGGAAGAAGTAGAAAAAACTGTAGAACAAGAAATGGGTAAAATGAAAGATGGAATGCCGAATATACCCGGATTAAATTTAGGATTCTAATGAATAATGGCGTTGATAATATAGAGAGAATGGTAGATATTCTCTCTTCACTACCTACAATTGGTAAAAAAACAGCCCGCAGGTTGACTTATTATATACTGAAGCAAGACATAGATTATGCAAATAAATTCTCTGCTACTTTGATAGATTTAGTTGAGAATGTGCATTTATGTGAAGTTTGTTATAATTTCACAGAAACGAAAATTTGTAAAATTTGTGAATCTGAGAAAAGGGATAAAACAAAAATATGCGTAGTCGAAGACCCTTCTGATGTAAGTTATATAGATAATACAAATGAGTTTTCAGGATTATACCATGTTCTTCATGGAGTGATAAATCCACTTAATAATATTAATGCAGAAGATTTGAAAATAAGAGAGCTTATAAATAGACTACAAGGTGTAGATGAGGTGATATTAGCACTCAACCCAAATGTAGAAAGTGACATAACGGCTCAGTATTTAGCCAACATGATAAAGCCTTTAGATATAAAAGTTACAAAGCTAGCAAGTGGTATTCCTTTAGGTACTAGCATCGAATTTTCAGACAATGCTACTATTAGCCGTGCTTTGGAGGGAAGAGTTATTATCAGATGAAGTATTTACTAATCATACTACTACCTTTATTGATAAATTCGTGCGAATTATTCAGTACGAGAAATCCTGAGAAACCTGATACTGGTGGTACTGGTTATATTCCCCCAACTTCTTATGATTTAGTAATTGAAAATTTGAAAAACTCAATAAAAGAAAGAAGTTTGAATAACTATCAATTATGCTTTTCTGATTCTAGCTTTACAGGACTTTCTGAATTTGTGTATATAGCAGATCCTCAGACCATGGCACAATTTCAGGGTTTGTTTTCAGAATGGAATATCAAAAGTGAAGAAAAATACTTTACATCAATGGTTGCATCTATACTAGATGAAACGAATCCAAATGTTAATTTTACTGATGTTGAATATCAGAATTTTAATGACTCGATAGTATTTACTGGTAATTATTATTTAAATATTGAATTTGAAAATGATTTATCAGATAGGAATTATTCAGGTAGTACAAGAATTGTATTAAAGAATAGTTCTTCCGGTTTTTGGTATATAACAAGTTGGTATGATTTCCAATCAGAAGATAAAACTTTATATTCATGGTCATATTTAAAGTCAAAATATTATTATTAACAGCATTATTTGTTACTGCTTGTAATCCTTTCGCACCTAGTAAGTACACAGGTGAAGAAGGTAACTTAGTGTTGGGTGATCAAAAGACAGTGGAAGGTGTATTCCAAAACTGGAGGTATTCCTATATGTTCGCTGATACCTCAGTCTATAGCAATTTACTCGACAAAGACTTTACTTTTATCTATAGAAATTATGAATTGGGAATTGATAATTCATGGGGTAAACAAATAGATCTTCGTACTACTAGAACACTTTTTGATTCGACAGAAAGTATTGATTTGATATGGAATGAGATAATATTTGAGATTGGAGATTCTTTGTCTAGAAATATACTTAGGAGTTTTAACCTCCAGTTATCTTTCAGAGCTGATGATATAACTAGGATAAATGGAAGAGCAAATATTCAATTAGTTCGAAGTAAAGTAGATGAAGTTTGGAAAATTCAACAATGGAGAGATGAATCTAACTACTAGTGATAACTGGAATCTCTATAACGAAAGTAGTTCCTTTACCTGGGAATGTATCTTCAACCCAGATTTTTCCTTGATGATAATCTTCGATAATTCTTTTCGATAAACTAAGCCCTAGACCCCAGCCTCTTTTTTTAGTAGTAAAGCCAGGAACAAATATTTGTTTTTTAATCTTGTTAGTCATTCCCTTTCCATTATCCTTTACAAATATCACAACTTTCTTTCCTGTGACTCTCATTGACACTCGAATGCGTCCATTTTCATCTTCTATTGACTCAGCAGCATTTTTAATCAGGTTTTCCATAACCCATGTAAATAGATCTACGTTCATCTCTACAACTACTTTTTCTTTGGGGAAATCTCTTATTATCTCTACTTTTCTACCCAAGTGTGGTAATCTCTTTTCTACATAATTGCAAGCAGCATCGATAACATAGAAAATATGCTCATTTTCAAGTTCAGGTTTTGACCCAATTTTTGAAAATCTATTAGCAATAGTTTTCATTCGGTTTACATCATTATCCATTTCCGATAGAGTTTCGCTTATAGCACGTGGCTCATCTATATTGAGCCGAAGAATTTCCATCCAAGCTAATAGTGACGATAACGGTGTTCCTAGCTGATGGGCAGCTTCTTTGGACATACCAACCCATACCTTTGATTCTTCATTCCTACGTACACTACTAAAGATGATATAACCAATTGTCAGAAGTACTATAACACCTATCACTGCCAAGAATGGATATAACTGCAAAGCAGTTACTAAATCAGAGTTATTGTAATAAATTTTTGATAATATTTTACCATTATGATCTTTGATAACTATTGGCTCATAAGTTTGAGCCATGTCAACAATTTTGGCTTTCAGAAATTCTCTTTGGTCAGGTAGCGATTTTGTAGAATCAATTTCAATATTTCTAATATTACTTTGGAAAGGAAATAAGGGTTCATTCTTATCATCTGTTAGAATCATTGGAAATGAAATATTCGGTAGTATTTGATCATTTAAAAGTAATGAAAACTCGATATTTTCAAAATTTGGGTCTTCTAAGCTTTCTAATATCTTGGAATATGACTTGATTAGATTTGTTTCTTTTTCTATAATATCTTGAACGACGATCTGTGTCTGAAATATAATTACGATTACTGTAAGTAGAGCTATAAAAATGAGCGCAAGTTTGAATTGCCAACGTATTACGGGCATAATTGCTATCTTGTGAAAATCTATTTTCTCAAGGAATTTCATTTAATATATTCTGATATATTATCTATTTTGTCTATTGATAATTGTTGTTGTTCTCCGCTTTCCATATTCTTCAAAGTGAAATTTCCAACGCTCATTTCTCTTTCAGCTAGGATTATCACGTTATATGCATTATACTTATTAGCATCTTTCATTTGAGATTTGAAAGACTTTCTTTGAATATCAGAAACTACTTTATAACCCTGATTTCTCAGAGTATTAGAAATTTCAAATGCTTTGTATATATATTCTTCTTCACCGGTTATTATGTAGAAATCTATTGAGTTATCTTGGTTATTCTTATTTAAAGAATCAATTATAAGTAAGATACGCTCTACCCCGAGTGCAAAACCAACAGCTGGTGTAAATTTCCCACCTAATTGTTCGAATAAACCATCATATCTACCACCACCACCAAATGAATCTTGTGAGCCAAGTGCATTACTTTGAAATTCAAATACGGTATGAGAATAATAATCAAGTCCACGTACTAACTTAGAAGAAATATTATATTTTATATTAATAGATTCAAGTATATTCAATACACTATCAAAGTGTGCTCTACTCTCGCTATCTAAAGAGTCAATTATCTGCGGTGCCTCAGTTGCTATTTCTATATCTTTAGGATCCTTAGAATCTAGTATTCTGAGAGGATTAGAAGCCAATCTCCTCACAGAATCGTCAGATAAATCACCTTCATATTTTGAAAAATACTTTACTAGATTTTCTCTATATACATCTCTAGATACACTATTACCAAGTGAGTTAATATTCAACGTATATTCATTAATTCCCAAATCAGTAATTAGAGAATGAGCTAGAAGTATAACTTCTGCGTCACTCTCTGGATTCGGTGAAGATAGACACTCTGCACCAAATTGGTGGAACTGTCTGAACCTTCCTTTTTGAGGTCTCTCATATCTGAAGAATGGACCGTAGTACCAAAGTCGTTCTAGTTCTCCCCTATTCGCAAGACTATTTTGAATACAAGCTCTAACTAAGGCTGCTGTCATTTCTGGACGAAGAGTTATTGAGTTTTCTCCTCTATCCATAAACGTGTACATCTCTTTATTAACTATATCAGATGTATCGCCTATACTTCTGGAGAATACTTCCGTAGATTCGAATATAGGAGTTCTAATCTCAGCATACCCGTATCTTGAAGTAATTTTACGAATCGCTTCTTCTAAGTAATGCCATTTATTAATTTCATTTGGCAATATATCATTGGTCCCTCTAGGAGATCTTATCATATTCTATCTTTCTATTTGTATTTTTCTAATTATATTTTGAGTTTGAGTTTGTAATCTAATGAAATATAATCCAGAAGGTAATTTATTTATATCTAAAGATGCAGAATACTTGCCAATTGCTTTATATCCAGAATCAATATTCAATAATCTATTTCCTGTGTAATCAATTACATCTAACTCAATATTTCCATTTTCTAATAATTCGTAATTAATATATGTATTAGCAACTAAAGGATTTGGGCTTGGAGTTTGTAAATTAAATTTATCAGTTGCATCGAATAGTCTTGCACCACCTTCAGTACATAAATCCAATAGTCTGAAATTACCATCTGTTTCGAATATCTTTAATTTAGCTTTACCGAGTACTTTTGCACCATTTATATTCAATGATGAAGTTGAGTCATTACCTAAAGCAGTTCGGAATGGTAATTCGGCGATTTCGATTTCATTTGATTGTACCCGATTCTCTTTAGATTCTTCAGCAAACCAATTATCTTGAACATCCATTTCAACTCGGACTGATCTTATTCCATCTACTATTTTATCTGAAGTATATGAGAAATCAGGGTAAAGAAGTGTCGAATTGAAAGAGAGATCAAATGTAATTCCTCTAAACTCATCATTTTTGAGTTCTGGTTTCAATTCCGTTATATTAATCTTAGCTATGACTCTATTGTTTGAAGATGCTTCTATATCCGAGATACTAACAGTAGTAGTATCAAATACAGGAATAGAACCACTACCAAAAAGTGAAATTCTAGTTGGAGAATTATTTCCATTATGAATAAATACTATATCAGCATTCGATCTATCAATAAACTGTGGTGCAAATCGTGCTATTATACCAAGTTCTTTACCAGTTTTTAATTCCGTAATTGGGTTTTCCATTACCATCGAATAGTCATTACTTCTAGGTATATCTATGTAAATTGAATCAATAATTAAGTCTCTATTTGAGTTATTTCTAACTATAACATCTACTACCTTATCTCTAAAATCACCTATATCAACTTTATCGAAAACAATTGAGCCTTCTACTATTTCTAAATCTCGTCTAGTACCATTTCCTTCAATAGGAATAACCACTTGATTTCCAGGAATATCTAATACTAATTCTACTTTCCTTATACCCAAATCAGAGGGTTTAAATCTAACATCCAATGTTACAGATTTATTAGTTGGAAGTGTATCAACAATAGTATTTATTAACTTACTAGTAATCTCAAAATCAGTGATATGCGCACCTCTTAGGAATGCATTCCTAATTGGAAATTGGAAATTATTTAGATTTATAAGTGCATCAGAGAAGATTGTATCTTTATAATCACCCAAATAAGTATTGCCAAAATTCAGACTCTTCGTATCATATTTCAACTTAGTAATTGTAAATACACAATCAGAAGTATCCATTTGTAAATCACGCTCATCTAAATTCCATATTTTTGCTGTTTTATCCCAACTTGAAGTTATAACTCTTTGTCCATCAAAGTTAAAATTCGCAGTTCTTACAGAGTTAGTATGCTCTTTATAGACATTGATACTATCGCCAGCAGAGTTCCACATAATTGCAGTATAATCATCACCCGAAGTTAATATATATTCTTGTCCTCCAAAATCATTGAAAGAACCAGAATTTAAAGGACGGTTAGATTGGCTATTATGCTTTAAAGTAAACAGTTTTGCATTAGTATTGAAATCCCAAACTGTAATTTCATATCTTAAAATATCAACAATTAACAATCTACTTCCATCACTATTTATTGCAAAATGGCTAACCCATCCAGCAATCTTAAATTCTTTTACAAAATCATTTGTATTAACATCCCAAACCTTAACACTCCCACCATTGCCACCCGTAAGGTAATAATTACCAAGAGGATGAAAGTCTCCAAACCAAAGCGGCTTAGTACCGTCAGGTGAGAATGAATGTAATTCATTACCGCTAGCTACATCAAATATCTTGCATACACCTGACTTATCAACGGAGATTATTTCTGTCCCAGCAGGATTGAAATTAACAGACCTGATAACATCATTGTGGTTTTCTATTATTTTTAATGGATTTGAATCATTATTCGAATCCCATAATATTACACTTGTGTCGTTACTAGCAGAAGCAATTTTAGAATCATCTGGGCTGAATACGGCATAGTTAACTTCTTTAGTATGTTTCTTGAAATGTCGTATTAACTTTCCTGTGTTAGTATTCCAAAGTCTTACTCCACCATCATCACATGACGTAATAGCCTTAGAACCATCAACATGATCAAAGAAAGCTGTATTTACTGCTTCTGGATGAACTAAATCTAGTGTTCTTCCGATATTATTCGGCCAAAGTTGAATACCTCTAACTAAGCAATCTTCACTTTCTAAATCAGGAACAGTCCATTCATATTTCAAATCAGTTACATTACTTGCCAATGTATCCCATTTGCTCCCATTATCTGTTGAATATTCTAGTTGGATTACGTCACTAGGTAATAGTCCAGACCAAGTAACTTTATAATTATCGCCAACAATTAATTTTTCATCACACTTATTTGGTGATACAATCTCAATATTTTTAACGACTGGTGGAGTATTAGGAAACCCACCTGTTATAAGTACTTCTTCATTGAGACAAGCATCAGATGCTATAACTAGTTTGGTGAAAACTATGTTAGAATCCAAAGGAGCATATTCAATTTTAACAGTCCAATTATTACCATTATTTAATACTTGAGGAGAAGAAATTTTCCCTGATAGAAACTTGAAAACACCATTTTTGTCATCAGAAAAATAAATACTATCTATGTTAATATCCGAATTAACTGCAGTTATTACTATATCTGCCTCTTTTTTACTGCCAGGTAAAACAGAGCTAAATCCATAGTACGAAGGTACTAGTGCTAGTCTTGGTATTAGAGTTGAGCTTACTTCAAATTGAAATTCTTTACTTGAAGAAATAGAAGGTATTGAAATATTAGCTACTATAGATGTATCACAATCAATTTTACTTGTGTAAGTTAACGTACATGGATTATTACCGTTTATCAACTCTTTAACGGCTAAAGTAACTAGTTTCAAATTAGATTTACTAACATTTTCAAAAACAAAAAAACCATCATTCTTATCAAAAAATGTTTTTACATCTTTATCTGCATTATTATCAATTATCACTAAATATAATTTGACACCATCAGCTTTCAGTTTATTTAGATATTCATTTTTGATTGCGCTTCGTTTATCAGTATAAATTACAATCTGCTTTGCATTATTAGGATTTGCCGTTTGGAAAATTGTATTACTACCAACAGGTAAAGAGTAAAAGACAGAATCAATTCTCGATTTATCAGATTTCTTTAGCTTTAATAATTCATTACTAAAACTAGAGAACGTCTGTACGAAATCATAATTAAGATGATTAACAGTACTAAATGAAGATAAAGCAAACTCTGAATTTGGTGTATTTAGCTGCAGATAGTTAGCAGCAATAAGGACTGAATCAAAATTAAAGTTTAAGTTATTGATTGCTAAATCAATAGATACCAGAACTGAATTCTCATTTATATCTATGTTGTTATTGCAACTAATGCTTTTATCAGTTATGTTGATATCATTATTAAGAATAACAATATCATTTGCATTCAATGTTGAGTTCTGGTTTATAGCATTTTTAAATACATAATACTCTAATGTAACTTTCGGGTAGTTTGAATAGTCATAGTCAGTAACTAATAAACCCGTTTGAGAAAACATTTGAGTGTTAAGTATTAGTACTGCTGCAAATACTAATGTGGTTAACTTTTTCATAATACTATAATTTTTAAAGGCTTTATCTGTAAAATTAAGACAATGTTTGAACAAAAACAATTAATTATATTAACTTTGGAACTTGTCCAAATAAAAACTACGAAAAACAATGAAATTTAGAATTATTTGTGTATTAATATTAACATCATTTCTTTTATTGAATGCTCAAAATCAGAGATTAGACGAAAATCTAATTAGTGGAGATGTGGAGCAAAGTAAAGATACTTTGTGCCATTTTTATAGTTTTACTGTTGGAGATACTCTTGAATATAGAGTAGAATCTGGTGATTCTATTGTTGTCAATTGGGATAGTTATTTGACAAAGGAAAGGTTTGATAGAATTAGAATAGTATGTGAAAAAATAGACAAAAAGACAGGTCATTTTTTCTTATCCTATGAGTATATAGATTACATAGGGTATGAGTTCAAACCTCTATATGAGAAAGTAGAAAGGGATAACCACCCTTGGTTAAACAAGAAAGTTATAATTGAAATAGATTCACTAGGCAAGCGACATTCTTACCAATATATGGATACCACTACAAAAGGATTTACAGCAGGTGGTCCATTCCAAGGAGCCTTAATTCAACCAATAGGAATGAAATGCAGTACTAAAGGAAACAGCACAATATTACAGAAAGATACATCTTACTTAGCTGAAAATGGATACCAAACTCCCAAAATAGTCATGACTTATCTTATAGAGAATATGGGAGCAGTTGATACTTTAGATTACGATTGTACTAGAGTCGATTTATCAACTACAGGAAATGCTGAAGTGTTTATAGAAAGTAAAGATGCAATGTTTTATATGACATCTGTAATTAATGGACATATAGAAAATTATATGAGTAACGAATTACATTTGCCAATTTGGCTTTACTTTACACAAGAACAAAATTTCACAATGGAATTAGGAAATGATAAGAAAACTAAAGGTTTTCATTACTCATACTCGATATTTAATCTGGATAGATACGTAAGTGGGAAAGATATTCAGAAAAAGAAATAAAAAAAGGCAGTTATAATAAAATAACTGCCTTATATATTGTTGTTTAGTAAGGGATTAATCTTTTCCGATTAATTCCTTTTCTTTTATAGCAAACACAGAATCAATCATTCCAATATATTTATCAGTTAATTCTTGAGCTCCAGTTTCACCATCTTTTTGTTGGTCTTCAGATATTTCACTTTCTTTCTCTGCTGCTCTTAATGACTCAATAGCAGAACGACGTGAATTTCTAATTGCAATCCTACCTTCTTCAGCATAGTTCTTGCATACTTTTACATATTCCAATCTTCTTTCCTCTGTAAGAGGAGGTACAGGTATTCTTAATACATTACCATCATTTTGAGGATTAAAACCTAAATCAGCCAATTGTATAGCTTTTTCAATACTACTCAGTAAAGTAGTATCATAAGGCTGAATCATAATAGTACGTGCATCAGGAGTAGATATACCCGCTACTTGGTTGAGTGGAGTATTCGTACCATAAGCTATTACTTCGATGCCATCAACTAAAGTTGCACTAGCACCACCAGTTCTTATTTTTTCTATTTGAGCTTTTGAAAAATCAAACGATTTCGACATTTGCTCTTTAGCTTCTTTTAGTATATCGTTTATATCCATAATTTACTCCTTAGACAGATACGGTGGTTCCAATTTTCTCACCCATAACTAGTCTATATAAATTTCCAGTTTTATTCATATTTATAACTTTAATAGGTAGTTTATTCTCATTACATAGAGTAATAGCAGTATGATCCATTACTTTTAAATCTTTGCTTAATACTTCTCTAAAACTAATATTATCAAACATTACAGCGTCGCTATTTTTCTCAGGATCTGAATCATAAACTCCATCTACTCTTGTACCTTTTATTACTATTTCAGCTTTTACTTCGATTGCTCGGAGTACAGCCGCAGTATCAGTAGTGAAGTAAGGATTACCTGTTCCTGCACCAAATAGTACTACCCTACCTTTCTCTAGGTGTCGGATTGCTCGGCGTTGAATATAAGGCTCAGCGATTTGTTCCATTTTTATTGCAGTTTGCAATCTAGTAGGAACACCGTGCTTTTCTAATACGTTTTGGAAAGCCATACAGTTAATAACTGTAGCTAGCATTCCCATATAGTCACCAGAAACTTTATCGATTCCATGTGCAGAGGCTTGGATACCTCTGAAAATATTACCACCACCTATAACGATACCTATCTCTACACCAAGTTCGTGTATTTGTACGATTTCCTTGACGAATTTAGTGAGAATCTCTGGGCTGATACCGTATCCAGTATCACCCATGAGCGATTCTCCACTAACTTTTAAGAATATTCTTTTATAGATTGGTTTCAATTATTATCCACCAATCGAATATCTGATAAACTGATTGATTTTAACATCTTCACCAGCTTTTTCAGAAATTTGCTTCAAAACATCTGTGATTGTCAAATTGCCATCTTTCACGTATTGTTGTTCAACTAAACAATTCTCTTTGTAAAATTTATTGATTCTACCTTCGGCTACTCTTTCAGCTATATCAGCAGGTTTGCCTTCTTCTTGAGCTTGTTGTTTGTATAGTTCTTTTTCTTTATCTAGTATTTCTTGAGTTACAGTTGATCTATCTAAGAAAGAAGGATTCATTGCTGCAACTTGCATAGCTATATCTCTAACCAATGCTCTTGATTCTTCATTAATTTTAGAAGAACTAACTTCTACAATAACACCTAATTTACTACCACCATGGATATAATCCACTAGATAACCAGATGTTTCTAAATTTTCAAATTTGCTAACATCAATTTTTTCACTGAACTTAGCTAGTATTTCATTATATCTGTCTTCTACTTTATTGCCATTAATATCTGTAGCTAATAATTCTTCTTTTGTGCTTGGAGATTTATCAAATACTACAGAAGCAATAGTTCCAACGAAATTTACAAACTCTTCGTTTCTTGCAACGAAGTCAGTTTCACATGTAACTTGTGCTATAGAAGCTTTCTGTCCATTTTCTGATACTTTAGTAGCTACTACACCTTCGTTAGTGTCTCTGTCAGCTCTTTTTTCAGCTGAAGCAGCACCTCTTTTACGAAGTTCATCGATTGCAGCGCCCATATCGCCATTTGCTTCTTCTAATGCTTTTTTACAGTCCGCCATTCCAGCGCCTGTTTTGTCTCTTAATTCTTTTACTTGTAGTGCTGTTATGTTTGCCATGTCTTTTTTATATTTTATAGTTTCTAAAATTCAATATTTATAAAAAGAGCATCCTTTTGAAAGATGCTCTAGTTTTAATTCCTTATTCAGCTGAGTCTTGTTTAACTTCAGCTTCGCCAGAGACCTCTGCGACTTCTGATTTATTTTTAGGCTTATCAGAAGCAACATCTTTCTTTCTTTCTCTAAGCTTTCTCTTAACCTTAGTTTGATCATCACCAGATTCATCATTTTCTTTACTGATTCTTTCTGATTCAGCTTCCATTTCTGCACGCTTAGTTTTAGCTACTGTATAGCCTTCTACTAAAGCATCAGTAATAACCTCAAGAATCAATTCAATTGTATTTCTAGAATCATCATTTGCAGGAATAGGAAAATCAACTTCATGAGGGTTAGAGTTAGTATCAACGATTGCAATAACAGGAATATTCAAGTTATGTGCTTCTTTGATAGCTAAGTGTTCTTTTTTAGTATCTACTATGAAAATCGCACCCGGTAAACGAGTCATATTTTCTATACCACCAAATATTCTTCTTAGTTTCTCTCTTTCTCTATCGAATAGTAATCTTTCTTTCTTTGTAATCTTTTCATAAGTACCATCAATTGACATCTTATCGATTGAAGTTAATCTTTTGATAGATTTTCTGATAGTAGCAAAGTTAGTTAACATACCACCTAACCATCTTTCAGATACGTAATTTACATCTGCTTTCTTAGCAGCTTCTTGAAGCAAATCTTTCGCTTGGCTTTTAGTACCAACGAAAAGTATATTTCTACCACCAAGAGCTATCTCGTAAGCTGCATCTCTAGCAAGTGTAAGTAGTATTTGAGTTTTACGAAGATCGATAATGTGGATTCCGTTTCTTTCATTGAAGATAAAATCTTCCATGGCAGGATTCCAGCGTCTGGTCAAGTGACCAAAATGAGCACCAGCTTTTAGTAGTTGCTCTATTTCTACATAATGTTTCATGTATTTCCTTATATTTTGTGTGTTTTAACTACTGCTAGAAAGATCTTGGTACATACTTTTTGTATGCAACACACAGTACTTTCCAGCATGATTGATAAATAATTCTTCTTAACGTTTCGAGAATTGGAATTTCTTTCTTGCTTTTTTGCGACCGTATTTCTTACGTTCAACCATTCTAGAATCTCTAGTAAGCAAATCCGCATCTTTCAGCTGCTGTTTCAATTCAGGATCCATTTCGATTATGGCACGAGCTAATCCAAGTTGGATAGCACCTGTTTGACCTGTCAATCCACCACCTTTTACATTGGCAACGATATTATACTGACCGTTTAGGGCAGTTACGACCAATGGCTTAAGGATTTTTTCTTTATTACTTTGGAGGTCTATAAATTGATCAACATCTTTGTCATTTATAACAAACTCACCTTTACCAGGTGTGATTCTTACAGATGCAACAGATGTCTTTCTTCGACCTGTTCCCCAAAATTGTTTCATTCTAACTCCGATGTTATCTTATATTTCTAATTTTTTTGGCATTTGTGCTGCATGAGGGTGTTCTGTACCTACATAAACTTTTAACTTTTTAGACATTTTACGTCCAAGTTTAGTTTTAGGAAGCATACCTTTGACAGCTCTTTCCAGAATTCTTTCTGGATGTTTCTCTCTTACTACCTTAACAGGAGTAAAAGTTTCACTACCGTGGTAACCAGTATGTTTGAAGTAAGTTTTCTTTTCTTCTCTTTTACCAGTGAACACAACTTTTTCAGCGTTAATTACTACTACGCAGTCACCATCATCTATATGAGGAGTAAAGCTAGGCTTATGCTTACCTCTTATTAATGTTGCTATCTTTGTAGCTACTCTGCCAACAGTTTGGCCCGATGCGTCAACTATCCACCATTCGGTGTTGACGTCTTCTTTTCTAAGCGATTTGGTAAATTGTCCAGTACTCAATTTACATCTCCAAAATATTTCGTTTTAATTATAGCTTACAAAATTAATAGATTTATGAGAATATATCAAATTATTTGGATTATAATCTGAACTTTTTTTCTAATTCACTATAAGATATAGTAAATGATGTCAATTTTCCCGTTGGACTATGATACGGATTTTGACATTTGAACAAGTCCAAATATAACATTTTTAATTCATTTTTGTTCTTATTTTCTGTTGAATTTAAATTTATACTTATTGCTATTATCTTAGCTACAAACTCGTGTAACTCTTCCCTATCACTATGCTCAGAGTCAATCAGATTATTTGATATTCTTTCTATTATTGATTTTATATTTCCATGTTGAATAATTTCTGGTACTGAACTTATAGTCACAGTTTCATCTTCAAACTCTAAAATAAAGCCAAAATCTTTCAAATTCTCTGTTTGTAACTTTAATGCAGTAATTTGCTTTTTTTCTAATTTTATCTCATCAGGAAACAGTAAATCTTGACTTTTTCTTTGTCTATTATTGAATGAATTCAATAAATGCTCATAATAAATTCGCTGAAGGGCCCTTCTTTTATAAATAACTAATAGGTGTTCTTGCTCTTTTACTATTATAAATCTATCATCTATTAACAGAAATTCAAATGATTGCTCTTCATTTGAACTAAAAATAGAATTCAAATCAGGACTAATTTCGTTTGAATATTCATTATTATTAAACTTTCTAAATGAACTATCAGAGTAATTTCTTGGAAAGTCTCCACCTCTTTGCTCACTTCTTTCTATTATTTCCCCTGTATTCCTATTAACTATAATAGATTCATTATCACTATTTCTCTCTATTTTAAATGGGGAGTAGTTAAGTTCTGTGTCTATTTTGAATTCTGGTATTAGATTTACTTCTCTAAGAGTACTCATTACTGCATTCTTAACAACATTATACACAAGTCTGTCATTCTCGAACTTAACTTCGTGTTTTTGTGGATGTACATTTATATCAATATTATTATGATCTATTTCTAGAAAGAGGACATAGAAAGGAAACCTTTTCTCTTCTAAGAGCTCTTCATAACAAGACATAATAGCATGATTAAGGTATCTATTTTTAATCGTTCTTTCATTAAGAAATAAGTATTGATTAGATGAGTTTTGTTTCGCTAGAAATGGTTTACCAACGAATCCTTGTATTTTTATACCTTCCTCTTCATATTCCAATGGTATAATAAGATCCTTCACAGCCCTGCCTAATGTAGCAATTACTCTCGTTTCCAAATCCGAAGCATTCAAGTCGAATATTAAATTATCATCATCATAAAATGTGAACCTAATTGCTGGGAAAGAAAGGGCGAATTTAATCATAGTTTCAGATATAGCTTTGAACTCACTCATATTGTTCTTTAGAAACTTACGTCTTGCGGGAACATTGTAAAATAAGTTTTTTACTAGTATCTGCGTTCCTTTGTTGCTATTGACCTCTTCTATTAAAGGTGCTTTGTTGGGTTCGGATATTAACTTATAACCTAATTTGTCATTTTCTGAACGAGTTATAATCTCCACATGAGCAACTGAAGTAATAGATGCTAATGCTTCACCTCGGAAACCTAAAGTTTTGATTGCTTCTAAATCTTTTTGTGATTCTATTTTGCTAGTTGCGTGCCTTTTGGTACTCAATTCTAGATTTTCTTTGCTCATGCCACTACCATTATCTATGATATGAATTAAGCTCTTACCCGCATTTCGTACTACTACGGCTATTTCTGTAGCACCGGAATCAAGAGAATTTTCTACTAATTCTTTTACAACTGATTCGGGTCTTTGCACTACTTCGCCAGCAGCTATTTGATTAGCAATGAAATCTGGGAGTATTTTTATGATATTATCATTTCTATTAATCATGTTCCAAAATTAAAGGAATTATAACAGAAAATGAAAATAAGTGGATTGAAGTTGATAAATAAAAAACCCTAATTTTGAGTTAGGGCTTTCTATGATATTATTCTTGTGTGTTATTTTCTGGAGTTCAGTTTGGAGCCAAAGACTTCTATTGCTTTGAATAAAGCGGAGAATACTGTTGTGGCTTTATCTATAGGAGGAGCAATCCTATCGTAAGATCGATTAATTAATCTCTCATAGGGTTCTATCGTTTCTTTAACTTTTGTTGCACTTTCATTCACATTATCTATAAGAATATTAGTTTTTTCACTAGTAGTCTTCCAATGATTCAGATGCTCTAAAGTTTTTTCTTTCAAATCAGATATATCTCTTCGTGCTTCAGAGACTTCATCTAAAGTTACCATAAGTCGAGTTTTAAGAACTGTAAAATTTTCAGTGATTTTATCTAGATTCTTGGTTGCATCATTTATAACTTTCATTGCCTTTGACAAAAAAATTATAATATAAACAACAAGAAGCGTAACTGATGTTAGAGCTACAATCGCAATTACTTTTAGTACTTCATCCATAAATATAACTACATTTTTTTAGTTTTAATTTTGTGCTTCGTTCATTTCTTTTTTGAAAGTTTCTACACCAGCTTTAGTAGCTGTTCTTACATCTTCTATTTTATGTTGAACTGATTCTTTAGCAGTACCTGCTTTCGTTTTAGCTTCATTAAGTACACTTTCAGCAGCATATAGCAATTCATTAGCTTGCTTTTTAGCAGAGTCAATTATGTTCTGTGCTTTCACTCTACCTTCGTTAACAGTAGTTGATACATGATGACCAACCTTTTGCTCTGTTTCTGCCCACTTATTATTAGCTTTGCTATATATTTCTGTTGACTTATTTGAAATGTCTTCACGCAATTCTTTGCCTGACTTAGGTGCAGTCAATAAAGCGACAGCAGCGCCAACTGCTCCACCTACTATTGCTCCTAATAAAAACCCTTTTGTATAATCTTGTCCGTTTGACATAATGACTCCTACCAATTTTCGTTTAATATATTTAATTTATCGTGTGTTCTAAGTATTATTTCAGCAAGTTCCCTTACTGCCCCATGTCCTGCATTTGCTTGGCATACATAATCTGCAATATGCTTAATTGCATCGACTGCATCTGCTGGGCATGCAGAAAAACCTACTAAGTCCATAGCGTGGAGATCATTTACATCATCACCCATAAACGCTATTTGTTTTAATTCTAATTCCATTTCTTCTGCCAAAGTTTTGACAGCGTCTGTTTTGTTATGGCAACCTAGAATAGTTGCATCTACTCCTAGCTTATTAGCTCTAGCAGCAGCTATAGGCGAATCTTCACTCGTCATTATAGCAATTTTAAACCCTGCTTTTTTTAGTAGAACTATGCCCATTCCATCTTTAACATGGAATTTCTTCATCACATCACCATCTGCGGAATAGTACATTCCACCATCGGTCATTGTGCCATCTACATCGAATATTATTAACTTTACATGTTCCAATTTATATAATCCTGTTTATTTTAATATTCTATTTGCCTAACTTTACAAAAATAATAAAAGGTAATTTTTGAAAAACTATACAGCTATTAAACTATACGTTCCCGAGGAACACCAAGACACATATATCGCATTAATTTCGGACTTAGAGTTTACAGGAATAGAACAAGTTAATGATGAACTAACAATCAATTTCCTTGCCAATTACTATAACGAAGTAATAAATAATGAATTGTTTGAGGCATGTAGAATTCTAGGGTTTGAAACGAAATTAATCTCTGAATCTGAGATAATCGAAAAGAATTGGAATGAAGAATGGGAAAAAACACTAGAGCCTGTAATTATTAGTGATGAATTGGTAATTAGCCCAACAGGTAAAGCTGATA
Source organism: Ignavibacteriae bacterium HGW-Ignavibacteriae-4 (assembly GCA_002839765.1). Taxonomy (GTDB): domain Bacteria; phylum Bacteroidota; class Ignavibacteria; order Kapaibacteriales; family UBA2268; genus PGYR01. The sequence continues at coordinate 20,220 of PGYR01000034.1, forward strand.
ATCTTGCTCATTATAAGTACTTAATAAAGATAAATCCTCAAATGTCATTTGGTACAGGTTACCACGCAACAACCCGATTAGCTTCTAAACTTCTAATTAAGACAGTTAATAAGGATGAGAAATGGGTGGATGCTGGTACGGGAACAGGTGTTTTAGCAATCTTGGCTTCAAAATTAGGGGCAAAGTCAGTTTATGCTTTCGATATAGATGAATGGTCTGTAAGGAATACAATTGAGAACATTGAATTAAACAGTGTAGAAAACATTACAGTTTCACAAAGTGATCTGAATACTTTACAATTAGAAGAGTATGACGGAATTGTCGCAAATATTTTCGCTAATATACTAATTGATAATATGAGCAAGTTTGCAGCTTCAATTAAGCAAGAAGGGTTATTAATATGTACTGGTATTCTGAAATATGATAAGTTAAAAGTACTTGAAGCAGCAAATAAAAATGGATTTGAGTTACTCGAAGAACTAGCAGAAGATGAATGGATTGCTTACAAGTTCAGGAAGAATTTATGATTTGTGCGTCTCTAGATATAGGTACTAATACACTATTATTACTTATTGCAGAAGTTAAAGATGGAAATATTGTGAATGTCCTAACTGATGAACATCAGATTGCACGCTTAGGCGAGGGATTAGACAAAACAGGGATAATATCGGACAATGCTGTATTACGAGCTACTAGAATACTACATGACTACAAGAATATCATGGCAGAACATAAAGTAGAGCTAGTACGAGCTTCAGCGACTAGTGCCATGCGAGATGCTAACAATAGTAGTGAAGTCCGACAGTTATTCGAAACTATCCTCAACTCCCCTATCGAAATTATAGCTGGAATAGATGAAGCTCGCTTAAGTTATCTTGGCACTATTGAAGAATTTAATGATGATTCAGATATTGTTCTAGATATAGGTGGAGGAAGTACAGAGATTATAGTAGGTAAAAATGGTTCCATTTCATATTGTAAATCACTTCAAATAGGAGCCGTCCGCATTACAGAGAGTTTCTTCCCAGACTTCAAGTCAAAAAGTTCAAATTTAGAAACGGCAAAAGAGCATATTAATAATTTCTTTAGAGATTTAGAATCAATCAAAACCAACGGAAATTTAATTGCAGTAGCTGGTACACCTACTACAATAGCAGCCATTGATCTAAAATTACCCCAATTCAATGCCCACCTTATACATAATCATAGGATTGAATTAAACAGATTGGAAGAAATTGTCGATATTTTTGTGAGTAAGACTAGTAAGGAATTAGTAGAAGACTATAATGTGCATCCAAATAGAGCAGATGTGATTCTAGGAGGTGCATTGATACTTTTGGAATTCCTCAAACATACTGGTAAATCTAGTTTATTAGTTTCTTGCAAAGGTCTTAGATACGGGCTTATATTAGATATGTTTAAAAAATAATTGAATTTCTAAAAATATAAAGTTAATTTTGTGATTATTTTAATTACCAATATCGGAGATACTATGCGTTCATTACTATTTGGTGTAATCGCCATTACTATACTAGGATTAACTTCATGTCAAGAAAGTGCTAAGAAGACTCCTGAGTTTTATAAAGATACAGTTACTTTTGATTTGCTTTCAGATATGAAAAGCTTATTAGATGAAAATGCTGATAAAATTACAATCGATGATGTAAACAATTTGAATGGTGCTATTAGATACTATTCTCCTATTAAAGATTCTCTAATCGGTAAAACTATCGGTGAGCTAATTGAAGGACAAAAGCAAAGAACATTGAGTACAAATATTAATTTGACTCAAGCTACTGCTTTCAGTACTCTTTTCACACAATCACTTAAATTCAACATAAGTGAATTCCAAAAGATTGAACAAGAAAACGGTCAGCCACTTAACGTACCTACTTATCAGTTCCAAAATATATCTGGTAAAAGCATTGTGAAATTATCAGGTGTTGTTGATTATTATAATGGTGAGCAACTAATCAAGAGGTTTACTATCGAAATAGATAAAGAAATCCCAGCTGATAAGACTTTAAACCAACCTTACCCTTACAATCACGATGCTAAAAACCAAAGAGACGTATTCGTGAGAGACAACTTCGACAAATTGAGAAAAGTTTGGATTCCTACTATGATAGAATTTGCTGATGGTAAAATCTACAAAAGAAATCCTGACAAAAAAGGTGAAAACCAATTAGACAAAGACGCTAAATAATACTTAGCTCTTACAAAAAACAAAAAAGACGGTCATTGACCGTCTTTTTTTTTTCTTTTTTAAAAGTCATTATTAAGACTCAATACCTAATGCAGTATTAACAACATAGGCTTGTTCGTGATTATGTATCTTAGATGAGCCAGTTGCAGTTGATGCGGCAGTATGACGACCAGCATACTCTATTTTCTTATGATTATCTATTAACTGAAGCAATTCTGTAAGCATATAGTTCCAAGCACCTTGATTCTTAGGTTCTTCTTGTGCCCAAATTATCTTAGCTGCTTTGTTATATTTATTTATCACTTCTTCTAATTTTGTGATGTTCATAGGATATAATTGCTCTATTCTGACTATCGCAACGTCATCTATTTTGTCATCATTTCGTTTTTGTAATAAGTCATAATAAAGTTTACCAGTACAAAGTACTAATCTTTTTACTTTATCAGCTTTGATATTAGTATCTGTTTCATCTATAATATGCTGGAATTCACCACTTGTGAAATCTGTAGTTTGTGAAACTGCATCATGATGTCTTAGCATACTCTTAGGACTTACTACTATCATCGGTAACTTGTGTGTTAGCTTAGCTTGTCTTCTAATTGCATGAAAATAGTTAGCAGGTGTTGTGAAATTACAAACTATCATATTTTCTTCGGCACATAATTGTAAGAACCTCTCTAGCCTTGCAGATGAATGTTCAGGTCCTTGACCATCATGTCCGTGAGGTAATAACAAAATTAGATTACTCGTTTGTCCCCACTTGACATCTCCACAAGAAATGAATTGATCAATAATAGGTTGTGCCATATTCACGAAATCACCAAATTGTGCTTCCCAAATAGTTAGCGTCTTTCTAGCACTAACGCTATATCCATAATCATAACCAACAACAGCTAATTCAGATAGTGGACTATCATAAATTTGTATTTCTGCTTGATTAGTATCAATATTATTCAATGGAATAAATACTTCTTCCGTCTCCGAATCTATAAGCACTGCGTGTCTTTGACTGAATGTTCCTCTTCTAACATCTTCACCAGAAAAACGAATTCCAATATTATCTAATAATACGGCTCCTAACGCCAGGGTCTCAGCTGATGCCCAGTCAAATGACGGTTTGTCATCATCGACCATACTTCTACGCTTTTGTAATCCATTTATTACTTTCGGATTAACATTAAACCCTTCGGGTACTTCGGTTGTATGTTCTATTATACTCTTGACTTCTTCTCTACGAATAGTAGTTTCAAAATTTCGGATAGATTGACCGAATTTCTCTTCAAAAATAATTTTCTGAGATTTGGGCTTTTCTTTTCTTTCATCAAATGCTTTTTCTAAATCATTAGTATATGTATTATTTAATTCATTTACTTCTTCTTTAGATAAAACACCCGTAGAAACTAATTCCTCTTCGTAAATTTCTCTAGTAGATTTCATTGAACGAATTTTCTTATACATCAGAGGTTGAGTATAACTCGGCTCATCACCTTCGTTATGACCATACTTTCTAAAACAAAGCATATCAATTATGACATCTTCATTATATTTATTTCTATAATTAAGTGCAAATATAGCAGCTTGTGCAACTGCTTCTGGATCATCACCATTAACATGTAAAATAGGAATTTGTAACATCTTAGCTACATCAGTTGCATAATAAGTAGAACGAGCATCTTCAACAGATGTAGTAAAACCAATCTGATTATTTACAATTATATGTATAGTTCCACCAGTGGTGTACCCTTCTAATTTTGCCAGATTAAGTACTTCTTGGCTTATACCTTGACCAGCGAATGCAGCATCACCGTGTACAAGTATTGGTAATACTTTGGAGTAATCTCCATCGTATTTCTCATCAACTAATGATCTACAGAAACCTAATACTACAGGGTTTACTATTTCCAAATGACTCGGATTTGGCATTAGATGTACTGCCATTGTATTGTTTTTCAATGAAGTATATTCATTCGTTTGACCTAAGTGATATTTCACATCTCCAGAACCATGATAATCCTGAGGACTAATATCTCCATCAAACTCATTGAAAATCGCTTTGAAGCTCTTACCAGCATTGTTTACCAATACATTAAGTCTTCCTCTATGTGCCATTCCTAATACAGCTTGTTCAGTATTAGAGTTTGCCGAATCTTGTAAGAGTTGATCTATCATTACTATTAATGATTCTGCACCTTCTAAACTGAATCGCTTCTGACCTATGAATTTCTTATGAAGGAAATCTTCGAAGGTTTCAGCATGTATTAATTTTCTGAGTATATTTTTTCTTTCTTCTTTTTCGAATTTCAAGCTATTTCTTGAAGATTCTAGAGTATTTTTTATCCAATTCTTCTTTGAAATATCTTGGATATACATAAACTCAATACCAATTGTACCACAATAAGTATCTCGCATCAACTCTAAAATTTCTCTTAGCGTCATTTGCTCTTTATCCCAAGAGTCAACTGAAGGGAAGCTTCTCTCTAAATCCCAGATATTCAGACCATAGTAAGACATATCCAATTCTGGATATGAGTAACTAGACATACCAAACGGGTTGATATTAGCTAATAGATGCCCCCTTACTCGATATGAGTTGATAAGAGACATAACATGTGTGCTTTTCTCTTGTCTATGGTTCATCTCAGATTTTCTAAAATCTGAATTATCTATTTCCCATTTGACAGGACTAAAAGGAATACGAAGACTTGCAAAAATTTGGTCATAGAATCTATTTTCACCTAATAATAACTGGTGCATATATCTAAGAAATTCTGCTGATTCGGCACCTTGGATTATTCTATGATCATAAGTATTAGTGATACTTACAACTTTTGAAATAGCTAGTTCAGTTAATTTGTCTGGTTGTACTGCAGAAAATTCGGCAGGGAAATCGATTGAACCCGATGCAATTATCATACCTTGACCATTCATCAATCTAGGTACAGACATTATAGTACCCATCATACCAGGATTAGTCAAAGATACAGTTGTACCTTCTAGTTCGTCTAGTGTAATCTTGCTATTCTTTGCTCTGTTAATCAAATCAGATAATTTCTCTATAAATTCAGAGAAATTCATACTCCCAGCATCTTTTAGATTTGGAACTAGCAAAAGTCTATCACCATTCTTTTTCTCAACATCTACAGCTACACCGATATTAATCTCGTTATTTATTTGACGATAATATTTACCATCTTTTTTAACGAAATTATCGTTCATTGCTGGATATTCTTTTAGCGTTCTAACTATGGCCCAAAGAAGAAGGTGAGAAAATGAAATTCTTGATCTTCTTTGTCTAATCAAATATTTATTTATGATTCTTCTGTTTTCATCTAATGGTTTAACAGGAATCGACCTAACAGAAGTAGCAGTAGGAACAGTCAAACTTTCCTCCATATTCTCTGCTATTTTAGTAGGTATATTCGGTAATTCGGTTAATTTGTCCAAGTCTATTCTGTCAGCATGCGGAGTGCTGTCAGCTACTACATGCGAAACATGTACTGTCTCACCTCTACCATTAACGGGTATTGTAGCAATGGATTTCCCATTTGCTTTTGAGAAATAATCTCTCCATTCCGAACTCACAGAACTCGGATCTTTAAGAAAGTCATAATACAACTCTTCTTCGAAGGCTTGGTTTAAGTCAATCACTTTATCAACTTTATAATTGTTAAAAATTAATTTTCAAATTTAAAAAACTAAGACGCATTACTTCTCTGTAAATTGCCTGTTTCTAATTCTCAAAATTATCGAAAAGTTCGATAACTTCAGCGTTTTTGGAAACATTTAGTATATCCCCGAAAAAACTTCTATTATTTAATATTTTCGATATTTTACTTAATGCTTTTATATGTAATCCTAACTCTTCGCTATTACTAAGAATTAAAAAAACAATAGATACTTTTTTTCCGTCCAAAGAATCAAAATTAACTGGCTTACTTAGAGTTATCATAGCAGCTGTTAGTTCTTTTATATCTTCTGACTTAGTATGTGGTATAGCAATATTGTTGCCAATTCCTGTTGACATTAGATTTTCTCGAACGAATACTTCTTCTAATACCTTGGAAGTGTTGGTAATGTTACCGGATTTGGTGGCTAACTCAACTAATTTTTCTATAATTTCGTCTTTATCATTCAACTCTGAATTGAGAATTATACATTTCTCATTGAGAATTTCGGAGATTTTTTTCATTGTGTCATTTTTTTTTTACAATTTATCCAATCTTATAGAGCAACTCAAATAATACTGTTAGATTTGTATAAATAATTAATCAAACGGAAAAGATATGAAAGTTTTGGTAACTGGAGCGACAGGGTTTATTGGAAGCCATATAGCTGACCAAATGAAGGAAAAAGGAGCGGATGTTATATGTATTGTTCGTAAGTCTAGTAATTTAAGGTGGGTAGAAAACAAAGGTTATGAACTCGTAGAGGCTTCACTTTCTGATAAAGAAGCTCTTAAAAAAGTAGTTAAAGATGTAGATGTTATTTTCCACTCTGCTGGACTCACTGCTGCTAGAAGCATGGATGATTTTGTTCGTGCAAACCTAACAGGTACAAAGAATCTTTTCGAAGCGGCTAAATACTCTGCTCCTAATCTACAAAGGTTCTTACATGTATCTAGTCAAACAGCTGTAGGTCCATCTAAGTCATTGGAAGATATTTCGACAGAAGAACAATTACACAATCCTCTTACTTCCTACGGGAAAAGTAAAAAAATGACTGAAGACTATTTAAATGAAAATCAGAATATACTTCCAATAACTATAGTCAGACCTCCCGCAGTTTATGGTCCTAGAGATACGGCAACATTGCCTATGTTCCAAGCAGCACAGAAAGGTATTGGTACTCTAATTGGGTTTGATGATAAATACGTCAGTTTAGTTAGTTCTATGGATTTGTCGAGAGGGATTATAGAAGCAGCATTATCTAATAATTCAATTGGTGAATCATATTTTATAGCTTCTGAAATGTACTATAATTGGACCGAAATTATAAATGCTATGGGTACAGCTGCTGGAAGAGATAAAATAATGAAACTACGTATCCCCCACTCTTTAGTAAAGGTTATGGGTAGTGTAAATGGGATGATAGGTAAGGTAACTGGAAAGCCTCCAGTTTTTGATTCTGAGAAAAGTATTGATTTTATTCAGAAATACTGGACTTGTTCTGTAGAGAAAGCTAAAAAAGACTTCGGATATGAACAGAAGTATAGTTTGGAAGAAGGATTTAAAATGACTTTTGAATGGTATAAGAGTATTGGATGGATTAAGTAGATGTTCTATAGAAATATTCCTGCTTTCCTAATTTCTATAATAGTATTGTCAATTGCAATATTAGTTTTCTCTATTAATATAACCCGTATTGGTTTGAATAATAAATATTCTGAAGTCGAATCTTCTGAATTAAAAGATGAGGTGGAAGTATATGAGAACTTCAATGGTATTCCACATATAATAGCCAAAAATGAACAGGATCTATTTTTTGCAATAGGGTACTATCAAGCAAAAGACAGATTATGGCAGATGGATATAATGAGACGTGCTGCTGAAGGCAGACTATCTGAAGCATTTGGTGAAAAGACACTGAACCAAGATTTGTTCCTAAGGAGTTTGGAAATGGGTTCCTTAGCACGTAAATCTCTCAACAAAATGTCAAGCCAATCTAAAGAAATTCTAAAATACTATTCTGCAGGTGTTAATAGCTATATCAAAAATAACAAAGATAAACTTCAATTTGAATTCGGTGCATTGGACTATGAGCCAGAAGAATGGAAACCATATCATTCGATCTTAATTGGTAAACTTATGGCTTTTGAAATGAGCTTTAGTTTTTGGTCAGACTATGCATTATCAGAAATCGCGATGAAAATAGGAACAGAAAGGGCTAAAGACTTCGTTCCAAACGATAAAGAAACACCTATAGTAAACCAATCTGATACAAATACAATATTATTGCCTGAATTAGATTCAAACTTTATTTCAAGTTTAGTTGGTGATTTTGGGACTGGATACACGGGTAGTAACTCTTGGGCTATTTCTTACAAAGATGAGAGTGATAAACATACGATTTTAGCAAATGACCCTCATTTACCAATCAATTTACCATCACGATGGTATCAAATGCACATTAGCTCACCTAATATAAATGTAATTGGATACTCAATACCCGGTAATCCATCTATAATTGCAGGTAGAAACGATTCGATAACTTGGGGAATAACTAATGTTATGGCTGATATCTGTGATATTTACTTAGTGAAGAAAGGTAAGAATGATGACTTTTATATTGATGAAAATGGAAAGGAAGTAGAATTTGATTTCGTTAGAGACACAATTAAGATAAATGGAAAGGAAGGACATCAATATTACAGAAAACGAACTAAAATGTCTGCTCTACTATCCGAATCTCATTTATGGAATGATGACAAGTCAAAGAATAAATTTTTTAAAGAGTATAATATTTGTTTCGATTGGGTCGCCAATAAAGAGTCAGATGAAGTAAAGTGTCTATATAATTTGAACAAAGCAAATAATTACAAAGAATTTCGGACTTCTCTAAATGGATGGAATGCACCTGCACTTGTTTTTAATTATGCAGATAGAACTGGGAAAGTTGCAAAATTACCGGTTGGTAATATACCTATAAGAGGTAAAACAGACCCGAGTTTTATTAATCCGTATTGGGATAAAGAATTTAGATGGAACGGATACAAAAGTCTTGCGGGAATAGGCGAGCAAGAGATTGAAAAAGATGGTTATGTAATTGCAGCGAATAATAATTTCTATCCAGATGATACTTTTATCTCACATAATTGGGAGCCAGATTCTAGGGCTAGGAGAATAGAACAGCTACTAAGTGAAAAAAACTTCACCACTATCAGAGATTTTGAGTTTATGCAAATGGATAACTACTCTCCTTATGCTAATGACTTACTAAAATTAACATTACCAACGCTAAATAGAGTAAAAGACAGATTAAACAATCAAGAAATAAAGGCTTTGAATAAACTATTAAAATGGAATGTTATACTTTCAAAAGACTTAAATGAACCATTGATTTATAATTTTTTCAAAAGAGTATTAATCGAAGAAACTTTTAAAGATGAACTGGGCAATGGAAGTTACAACCATTACTGTTTCTTGACTAATTACCCTGATAGATTGATATTACAATTGTTAAAAACGGAAAACCATATTCTTTTTGATAATACTAAAACAACTGTGAAGGAAAACAAGGAAGTTATCGAACGGCTACGGACGAGGGGTGTGAATATATCTCCTATAACGAAGACACAAAAGCGAGAAGGCCTTCTCAGCAACAAGACCGTATGCTTTACCGGGAGCCTTTCTTCCATGGGCCGCTCTGAGGCAACGGAAAGAGCGAAAACCCAAGGTGCGACAGTAGTGGATTCGGTAAGCAGAAAGCTCGACTTTCTTGTGGTCGGCGCAGATCCTGGCTCAAAGCTCGATAAAGCCGGTTCTCTCGGGATTAAAGTAATTACAGAGGATGAATTTCTCAAGATGATTCAAGGAGAATAACCTGCTATGAAGGCGCTTCATCTGAAGATACACGGGAGGGTTCAG
>PGYR01000002.1 GCA_002839765.1 Ignavibacteriae bacterium HGW-Ignavibacteriae-4
TCCCAGTAATAGTTGAATTACCAGCTCCTAAAGTACCTGTAGTAGCAATATCACCAGTAGCGTCAGCAACAGTAAATACTCCATCAACATCTAAACCACCGTCTGCCGATAATAAACCAGTTACATCTAATGTTCCACCAACAGTAGTATTACCATTAGTTGGATCAACAGTAGTTGTACCAACTGTTAAGTTAGCTCCAGTAATATCTAATCCAGCAGTTGCATCAACATTACCATTTAAAGTAACCTGACCAGCAGAAACAGTTAAGCCACCACCTAAAGTAGTAAGTCCATTACCAACAGTAAATGTCTTAGTACCTGTTACAGAAACATCACCGTTTAGAGTCGAAGTCCCACCTACGATTAAGTTACTTGTGGTTGGGTCAATAGAAGTAGTACCTACTTGAAGTGCTGAGTTAGTTACTGTAGCCCCAAGAACTGTTAGAGAACCACCAACTGTCATATCACCACTTTTCTTGATGATAAATGCATCAGATCTATTATTCGAATCTATGCCATTACCGATTACAAAGGCTCTATCTGCATTATCTGGTGCAGCAGTGTTAGCTACTGAATAAGTAGTATTGTAACTACCGATAGCAACTTCACCGTAAGACGGTGCAGTAGTTCCTTCACCAAATGCAACAGCACCTTTACCGCTAGCTTTATTATCTTTACCAGCAGCGAATGAGAAGTCACCTAAGTTTGCTTCATTCCAACTTGGAGTGTTTACTTTACCAGTTCTGAACGCAGCTTTGCTATGGTCAAAGAAGAACTTAGTTTCTTCTACATTTGAAAGTCTATTTAATTTAACTGAACCAAATACAAAATCGTTTGTTAGATTTGTTGTATCTGGGAAAGTAACACCTTCAGCAGAACTGAAACCATCATTCAAGATATTACCGTTACCAGTTGATGCTTGAGTAGTTATCATATCTAATAAATTGAATTGTGCTACTAAATTACCACTAACTTTAATGTCAACAATTACGTTAGGGTTGATAGCATTAGGTTGTATTCCACCCCAATCCGGATCACCTTCACCTACTACGAAAGAAACTACACCAGATGTGTTGGGTGTTAAAGTTTTTTCAAAATTGGGCTTTAATGGTAATGGAAATTTCTTAATTGGATTATTTGGATCTGTGTAGTCGTTTAATTCAACTTTGAAAGTTGCTCCTGTTGGATAGTTTAGACCAATACGAACTGGTTCTAATGCGGTACCGCTAACATATAGCAGAAACACCGTTGATATTAATAGAATAATTTTTTTCATAGCACACCATATTAAAATTGATTTATAAATTTTTTCAATTTAACTATATTCTTAGAAATATTCTAAGATTATAGAAATTTTATAAGTCCAATAATTATGCCAAATAAGGAGTTTTTATTAAAATTAGCCTATATGCGAAACATTCGATACAAAAAATAGTATTTATAAAAGTGATAATAGACAGTCACAATAATATTTATTTTAATAATAATAATGATATTTTATGAGAGGTAAGTAATGAAAAAACAAATGGTCAGATCATCATTATTAATTGCTTTTGGTATGTTTGTTGGAGTTTTATTAATCTCCAATTTCTCTCCAAGTAGCATAGGTGATATATTCGCATCTACTAAAAAATTCGGTGCAGACAATCCCCCTGTAACACAATCTGATGCTATGAGGACACTGAATACCGCTTTTACTAGTGTATCGGAAGCAGTCCTACCTAGCGTAGTTAGTATTGAGGTGACATCTTCTAGAAAGATTACTCGTGGACAAGAGTTTTTTGAGTTTTTCCGACCTCGTGATAATGGCGGGGCAGAAGAGGAAAGCTTGGTTAAAGGGAATGGTTCAGGAGTTTTTATCTCTGCTGATGGTTATATAGTAACTAATAATCACGTAGTGGAAGATGCAAAAGAGATAAAAGTAACAACTTACGACAAACGTACATACAAAGCGACTTTAGTTGGGGCGGACCCTTTAACTGATCTTGCCGTTCTAAAACTAGAAGGCGGTGGAGATTTCCCTGCTGCACATTTTGCTGATATAAGTTCTGTGAAAGTCGGCGAATGGGTAATGGCTGTGGGTAATCCACTAGGGCTAACTTCAACCGTTACTACTGGTATAGTGAGTGCAATAGGTAGAGGACAACTAGGAATGAGCAAAAGTAGTTACTCGGTGGAATACTATATTCAAACCGATGCGGCTATTAATCCTGGTAACTCTGGTGGTGGATTGTTCGATATGAATGGCTCGCTAACAGGTATCAATACTGCAATAGCAACTAGTACTGGTAATTATATTGGATATGGTTTTGCTATTCCAGTAGATTTGGTCAAATCAGTTGTTGATGATCTAATAGATGACGGTGAAATTAACCGTGGATATATTGGTGTTAGCATTAATAGTGTTCGTGACGAAGTCGAAGCAAAAGCTTTAGGTTTGGACGGTGTATATGGTGTAGTGGTAGGAAGTATTCTTAATGGAAGTGCGGCAGAAGATGCAGGTATTGAGGCAGGCGACGTGTTGCTAGAACTAGAGGGTGAAAAATTATTCTCTTCTGGAGAGCTACAAAGTAGAATAGCACAGAAAAGAGCAGGTGATAAAGTTAATGTTCTAATACTTAGAAATGGTAAGAAATTAACTAAGACTGTTAAGCTACGTGCTAGAGACGAAGATAATAAAGGGTTTGCTGATAATAGCAAGCAAGAAGCAGAAACTGGAGTAAGTAAAAACTCACCTGTTAATTTCGAGAAGTTAGGTTTCAAAATTGAAAAGCTAACCGACAAAATCAAAAAGGAATATAGTACCGATCACGGTGTACTAATAACTGAGGTTAAGCGATTCAGTGCTGCGTCTGACAGGGGAATGTTTCCCAATGGAGTAATAGTAGAAGCGGACAGAAAAGATGTCAATACTACTAGAGATCTGAAAGACATAATTGACGATAAAAAACCTGGTGATGCTATGCTAATTAAGGTGAAGTATCCGGAAGTAACAAGAATTATCGCAATTCAGATTCCAGAATCAGAAGGTTAGAATCGTAGAAGTAGATATTTAAAACTAGAATGCCATTCTCTTAAGTTGAGGATGGCATTTTTTATTTTAAACCCGATTTTCTATATCCTTCTTTTTATCTCAAAGTCAGTGCTGGGTTAGAATCCCGTTGATTCTCGCTCTGCTGCTTCGTTTATTCTAAATAGGAAATTCCTTGCTATCATCTGAGCTCGAGCCATTGCTTCCTCGGCTCTCACACCTTCGAAAAGTTCATCTATCGTTTCGCCGAAAAGTCGTAGCCATTCCGCAAATTGTATTTCACTCATCTGAGTTTTTTTACTTAGAACTATGTGCTTTAGCATAGGGTTACCTCTGAATTGGTTCTCGCCGAATAGTATTCCTGCCCAGAAATTGTACATGTGGGGTAGGTGTGTATCCCAATCAATTGCAGCTATATCGTTGAATATAAACCCAAGTATTGGGCTTGCCTGTACTTTACCATAGAAAGTATCGACCATCAGTTTTATATCTTCTTTGTCTCTTATATCGTGTTTCATTTTATTTTTTCATTGTAAAGGAAAGTATCGGAATTAAACATCGGACTATTTAGTCTTTTATTGTAGAGCTATTTAATTAAATTTAGTTTTTTAGAAAAGAATAAGGTTATTTTATATTAGTAACTGTACAGCTAATGGCTGGCAGTAAGGGCTTTGGAATTTTCGAATTACTATTTATCGACTTTAGCTTGCATACCAAGGCAAAAGAATGATTGGTATTGCACTCCTGTTAGAACAATAACATTCGACAACTTTACCCAATCACGGGCAGCTTGAATCGCTTAGTTGGTGTTCGTTTGACTTCAGTTCGTAGCTCGGTCAGTTCACCGAATACACGGCTTTCTATCATATTGTTGATTTGAATTTTGTGAGGTACTTGAGGTAAATCTGCAGGAGCTGGGAATATGACATTCACATAGTTCTCCGTCCATCCTCGCCACATACCGTTTTGTTCATTGTACATTTCTGGAATTACTACTCGCTCTGTTCCTACTTGAGATTCATCAAACTCTAATCGCTTTCTGTCTGATAAATCACGAAGTTGATGAGTTCTCTCTTTACGAACATCATGAGGAACAACTCCATCGAAGTTAATCGCTTTAGTGTTCTCACGTTCGGAGTAAGTAAATACGTGGAGATAAGAAATTGGCAATCCATTAAGGAAATCATAAGTTTCTTGAGCTAATTCGTCCGTCTCACCTGGGAAACCGACTATAACGTCAACTCCTATACAGCAATGTGGCATTACTTCTTTTATACGTAATACCAAATCGTGATAATACGTTGCCTTGTAGCGGCGTTTCATCATTCGCAATAGCTCTTGCGAACCAGATTGTAGTGGTATATGGAAATGCGGTACTATATTCTTCGAATTCGCAACTACTTCTAGTACTTCTTCCGTCAAAAGATTTGGCTCTATGGAAGATATACGAATACGCATATCACCTGATTCTTTGTCTATCAACTTCAGTGCGTCAACGAATTTCATTCCGTCATCAGTCTTATAATCACCGAGGTTTATACCTGATAACACTACTTCGCGGTAACCATCATCTATTAATCCTTGCATCTCTTTCGCTATCTGGTCATAAGGCATACTACGGCTATGACCACGAGCAAGCGGGATAGTGCAGAATGAACAATGATAATCACATCCATCTTGGATTTTCAGCACAGCGCGGGTACGACCTGTATTGTCTGAAACCGCTGATGTGTGGAATGGAGCATCATCTAAATCAGAGACAAATATCTCGGTTTTAGTATTCTTATTAAAATTTTCTATTAGGTTCGGAATTTCAAATTTATGCTTCGTACCTATAACAGCATCTACACCTTCTATCTTAGCCAGTTGTTCAGGTTGCAGTTGTGCATAGCATCCCAAAACACCCACGAAAGCGTTAGGCGAACGGCGAAGAGCACGGCGAACAATCTTCCTACAATCGGCATCTGCTCTATGAGTTACAGTGCATGTATTCACAAGCACTATATCAGATTTCTCTTCGAAATCAACTACATTATGCCCTAACTCCTCGAATTGTTTTGCTATACGAGAGATGTCGGCGAGATTGACTTTGCAGCCCAGATTATAAAAACTAATATTCATTACTTTGTACGATTTTAATTCATTGCATTCAAAAGAACTACCAAATTACGAGATTATTTTGGAATAAGGAAAGAAAAAGGGATTTTGGATAGTAGAGACGTATCGTTAACGACTCCAAACATCTTGTAATCATGTCATTGCGATGACACTGAGCAAAGCGAAGTGGAGGTGGCAATCTCAGGATTATTTATTCTAACACAAATCCACAGGCATTAAAATAGTCCAAGAAGAATAAGAAGGTCATGCAAGTCCATCCTTGAGGAGGGATTTAGGGAGGTGTCAACTATATCTAAGTATTATTAATTACTTTGAATCCCCCAAACCTCTTATTCTCCCGTCACTCAGAGCGGAACGAAGTGGAGTGAAGAGTCTAGGTTAAATACACTTGACTATAATTATATATAAATAAATACAAACCCTCATTACCTATTAAAACTTATATACTTAACCGCTATTTCATCAAGTTTCACCCAAAAAAACTTTGTATTTTGTGAGACGTTTTTCGTGTTCATGTGTCTATATAGTATGAAGAATTACATTTTTGCAATAATATTTATTTCCTCTCTTAATCTATTCTCAATGGAATATGATTTAGATGTTATCACTTTGCCCTATGACTCGTTGAATATCGAGGACATAGTAGTCTCGAACTTCACTATACTAGCTCGGTCTGGCAATACTATATATAAGTCCACTGATGATGGTACAACTTGGAAAATAGCCTTCGATTCGGAGCTAAAAGTCAACCAACTTTATTCCAAAGACCCACATACTATATTATTAGTAGGTGAAAAAGGAATGGTCTATAGAACTATGGACTACGGAGAAACTTGGCTGGATGAGAGAGTGGAAGATAAGTATGATATAAATATGATAGCTGCTAAAGATTATACTAATTATTTTGCAGTATCAGGTCACCAATGGTTTTTTTATAAAGAAAGTCTTAATTCAGATTGGCAAACTTTATATTATGAAAGCCCTGTCTATTTATCGACTCTTGCTTATGGTAATGGAAGATATTATTTTGGAGGTGGTAGCACTTCCCGTAATTATGAATATCGTAATGAGCAGTATTATGAATTTTCTTTGAAAATATACACATTCTATGGAACTGGATTCGGTAGATTAGAGATTGGTCATGAATGGGGAGGAACCAATCATGTTCAAATACGTGAAGCAGATTCTTTAAGATTATTCAATAGTGATGATTCTCTATACTATTCCGTAACTGATTTTGGAGATTGCTATGTAACATACGAAGATGATTTTCAATTTGGTTATGAAAAATATTACGATTTATACAAGCTTAAAAGTGATGTTGCCGTTGGATTATTAGATTATTCAGATACTTTATATATTTTTTCAAGAAAAGGTAAATTAGAGATAATTCAGAAAAAGAATATTCCAGAAAATGGATTAATTAAGGATATTTTCGATTTGAATATTGACCTAGTAAATCAACTTAATAATCCATACCGGAGGGTAATTTATATAGCTTCAAACAACTCTCGAATTTACAAGATGAGTATATATGAACCGATATCATCGATACAAGTTGAGACAAACAATTTGATAAAGCAGTATAATGAGGTCCTTTGGATAGATGATGAGGTTGAACTCTTAGGAATCTATAATTATATTGGGCAAAAAGAATTATTGAATTATCAATCAGAAAACAGAATTATTCTGAAAAAAGGAATATATTTTATAAGTTATTTATTTAAAAACAACTTTTTGACATCTAAAATACTGGTGAACTAAATAAAAACTTTATTATTCATATTAGCATTCTCCTCTCTTAATCTATTCTCAATGGAATATGATTTAGATGTTATCACTTTGCCCTATGATTCGCTGAATATCGAAGACATAGTTGTCTCGAACTTCACCATACTAGCTCGCTCTGGTAATACTATATACAAGTCCACAGATGATGGTACAACTTGGAAAATCGCATTCGAATCGGAGCTGAAAATCAACCAGCTATACTCCAAAGATCCACATACTATACTATTAGTCGGTGAAAAAGGAATGGTCTATAGAACTATGGACTATGGAGAAACTTGGCTGGATGAGAGAGTGGAAACTGATAGCACATTAATCAAAGTAGCAGCTAGAAACTATCAAGACTATGTTGCCCTTGCAGAAACTCGATGGTTATATCATAAGTTTAGTCCTGATAAGGATTGGCTTGCAGTCAATACAAGAGCGGCTGTATATCTTTCAACATTAATTGAATATCAAGATTCTTACTATTATGGTGGTGGTTTTCTAGAGAGTGACGAATCAAGGGGAAACGACCATATGTATAATTTCTCTCAACCAAGATATAAATACACCTTTGGAGAAATAATAACTTCTGACCCAATTAATAAGATTTTTAGTTCTAATAAAAGTGAACGAGACAATTACAGAACTGATTCTTTGAATTTATTAACTTCAAACAATATCCAATATATAACAGTAAAACATAATGATTATAGTGCAATTAGCTCTTACTACGCTTTAGTAATAAACCTAATTCCTTCTTTATCAATAAAAAGTAAAGTCACAGGAATTGAGAATATAAATGATACAGTTTACGCAATTGGTAGGAGCGGAGAAATAGTTGTTGCAAAAGAAAGTGACTTTGGAGTAAGTTACAAAACTAAAATTGATACTAAACAACTTGGTTTCATTGTTAATAGTGTCGTTAGACCTTATAGAAAGGCACTTTACCTAGCTTCAAATAACTCTCGAATTTACAAGATGAGTATATACGAGCCAGTGTCATCAATACAAGTAGAGACAAACAATTTGATAAAGCAATATAATGATGCGCTTTGGATAGATGATGAGGTTGAACTCTTAGGAATCTATAATTATATTGGGCAGAAGCAGAACATTAATCGAAGTTCAAATAACTATCTTGAGTTCAAGCATGGTATTTATTACTTATCATATAAGTACAAAAATAAAATCTACAACCATAAAGTAATGGTAAACTAAAATGAAAATCAAACTTATTATTATACTTTTTATGTTTCCTGTATTAGTTCAGGCAGCGAGTGTATTGGACTCCATTGTGATAGAAGACATCAACACAGTTTGGACCGACGGAGATGGCTATTCTACCAGTAATATAAAGATGGGTGTAGGTGGTACTATTCGTGAGTATGACAATCAATATTTCTACAAAAATGGCCATACTGGTTATCATATAAATAAGTCCGATGGGAGTACATACAGAAAGACAACCATGAAATATGTCAAAGGTGATAAATACAATTGGAATAATAAAGGAAGTTGGGATATTTCAACTGAAGATTTAGATAAAATAATAATGGTTGATTTCAATATCGATAAATACTTAAATTTTGAAATGACTTCTTTGAAAAATGGAAAAGTAGATT
Organism: Ignavibacteriae bacterium HGW-Ignavibacteriae-4; assembly: GCA_002839765.1. Classification (GTDB taxonomy): domain Bacteria; phylum Bacteroidota; class Ignavibacteria; order Kapaibacteriales; family UBA2268; genus PGYR01. Next base: position 8,545 of record PGYR01000002.1, read on the forward strand.
CAGTTTTTAGTTACACGAGTGCTAGAGATAACAATTTGTATAATATTCCAGCTGCAGATTTTAGAGTTTATAGTATTAATAAAAATCAGTTCCTATTGTACTACGACTATTTGATAAATGAAGGACCAAGTTTATCTCCTCGTATTGGTTCTGTTTTTGTTGATATAGAATCAAATTATGTCTTTAGAAGCCCACATGAGTTATTGTTACCGAATTTAAATGTGAATAGTAATAATAGCATTTTCTTAACTACTGACCCTAATATTTACGAAGGATCTTATGAATATAAAGATGGTGCAGACACACATGATTTTTTTGAACTCAAAAACGATACATTTCAGCTAATAGCTAAATACACTGCTCCAGAAAATATGAAAAGTTGGTTCAAGGAAATACTCAGTGATTCTCTTTCGACAATCATTATTCGAGATTCGATTATGGTCTTTAACTTCCGTAATAAAACCGTTCCAAAATCCTACTTCCTCGATGCTGAAGATAAGGTAATAGCGAAATATCACTTCGAAGATAAAAACATAATTGCTCTGATAATCAAGCAAGCTGATGGTGATAAGAGAGTTTTCGCATTCCATTATCCATCGTATAAAATACTAATTGACAAAATTGACAATGCACCATATCTGGGTGAGCTCTTGGGTGAGTTGAATGACGGCAACTTGCTGACAATTGGTGATGCGAGTACCCTATATAAGCACAAGTGGCAATACGACTTTAATGTAGCTCTAGCTGAGTTCGAGTACAAACTCATAGATGATAATAAGATTGAATTCGGAGATTTATCAGAAGGTCCTATAAAGAGTTGGAGCTGGGACTTTGGCGATGGTGCTTCATCACAAGAGAGAAACCCCACTCACCAGTACGCAAGTAGCGGTAAATATTTTGTAATACTTACTGTCACTAATGAATATGGTAAAGTGCATCAAATTTCAAAAGAAGTAGAGGCTAAAGGTGTTTTGAAGTCGAATTTCGAGTTTACTGTCAACCAAGATGGGGGAGATAGAATAGTAGAGTGCACTAACCTTTCACCAGATAAAGCTGTGCGATATATATGGAATTTCGGTGATGGAACTTTCTCGAACGATAAGAATCCGATACACACATATAATTTTCCAGGGAAATACTATATTTCACTTACTGCATTCGACAGTGATGGGAAATACAAAATATACCTGAAAGATGAGATAATAGAAGTAGTGAAGTGAAACTCCCTACTTCAACCATCCTCTTTTGGTAACAGAGTCAGCATACCAAACAAGGAAAAAGCCTACTATAACTATCATCACTGGCATAATCAAAGCTGTTACACCTTTGACAGCCATAGTATTACTGAAAAATATGTTGTAAGTCATCTGAGGTACAATGCCAACAAGAGAGATAATGAAAGCAACTTTAGCCCATTTCTTTCTCATTAGTAAACCGATACAACCTATAATTCCGCCAAAGACTGCAATTGCAAATACAATATAAGTCCAAAAGGGAAAGCTATTGTAAAGTTCCTGCTCGGCTAATGGTAATGCCTCCATCATTTGATCTTTCATTATAGTTAGGCTTAAAAAAGAGACTAAACCCATTAGATTCCACAAAAGAAAGATAACAGCTGCAACCCAATACCAAGAAGGTACTTGTATAGATTGGTTTCTCATAGTAATTGCTCCAAATATTGTTAATCTGTAATTAATAATATTCCTAATATACTATAATCTATCAAATTACAATGCTTTATCATTTATTTTTTAGGTTGATAGAAGTAAATTAATTTATCCAAATCTTATCCATATTTTATCTGAATAATCTTATAACAAAATTACTTAGTCAATTTTTTACTGATTTTTAACCACAATTTAGAGGGTAACATTGGTTCTATTAATTGTCCGAAGTAATTAGAAGAAGTTTTTTCACCAATACCAAACTTCTCTGGTTCATGGTTAGGGCATTTATAAGTACCAAAAATGATGTCCATCAGAGGAGAAATATTTGCATAATTACCTCCCCTTCTATCTAAATCATGATGCCAATGGTGAAGCTCAGGTGCACCTATTATTTTTTTAATTGGTCCAATAGGTAACATTACATTAGAATGAATATATATTGCCCAAATCCCACGAAAAGCAATAACTCCAGCAATAGATTCTAACGGAAATCCCATAACAAAAGCTGGTAAATTAATCAGCCCTATTGTATAAATTGAATCTAATGGATGCTCTCTATGAGCGGCTAGCCAATCCAAATGCTCTGCACTATGGTGCACTTTATGGAACCTCCAAAGGAAATCAACTCTATGCTGTAATCTATGCCCCCAATAGATTAGCAAGTCACTAAGCAATAATACCTCGATTACTTGCAACAAGAAAGGCTGAGATTGAATTGCTGTTTGAAACTCAATTGGAATAAATGATGTTAGTGAATCACCAAAATAATCCAATGTCCATAAAACTAAACTACTCCATAGTAAATATTGGCCTAAGAAAAAGCAGAAGTCAAGAAACCAATAGGGTCTAAATACTTTCTGTTCTTTTTTTGCTGGAAAGACTTTTTCCATAGGGATAAATACTAAAGAAAGAAACAACAAACTAAGAATGGCTACTTCTAAAAGTTCATATAATTCAACAATATCCATTAATCTATTATAGTATCAGTGTATTTAGCATCTTCTATTAGTTGTCTTAATTTACTAGGCGTAGAAAGTATTAAAGATTTCGAACTTGATATACCTGGATCTACATTATTCCTATTTGTCGAATCTGAAACTTTGTATTGTGCTGTTTCATAGGCCTTTACTATTCTGTTCTTTAAAAATTGTGATTCTTCTTTTGCAATATTTGCTTTGCTAATTTTAATAATATTATTTTTTTTGATTGTATCTCTTTGAGAATTTTTGGTCTGATTATTCAATGCACTACCATTTGGACTTACTGGTACACTAGATTTTTTTCCTCCAAAATATCCCGACCTAAAAGCAATAAATATTGTTATCAATGATAAAAATAGTATGATTGTTGCTGATTTTATAATTATCTGTTTCATTTTATTTTTGCTTTATCCTTTTTACCTTACTAATTTAATAAATTATTATAACTAAAACCAACATAACCATGCCACATATAAAGATTATAAGACACGAAGACGCAACAGGAGAACTCAAAGTTGCCTACGACAATCTGGTAGGAAGTAGAGGCAAAGTATCGAATGTAATGGCTATCCATAGCTTATTGCCTGAGACTATGACGGCTCATCTGGAACTATACAAGTCAATCCTATTTAATAAAAAAGGGATAGATAGAAAGTTAGCTGAGATGATAGCCGTTACAGTATCTAAATCAAACAAATGTGAATATTGTATTCATCACCATTTGGAAGCATTGTCTCATTTTTTGAAAGATGAGGTAGAATTGGAGAAGTTTTTGGCAGACCCAACTTCGGTGGAAGATGAGAAATTGAAAGTAGTTGTTAGATACGCACAGAAGCTGACATTGCATCCAAGCGAGGTTATCAAAAATGATATTGATGAGCTTTTGGGATTGGGATATACAGACACAGAAGTGCTAAATATTGTTCTTACAATAAATTATTTCAACTTTGTAAATCGAAATGTTTTAGCATTGGGAGTAGAGTTCAACCAAGAAGAACTAAAAGGTTATAAATATTCTTAAGGGCAAACGATAATGGTGTAACTGAAAGTAGTCTGAATATCCTTAAATTCGGTGAATTCTGATTCAGACAAATAGACTTTTTGGTCGCTATGCTCCCTCTGACTTTTACAAGAGGGACGAATTTCATCTATTAACTCAGATTTGCTTTTATTACTTGTTCTAGATCATTGAATGCTGTTTGCAATACATCATTGAGGATAGAGTGATCGAATAGCTCTTTGTATTCAAGCTCTTCTTTTGCTCTCTCTAGTCTGGTGTTTAGCTCTTCTGGGCTTTCTGTACTTCGTTTTTCTAATCTACGTTGTAGCTCTTCGAAGCTAGGTGGATAGATGAATAATAGAAGTGTATCATCAGGGAAGTTTCTTCTTAGAGACACAGCTCCTTTAACATCTACGTCGAATAGTATAGAGTTGCCAGAGTTTATATGCTTTTTGATTTCTGATTTCAGAGTCCCGTAGTAATTGCCAAATATTTGCTCGTATTCTGCAAATTCACCGTTCGCTACTTTTTCTTCGAATTCCTCTTTTGTGAGGAAGAAATAATCTTTACCATTAACTTCTCCTTCTCTTATCTTGCGAGTAGTGCAAGACACTGAGAAACGAATCTCTGGATACAAAGTCATCAGATAATTGGCTAATGTAGATTTGCCACCACCACTAGGAGAAGATAGAACTATAAGCTTTTTCTTAAACATTATCCTTCCGCTTCTTTCTCGCCACCCGGCTGGTTGAGCTGTGCAAATAGCTCCATTATCTCAGTTATAGTGCCAGTACCTACGTCGCCTTTTGTGTGCTGACGTATAGAAACTGTTTCGCTTTCTTGCTCTCTATCGCCTATTATCAAAGCGTAAGGTATTTTAGCTTGTTCGGACTCGGCTATTTTACGACCTACACCTTCCGAACGATTATCGAATTTCACTCTATAGCCAGAAGCTAATAGTGAGTTAACAATTTTTTCAGCGAAATCATTTTGTCTATCAGTAATAGGTAATACGCTAACCTGCACAGGTGCAATCCAAAATGGGAAATTCCCTGCATAATGCTCTATAAGTATAGAGATAAATCGCTCCATAGACCCGAATGGTGCACGGTGTATGATAACTGGACGGTGTGGTGCATTGTCTGAGCCAATGTATTCTAACTCGAATCTCTCAGGCATTACATAATCCACTTGCACTGTACCCAATTGCCATTTTCTACCAATAGCATCACGTACGATGAAATCAATTTTTGGACCGTAGAAAGACGCTTCACCTAATCCAATGAAATAATTCAATTCCAATTGGTCAGCGACTTCTTTTACTACTCTTTCTGATTTTTCCCATCCTTCTTCGTCGCCAGCATATTTGCCTTCTTGGTCATCACGGAATGATAGACGTGTAGTTACTTCCATATCGAAAGTCTCGAACACAAGCTGAGTTAGCTCTATACAGTTGATTAGCTCATCTTTTAGCTGCTCTTCTGTACAGTAAATGTGTGCATCATCTTGAGTAAATCCACGCACGCGCGACATACCGTTCAACTCACCCGATTGCTCGTAACGATAAACAGTACCGAACTCAGCTATACGCACTGGCAAATCACGATAAGAACGCTGCTCTGAGCTATATATCTGATGGTGATGAGGGCAGTTCATAGGCTTTAGCATATACTCTTCTTCTTCCACGCTCATTGGTGCGAATTGGGATTCAGAATAATAAGGATAGTGACCAGAAGTTTTGTAAAGTTCTAAGTTCCCAATATGTGGTGTGATTACCTCTTGATAACCACGTTTTAATAATTCTTCTTTTATAAACCCTTCTAATTTACGACGAAGTATAGTACCATTAGGTAACCAAACTGGTAATCCACGACCAATTTTCTGGCTTATCATATAGATGCCTAACTCAGGGCCTAATTTTTTGTGGTCACGTCTTTGTGCTTCGGCTCTCATTTCCAAAAACTCATCTAGCATAGACGCTTTCGGGAATGTAATACCGTATATACGAGTTAATGTTGCATTGTCGCTATCGCCTCTCCAATAAGCTGAAGCTGTTGATAGTAACTTGACTGCTTTGATTTCGCCTGTGTTTGGTATATGACCACCACGACATAAATCTTTGAAATTACCTTGAGTACAGAAAGTTATTGGCTGACCTTTTAGTCCATCCAACAAGTCCAACTTGTACTCGTTTCCTTTCTCTTTGTAAAATTCATAAGCTTCTTCCCAAGTAGATTTAGACATTACAAAGTCCGATTTTAACTTAGCAAGTTCTTTCATTTTGCTTTCTATTTTCGGGAAATCATCTGATGATAATGTCTCTTCACCGGGCATATCTATATCATAGTAAAATCCACTTTCAATAGATGGGCCTATACCGAATTTCACCCCAGGGTATAGCTCTTGTAGTGCCTCTGCTAGTAAATGGGCAGACGAGTGCCAGAAGAAATCTTTCCCCTCATCGTCATTAAAGGTTACAAATTTAATAGTGCTATCTTCATTGATAGGGCTATGGAGTTCATATTTTACATTATTGTTCAAGACAATGCCTAATGCATTGCGGGCTAAGCCGTGAGATATAGATTTTGCTATCTCGTAGCCATTAGTGCCTTGAGGGAATTCCTTTACGTTGCCATCTGGAAATGTGATTTTCATAATAGTTAAGCTAGTTTTGGTCTTAAAATAGACTACAAATATAAAAACTAATGAGTAAATAATCGTAATAATATGTAAGTCTCGTATAATTCATTATTTTTGTAGTTGATATATTAATTAAAAATCGGAGAAGCAATGAAAAGAATATTATTACTAATGTCGGTACTTATGTTACCGATGTTCCTAACGGCACAAGACGACGAAATAGATAACCTACCTTTCGATAATGAGCCACTAAGAGATGACGCTCGTACATATTTCGTATTAGCTGGTGGTGTTACTTATGACTATCTAATGATTAACGAAGATAATTTGAATTCATTTTTGAATAACTCAGACGATTTAAAACTATCTGGACCGATGCAGTTAACAGGTGGTCAAGGAGTACTAGGTGTTCCTTGGGTAAAAAATCTAAGATTAGGAGTGTTTGGTTATGGTGGGAGTATAGAGTCAGATATATCTAAAATACCAGGAAAAACGGAATCGGGTGAAGACATTATTAATAACTTGCAAACTAACTTAACAGCAAGTATGTTTGGGTTTAGCGCTCATTATGGCTATGTACCTTTTGAACATTTCGCAATATTAGGTGGAGTTAATGCTGGCTGGGGAGATGTTACGTATGAAAGTCACTTTTCAACTGATCAACTACATGATTCATTTAATCTAGCTGGGACAGGTAATAATAAATTAGAAAAGAACTTTTTCTTTGTCATGCCTAATATCCAATTAGAATATGCTATTACTAGCTATATTATATTGAGAGCTGACGCAAGTTATAATATGACAGTAGGGCAGGATACGGATTGGACTCAAAATACTCTAGGAACAAACACAGTAAACCCAGACTTCAATTTAGATGGTATGAAAGTTGGATTTGGGGTAATGATTGGTCTAGCTAATTTCTAATATCAAGTTTAAAATATGAATATGAAAAAAATATTATTACTTATGTCGGTACTTATGCTTCCGATGTTCCTAACGGCGCAGGACGATGAAATGGACTTGCCTTTTGAAAACGAACCATTAAAACAGGTGTCTCGAGATTATTTCGTATTAGCTGGTGGTGTTACATTTGATTGGCTAATGATAAAAGAAGATAATCTGAATTCGATCTGTGATTGTCCAGAACTACTACTCTCGGCACCAATTCAGTTGACAGGTGGCCAAGGAGTTACTGGTATTCCGTGGGTGAAAAACCTAAGATTAGGTGTTTTCGGTTATGGAGGTAGTTTACAGTCAGATCAGATTGATTATCCAATGTTAACTGCTCAGGATTCAGTAATATTTGGGAAAAAGCAAGTGAATTTAACTGCAAGCATGTTTGGGTTTAGTATGCACTATGGATATGTCCCATTTGAGCACTTTGCAATATTAGCTGGTGTTAATGCTGGTTGGGGTGATATTACTTATGAAATATTTGCCTCTTCAACTACAATTGATGATGTTAAACAAGTTGGTGCTTTTGGGACTGATAGATTTGAGAAAAATTACTTTTTCGCAATGCCCAATATCCAGTTAGAATATGCTCTTGCAAATTTCATTATACTAAGAGCTGATGCTAGTTACAACCTAACAATAGGCCAAGATACAAAGTGGACGCACAACACAATTGGAACTTCAACAATTAACCCCAATTTCGATATATCTGGATTGAAAGTCGGATTTGGAGTAATGGTTGGTTTAGTAAATTTTTAATTAAATTTTTATATTTGGAATTAAAAAAATATTCTTATATTTGAAACTCTGTTATAAACAGAAATGGAATAATAGAAAAAGGGCTCATAGCTCAGTTGGTTAGAGCAACGGACTCATAATCCGTTGGCCGGGGGTTCAAGTCCCTCTGGGCCCACAACTTATGATGTTACTTGACACATCATGAGACAATTAAACCCCATTTGAACGCCGTTATAGGCTAATAGATGGGGTTTTTTTATTTTGCAATGTGTCATGCTGTTTCACTACATTTCACGATAAATAACACGATTTCTAGCACGATTCATTTTCTCACCCAATTCTTCACTATTTCAAATAACATTTACTAAATTTGAATAATCATCTCTATTTCATTTGTTACTCCATAAACTTGGCAATTGATTCAGTACTCCTTTTTCTTCTTCCTTTTGAAGTATTGTACTCAGGCTGTGGTTACATCTTAGTATAAATTAAAGTAAAATAAACTGATAATTTTTTAATAAAAACATAATAACTATTATTGTATAATAGTATGGAATTAAGTAATTTAGAACGTATAAAAAAAATACAGTTTTCAATAATTATTAGGAGTATTTATGAAACATTCTCATACAAGTTTTAAAAACAAGGGCAAAATCATCAATTACCTTTTGGTCTTGATGATATTTTTCAACTTCCCCAATATTACAGATGCACAGGAAAATCCGATTGTAAAAGTAGTTGTTTCTGCAAAAGAAGGCGATAAAAATCCATTTATTGAAGTTAAATATGTTTTACGTGAATCAACATTTATTCAAATTGACAGAATTGAAATAATTGATCAGGATCTTAATTTTTACGAATTGAAAGAAAAGGATATAAGCGATGCTGACCTAGACGGTGATATCGGTTATACTGAAACTGCTAGTCCTTCCACAAAGACTTTCAATTGGTACTATGAGCCTACACTTACTGACAATGATATATCAGGTAAATTAAATGTTAAGATATACCTTAGTGCAAAATCATCCCAACCTGCATCTATAAAGATTCATCTGGGTGATGTTATGCCACAATATGAAAATCAATCAGGCCCTGTTATCCTGAGAAATTCTGAGGGTCCTACTGATAATTATCAACCATATACAGGACTTTCACCGTTGGGAAATTGGCATAATACTTTGCCAGATGCAGCTAAATTCTATGCAATTGGTTCAGTAACGGATTTCCCTGTTTACAGACATAGTTCAAGTAATTTTAATGGAAGGCCTACTTTGCCAAGTGGTTCTTCATTTTTTGCATTTAATGATGAAACAAAAACAAGACAGATATGGATAAACGCAGCAGCTGGTAAAATGCAGGGACTACCCGGGTCTCAAAAATTATGGGATTTCCAAATACATTATACCGGTGATGAAAAGTCAGGTACTGCAATTGTAGGTATAGCAAGCGACGGAAGTCCAGATTTAGCATCAACCTCAACAACTGAGGCCACACTGGAATTAGAATATTCTTCATCTGAAGCTGTGGCTTCAAATGAAATTGAAATAGATAAAAAACCTGCACTTAAGCTAATAGTAACTGCGGATAAGGATTATATTGAAAAGCCGGTTGCCCCTAAAGATTCGATACTTTTAAATATAAAAGTAGATAAACCTGACGATAAAGGTGTTTTTAACCCCGCAGAAGGTGCAAAAGTATTCGTTAGAAATGAGGTAAATAAAGATAATAAATTTGTTGAACTAGGAGGGAAAACTGATGCAAATGGCGAGTTAGTGTACTTATACATAATTCCTGATAATACTGAATTTGGTTTATACAGTATTCAAATTTATGCAGAAACTAATGATAGTGATGCACTTAAATCTAAAACAGTAAAAAGCGTAATAAAAGTTGCACCGGAGCCGGATTTAGAGATTACCTCTGATGAAGAATCATACAAAATATTGCAGGAAGAAACAGTTGAAATAGATCTTATAGTACGAAATAAAGACGGTGAAATAGTAGAAGGTGCAAGAGTCACTGTAATTAATCCTATTAATCAAGCTGGTTTTGAGGAATATCTTGGAAAAACAGATGCTGGTGGAAAATTATTATATAAATTTCCTATTCCAAAAGAAACAAAAGATTCAGCTTATGAATTTACTTTCTATGCAAATGAATCACTGGATGAATCTCAAAAATCTACGCCATTAAAAGTAAGAGTTATAGTTGGTAAAATACCAATTCTGTTGATTAACATAACTCCTAACACTGACTACAAGCTGAAACCCAATGAATCGGAAAAAATTGATCTTACAATTACAGAAAACAAAGAGGGTGAAATAGTTCCAGTTAAAGATGCTCAAATATTTATACAAGACGGTTTGAATGGAGATAAGTCTTTCAGATTTTTGGGAGTAACAAATGCAAATGGAGTAAGGCCGTATGATATTCTGGTTCCCGAAGAAAAAGAAAAAGGTGAATATGAAGTAAAATTCTATGCTTCAAAGGATAAATACGTTGATTCTGAGAAATCTATTGTAAAAGTTGAAGTAAGTATTGACTCCTGCTGGAAACAAGGCGCTTTGGAGTTCTGTACCAAAAGCGGATGGGAAGAGAAAGAAGGAGATCCAATTATAAAATCAAATGGAGAAGTTCTTATAAACAACTTGATATCTTTTAGCGGAACAATGGAAATAAATAAAGAAACTCTGAAACTCAAAGCAAATGGTACTTTCTCAGTAAAAGACGTTCCACTTCCTGGAGGCGGTAAAGGGAGCATCACATTAATGAGTGGTAATCTGGTTGATATTGAACTATTAGGTGCAAATGGAAGTTTTACGAATTTATTGAATCAATCGCTTTCCGCGGCACCAAAAATATGCGGGGTGCAAGTTGAAAAAATAACAGATATTAAGTTGATAGGTGGTACAAATGCAACAGGTGTTGAAATCAGTGCATCAATTAAAATCCCGGGATTCGCTCCCGGATGTGATGAAGATGGTAAGAAACCGGTTGATACGGGCATAAAGGTAACTGGTTTAAAGATACAAAGAAATACAGGTATGTATTTTGATGGTTTTGAAGTTACTAATTTATCTCCTGCACCAAAATTCTGCCTTAACAAATTAACTTATAACTACGATCAGAAAGCTGACAAACTTGATCTAGGAGCTGAATTCACTGTACCATTTATGAAAGTTGGTGCAGGTGCGTCATTCAGAAATGCAATGCTTGACAGTGTCGGATTCAAAGGTGAACTGGCAAAAGGAATACCAATTGGAAATACAGGAGTATGTATATTAGGTTTAGAAGGGAAAGCTCATGGACTTGCATTTCCACCACTTGAACTTACATTTGGCGGGACAGTAAATAACTGCCTTAACAAAGACCTGATGGAGATAACAGCAAGAGCAGGCTACAAAGCACCATCTACTATATATATCAATGGTGAGGCAAACTTTATGAAGTTGCCGAGTACTACTTATTGGCAAATAACAGGTACTCCTGAAATTAGGTTTGACTATAATAATGCATTATTGAAATTGACCTCGCAACTAAAGTGTGGTACTTTTGACGGGAAAGCTTATGTGCTAAATGGAGCATTCGACATGGGATACAAGGCAGATGAAGGTAAATTTACCGGAAGAGTAAATGGTAGTCTGACTTTGCCAGAACTAGCATTTAAAGGATTTCCTTATGATATTATCAAAGCAAGATTAAAGCTTCCTTATACAGCATCAATGAATGCTTTGATAAATATGTCAGAAAACACCCGTCATATATACACAGAATGCAATTTTGCAGAACTTGGAAAATTTAATTTCCAGTTAGATTTGACAAAATCGAGCAACGACACAGAATTCTTTACTTATAACAAAGGTCAACAATATATACCATCTATTGTTCCAATAGGTAAAATAAGCAATGATGGAAATTCAATACAAGCAGATATAGAAAAAAGCATCAACATACCCGCAAATTCGGAGTGGATGTATGTTAGAATTAATAGCGAGGTACATGCTCCTGAAAGCAAATTGATAATGCCTGATGGAACTGAGTTGACCGGACCTGATGAAGATGCAAATGTATTGCACTTTAATTCTGAAGATGGCTTAACTTCATTCTGGTCAGTTGAAGCTCCAATGGAAGGAAAATGGAAGATAGTATTATTAGATGGTGATGTGAAGGATATTGTTGAAGTTTACTTAACAGAGAGCGATACTCCTTTTTCAGTTTCTGCTAAACAGGTAGATAATAAAGTTACATTATCGTGGAATACAGATTCTTTTGAATCGACAGATAATATAGAATTCTATTTAGATGACAATGGTGATGGATTTGATGGTTATAAATTTGCTGAAGTTCGTGCTACTCAGGCAGAATATATATTCACAATGGCAGATACTTTGGGTTACTGCAGCAACTACATATATGCTTATGTGCAATCAGTGGATGAAGAGTTGCTTGCTACCGGCTATGCCGACGCACCAGTAGTTAATGGGAAAAATTCATTACCTCCGCCACACGACATGACCGCGGTTTACTACACAACAGGAAAGCTGATGACAGTTGAGTGGATGCCGAATAACATGGAAAAAGTAGTAGGGTATTACGTTATTGTTACTGACAAAGATGGAAATGATTCCACATATGCTATAGTTTATGCAAATGACCATAAAGTTCAGTTCAATTTGGAAGATAATAAAGGCATAACTATAAGAATGGCAGCAATTGATGCAGACTACAGAAGCGGATGCCCATCAGCACCAATTGATATTGTTACTGATGTAGAAACAGAACCTATAACAGGTTTGGTTTTCGATGAAAGTAGAATCGCAATTGTGCCTAATCCTGTTACTGATCAAACTAATATATCATTCAAGTTGAATAATAACTCTTACGTAAGATTAGCAATATATGATATGTTTGGAAACCGTATAACAGTTCTTGCAGAAGGTTACTACCAATCAGGTGTAATAAATAGCAAGTGGAATTCACAAGGACTGGCTGCAGGTACTTATTTGGTAAAACTAGAAGCTGAGGACATTTACACAACTCAGAAGCTAATTCTAATCAAATAATCAACTGATTACTACTAAAATACAAATCCCGATATTTGTAGAAAGTATCGGGATTTTTTTATTTAGTTTCGAACGAGGGGGAGTTGTCTTCTTTTTTCGGCATTTATTTATGAAAATAATTCACATAAATATTCATTATGCTGAAATTCCCCTTTTTTTAAAAAGGGGTGGCAGACAACGCACCAGCGTTGACTGACGGGGTATTTACATATCTACGGAATTTGTTATTATCTGATTCTTCAGACTAATTGTATACTTTTTTCTCTATATGGTCTTTCTGCTTTTTTGAACACCCCGTCTCACGCCTTTGGCGTGATCCACCCCTCTTTCGCGTTGCTTAAAGAGGGGAATATCACCGCTGATAACTTATCATATAAATAAACAGATAACCAATAGGGATTGTTGATATATATAAAAATTTCTTCAGTATAGATTTATTTAATTTCATTGTAATACTTTTTACTTTAATGCTTTTTCTAATAATATCCGATACTTAGCGCTTTATTAATTCATCCTTAATTGCAGGAATTTCAATTATTTGTAACCTTTTATTATCATTACCAACTCTATTGGTATCTTTTTTTATATCATTTACAACTTCGAATAATATTTTTCTTATGTTTTTATCATATTCTTCAGAAAAGGAAGTGAATTTATCTTTTTCTTGAATACCAGGAGGCCAACTGAACATAAACGATGTTGGAGTTAAATAAAAGTAAAAGAAGTCACGTATAAAATCGTTATCTTTTTCTTTTAAAATGTTAATTATTTCAATATTGTTCTCACTAACAAATGAGCTTACTTTGTTAGCAAACATATTCTGTCCATCATATGCCCAAAAGCTATTGACTCTTCTCGCACCAGACTGTGCAAATTTCTCAACAATTGACTCGACGCTTATACAAGATCCGTTAAAAATGCTATCAATATACATACTAGAGTTTATATAATCCTCAGATTCAGCGTAATGTCCATAGATATCAAGAGGAAGTTCATCAAAATAATTTTTAACTTCATTACAGCTTATCAACGACGCACTAACATTGAAAGAGTAAATAAAGAAAAATAGTGTTGTCATAATTTTACTTAATTGCAGGAATTTCATTTATTTGTAACCTTTTATTATCATTACCAACTCTATTGGTATCTTTTTTTATATCACTTACAACCTCGAATAAAATTTTTCTTAAGTTTTTATCATATTTTTCAGGGAACTCCGGAAATTTATCTTTTTCTTGAATACCTGGAGGCCATCCTTCAAAAAATTTCATTGGAGTTTTAATAAAATAAAAGAAGTTATATATAAAATCTCTATCTTTTTCTTTTAAAATATTGATTATTTCAATATTATTCTTTTCAACAAACAAAGTTAATTTGATATCAAACATATTCTGTTCATAAGTTGGCTCAAAGCTATTGTATCTTCTTGCACCCGATTGAGCAAATTTCTCAACAATTGACTCGACGCTTACACAAGATCCATTAAAAATGCTATCAATATACATACTATAGTTTGTATAATCCTCAGATTCAGCGTAATGTCCATAGATATCAAGAGGAAGTTCATCAAAATAATTTTTAACTTCATCACAGCTTATCAACTTCGCACTAACATTGGATGAAAACATAAAACAAAATAGTATTGTGATAATTTTACTTAATTGCAGGAATTTCATTTATTCTATCGTTTATTATAATAAGGGTTTTTTTTACCGACATAAAAATCAGGTGGTGAAGTTCTAAAAGAAAAGGATAAATCTATTTTTCCATCATTTTCTTTTGCACGTATTACACAATATTCTGTAGAACGAATATCTTTAAATATTAGGTTTGTTAAATTACTAACTTCAATAATAACATCATTATAAATTGCTGTTTTAACATCGATTACTTTCAGAACTATATTTTTGTTTGTTTTTCCATTTTTAATTATATCATTTTCTATAACAGAGTCTTTATTATTTACTTTATTTTTTATTCTTATTTTTGCTTCTAAATCCAGCTTTTCGAAATCAACAAAATAAAAATTTATTTCTTCTATTCTTTTTCCATCAATTGACTCGCAAATCTCTATGTTGCCAACCTTATTACTTGTATTTGAACAAGATTGAAAAGACAGAATGAGTGACAATATTAATAATTTCTTTATCATTTCATTTATTTATCCTTTTTCTTATTTCTAGAATTTCTTTCATAATTATCTTGCCCTTAAGGCTCTTTGCAATGAAATTAACAAATCTCTTCTTATTTCAATTTATACCATTTTACTCTCTTACTTCACTATCACCAAGCGAGTGTAATATATAATCTCTCCTGATTGCAAAACCACAGAATAGTTACCAGAACCAAAATCATTGGCATCAAATTCTATTAAATGCGTTCCTTCAGTTAGATTCTTGCTTATATTTTTTATCTCATTGCCGAGAATATCAAATATCGTGATATTTACAACTCTTTCCTCTTTCAAGTATAACTCAAAGTAGCCAGTATTATTCACCGGGTTTGGTCTGATGTTTAATACAACATTGGAGACGTCAACTAATCTCTTTTCAAATGCGCAACACTCAGCTATTAGCTTCCCGTCTCTTGCATTTACTCTTGAATAACCATCAGCAAAATTGTCTATTTGTAAATCAAGCGGTGTCTCGAAATCGTCACCAAGCAGTACTTCAGCATTCAGTACAGCCAGTAGTCCTTCTTGGTTAAGATTACCATTAGAAGTAACATTTATATGATCTGGGAATATAGTCAGAGTTTCATTCCCTGCTATATAGCCTTCATTTACTGGTGTGTTGTTAAACCGTGCAATTCTAAAGTTGTGATATATTGAAAATTCAATACTTGTCTTATTAGCATCATTCATCAACTGAGCAATATCCTGTGTGGTAAGCCTTGTCCCTTCTTTCGGAGTTATTCTGACTGGAATATCAACATTCGTTCCAACAATACCGGTTACACTCTGCACAGAAATATCAGCACAGATAATGCCTCTACCTCTTATCAGAAGTGTATCAGGCCCTGCCAGCCAGTCTCCATTACTTTCAAAATAAATTTTCTTTTCAAAATCTCCAATTTGTTGCGGGGTGAAGTTAATAGCAACATCTTTGCTACTATCCACTTCTATTGTAATTGGTAATCCAGCATTTACATTTATATTCCCTGCACCTGTTTCTGATACAGATAATACATCCAAATCACCATTTCCAAAGTTCCTAATAACTGCTGTGGTGTCTATAGACTCTCCAATACAAACGTCACCGAGAAAGATAGAGTTTTCTCTAATGTTTATAACGGGTCTGAATCCGCGGCCTGTGAGATCAGTATTCTCCGGCTCTTCACATATTGCTTTATCGTTCATAACATAGTCAAGAAATGCTGACCTGTTTTCTATATCTTGTGGATCAAATTGGATATCAAATACCTGATTCTCTCCCGGAGAGAGATATATAGGATAAGTAACTCCAGCCGGCAGATTAACTGTATAATCATTCGGATGTACTCCTCTGATTCTTATATTATCTATCTCTACACCTGCTGATCCTGTTGAAGTAACAACCGCCTGCAATGTAGAAGAATTTCCTATTCTTACATCACCAAAACCTTTTGTCAACTCAGTAACTAATGAACGTGTTGCCACAACAGCGCTAATATTTCTGGTAATCTCAAATCCAGTAGTAGTTCTAATTGTAACAGTACCGGTGTAGGTTCCTTCATTGGTAAATTCGGCAACTATATTAGCATTAGCACTACCATTAGATGGTATGGTGAATTTTACAGGATTTACTGTAAACGCATTACTGGTTGATGTAATGAAAACCGTATCTATATCCACAACACAAGCTGTTGGATTATCCAATTTAAGACTGAAAGGATATTTTGTACCCGGACATATAGTATCAAAAGCTACTTCAGTTTGCTGTATCTCAAATATCGGCAAATCGCCTCTGCCAATTACAACAAGAGTATCAAATCCGGGGGCAGACGGGCTTTCTATTACCAACAGAGTGGTATCCCAGCCCTGAGTGTTTGGAATGAACTGAATCAAAGCCCTGCCTATGGAGCCATCATCTGCTTTTGGTATTACCAAAGGATAATCGGTAGCATTTGCAAGTGAAAACTGATTCAAGAAATTTCTGTAAAAATTATAATCACGAATTGTTACATCACAACCTCCGCGGTTGAGTATAGCCCATTCGAATGTAGCAGTATCTCCAATACATACAGCTCCCAGATCAAGTGTGTCTTTTTTATCAGCAAAGTAAAATTCTTCGCTTTTACCCGTGCCTGATATAACTGATGTATCTCTAACGATTAAAGTGTCACCACCGGGGAAACCGTCAAAATCTCTTATTTCCACTATCAGGTTTACCTGATAATTACCTAAAGCTCCGGGCTGGAAATGTATGTCAAGTGGTGTTGCAATATTGGGCTGTAATGTTCCCGGTAAAGTTTGTGCGATTTTGAAATAGTTTATATCAGGAGTATTCCCCTCTATATAAATATCTACAACATCACGGCATCTAACATCTTTTAGAAATACACGGGCTGACATTGTATCCGCTGTTGACGGACAAACAAAACCGAAATCCATATCAGGTATAGAGTCTCTGCTAAGAATTCCCGGTACTGTGATGCATAACTCATCTATTGCAAGCGTATCATTTGCATTACCCATTAGTCTTATCGGCACTTTCAAATCAGCTGTGTATAATCGCGGATCTGCATAAAATGAGGCAACTCCTACAGCAGAAGTATTTTCCACGAGCATATTAGGTGTAATACTGTTTGAAGTCGCAACTGTATATAGTCCTGAAGGAAGAGCGTCTATTTCTATTCTTACATTATTGAAAGTGTTGTCTTTTGTGTTTGTAATTATGAATAAAACATCTAAAGTGTCCGGGTAATAAGAGTGGTAATTCGGGTCATTACAATCTGTCTGATGCAATGTATCAAACGGAACGCATCCATCTGGTCTTGCATAGAAAATACCGTCACCTGCACCTCCTGACGGCCCACCACCAGTTGTTGAACCTGCATCGATTACTTCAAGAGAGTCAACTATACCAATTTCAGTTGAAGCAAGGACTTTCTTCTGCCCGGCTCCTACGGATTCCTCATCCCATATTAATAATACGGCACTATCTGTATAAGTAAGAGTGTTATCAGCATTTCGATCTTTCCATAAGAATTTTCCAAGACCTTTCAGTGTATTCTGCCCAGTATAATCTGCCCAGTTCCCAAACATAAAAAAGTCAGGTGCCAACAGCCCTTGTTCTTTCAAATTACCTCTTGCAGTCAACCCTGGTTGAACTGTACTTCCTTCCAAGGCCAGCCAAAATTCAGGTATTCCAGGTGCCACAGCATCGGTAAATTGTTGTTCTGAGTTATAATATCCATAAGATGTCACGATCGGCGTTCTATCATTGTTACCGATTTTGGTATCTATAAGTAAAAGTACTCCAACATCATGAGCTTTAGAAGAAGTATCCGCAGAAACTGACATCTTAATAAATCCACCGCTTGGTCTTTTACTCGGCTCCATTGAAAATGTAAATCTAACTTTTTCACCATCCGGCATATTGGCTATTAATTCCGAATTTATCCTCGGTTTTCCGTTCAATGTGTCTCTGAACAATCGAGAAACAGTCAAAGGGTTTTGAGGGGGTGGCATTTCTGTATTAGGGTCTTCCTCAAATGGCAATTGGAATATAATATTGTCTATCATCAAGTGAACATGAGAAGTAAAGTTTGGTGGTGTGATTCCATTACCATCTTCATTATATATTAAAGATTTTGGATCAATAGTCGGATCCAGATAAGATGTATTAATATAAAAATGTCCATTCTTCAAAACAACCGCATCCAGTAAGTAAGGAGGTAGCATATCTTCCAGTTTCAACTCTTGCTGTGCCGGTAGCAATGATGGTGTAATAATCAATGCAAGTAGGAATATTTGAAAAATTCTTTTCATATTATAATTAGCGTTTTAATGGTGTTGTGATCTCTACTATAACTGTTCTGTTATAAAACCTGCCTTCCGGAAGGTCATTATCATATATCAGTGTTTCTCCAACCCCTTTACTGAATATTTTTTCAGGAACTACTCTTTCTTTGATAGCTTTCTCCACTGATTTTGCCCTGTCAATGGAAAGCTGATTGTTGTACTCATCAGTTCCCAATTTATCAGTAAATCCGGTAATACTCACAGATGAATTTGTGTTTATTCTGTTTAAAATTGTTTTAAATGTAGTCTCATTTTCTTTATTTATCAAAGGCATATCATAGTCAAAGAAAATTAGATTGTATCTTTCAACGACAGAATCCTTTACTATTTCGCCATCATAATATTTTGATTTTTTTTCATAAAAGATAGGTATTGCTGTGCTTGCTTCGTCCGTATTACCTTCATTGTCAACTACTTTTAATTTCACAGAAATATGATTTCCCTTCTCATCTTTTCTAGCCAGTTCTATCATTTTATTTCTGTCTAATTCCCACTGCATTGAACTTGAAGGAGATCCATTTCCACTTTTCTTCCATAATTGAGTGTTGTCGATATAATTTGCTTCTATATCCCAACTTTTTAGATTTTCATCATACTTGACATTAGGTTGCAGTACAATTGACTTAGGGCTTACTTCACTATTATGCGTAATAAGTCTTACCGGTTCCAATATATCAGAACTGTTTGAACTTAATTCAACTCTTCTGTTCTCTTCTCTTCCCTCGGCAATTTTCCTGTTTGAAATTTCCTCAGGTAATTCACGTGATTGCGTAATAATCCTCTCGGGCTTAATTCCCCATATATTTACCAAATAATCTTTTATTCTGAGTGCTCTTGAGGAAGCAAGTTTATTCTGATTACCACCGTCATCTAACGGTTCTAAGCACCCTGTTAAAGTAATATTTGCATTAGTGTTTTTCAGCATTCTACTACCTACAATATTCAGTATATTATGATATACTGCAATTACAGAATCTTGCAGAGTTGACTCATCAAAGTTATTCATCTCAGAGCTATTAAGTGTTATATATCTGCTTTGTAGTTCTGAATCTCCAGCGTCAAAGAATATATAAGGTAGGATTGGAACATAATTGTTATTATTTTCTTCTGTCACTGTTACTTGCGCAAACTCCAGCGTTGTACCATTTTCCAATAGACCCTTGGCCTTAATCGATGCAATTGGACTAGGAGTAAACTTAGGTTCTGTAACCGTCTCAGGTGCAGTTATAGGAGCAGGTTCCTTGATTATCACTTTTTCAGGAGTACCTAATTCATATTTCAGAACCAGTCCTGCATGGAGTGTGCTTACTGACCAATCATTATCACTTAGAACATTAGTAAAAGGGAATATGTATCCTGCTTCAGGACTTAAATATAAATTTTTAGTTATTGGGAAATCTGCACCAATCAATGCGTGAACATTTATTCTTAGATTTGTCTTTGTGTTCGGATTATCATCAAAATTTGCTGAAGCAATCTGCCTGGTGCTTTCACCGTTTCTGAATGTTATTCCGAATGGTTGTTGTATCTCTTCAACTTGCGTATAGGATGCATGTGTAGGGATAGCCACTCCCGGGCCAAGCGCCACATAGACCTTATCAGTTACATAGTAAGCTCCCAATGCCTCAATCTGGACATAATCTAAAGATACGTCTAACTGATGCTCAGTTGTCAGGTAAACTAAGGTACCGTCATCCAGAGAAACTCTTGGCTGATCTTTTGGGATACTCTTAAAATCACCATCAGCTTTATGAAAGAAAGCCCTTCCAAAAAATGAAAAGTTAGTGCCGAATGGTACTTCAATGCTGTTGCCAGCCATCCAACCAATTCCACTTCCATCCTCGAAAGTGCCACAAATAAGCATACCATCATAGCTACTGAACTGACCCGAGTGCATATTCAAAGCTCCTGCGCCAAACATTCCTATTCGGATATTTCTTTCTGATGGTTTCTCTTGGGAAAACAAAGAGTTTCCCGCTATTAATACAATAGCCGTTATAATTAGTATAGTCTTTTTCAATTCACATCTGCTTATTTTGTGAGAATTATTACTTTATTATATAACACCTGTGAACCATCTTTTAATCTAATCACGTAAGTACCATTAGATAGATCTACGGTGTTTATTTTAAACTCAGCTGCAGTTTTACTGCTTACATTTAAATTATTTTGATATACTCTTTTTCCAATTTGGTCATATATTTCAATTTCAAATTCTTTATCCTCTTTGTCATAAAGTAGAATATTCATTTCATTCCCTACTGGAAGAGGATATACGTTAAATATAGTAGCATTTTCTGTAAGAATTTGACTGTCTCGCCCTCCGCAAAGACCTTCCACGTAAAATTCAGCATTATTTCCTGATAGGCATACATTCTGTAAAGTTTTATCTTCAATTCTGATAGTGGTAAAGTGTGAGTTGCCTCTAAGTACTTCATACTCAACACCAAATGCTGCACCATCTGCAATTAAACCATTTTGCCATACGATCGTCATTTCAGCATTATTCACATTTCTTGATGTAATATCTGTATTTGCTTGATCCAGCGCTACTCCTCCATTTAACTCTACAATTCTAAGAGGGTATAGCATAGTTGAATTATAGCTAGTGGTCACTTCAATATTTGTTAAAGGATTCCCCGCATCAACTCCACTGATATCATAAGGGACAATAAACCTTTCGCCGGGGTCGTAATAATGCCTGATAACACTTGGATTTATAACTATGTTAGGTAGTATTTCAGCTTTCACTGGGATATCTGTACTGCCAAATGATCCTCTAATTTCGACTATTTCGTTTACACTACCTGAATTATTCCCCTTAATTGAAACAGTCAGAGTCATTGACTCCCTCGGATTCAATGTTGTATCAATTGAATTTGGTATTATTATCGGGGATGAAGGGTCTTGCTTTTTAATCCTGTCTATTGTCATTGTTTCAAAACTGCTTGGATTCTCGATAAGAATGACTTTTGTTAAAGAGTCCCCGGAGCATATGGTTCCGAAATCTAATTCAGAAACTGAGTATTTTATATTCTTTGATCTTACTACATAACATAAAGGTATAATTACTGTAGAATCCTGATTTCCGTCGTGCTCAAATTGAACATCTATTTTGAAAGTACCTTCGGCAATAGGGGTGAAATTGACAAATATCTCATCATCTCGACCTTTAGCTATATTAAAGGGAAAGTTATTTGTTATACTATAAAGATTAACATTACCACCAATGAACTTATATCCAGTAACAGTAATATCTCTATCTCCAGGGTTTTTGAGTATTATCGATGTTTGATATGTATTTCCTTCTGTATAGAGTAATGTGTCACACCCGTTCGGACCATATCCGCTTAAATACTTCAATAATCCTGTTCCCGAAAGTCCGCTAGGATATGCTCCATCAGCGATGTGTACTAATGTACTGCTAAGTATTCTGCCTCTTTCAGCAGGATTAAATCTTACACAAATTTCAAGAGTGCTGTCCGGCGGTATATTTACCCTTCCTTTTGGACTGACTACTGTGTAGTTACCACGAGGTGAGATTGAAATTGAGTCAATGTAAGTAGTATCAGTTCCATTGTTTCTTATTGCTTCAAAGCAGATTGTAGTATCAGTTCCAACAAAAACATCCCCGAATTCTTGTGAATTAGTAATTATTTCAATTGAAGATTTAATACCTGTTCCTGCAAGTTTGACCGTATCTGTTAGGTAGCCAATATCAAATAGTACAAAACCACTACGATTACCTTCAGCAGAAGGTCTAAACCACGCATTTATTCTACGAGATTGCCCCGGTTTCAATACAAAATCAGATGTGTCGCCAGTAAAGAAAAATTCTCCAGGGTTGCTCATTCTAAAACCATTTACTTTTACAGGCAAAAGCCAACTATTTGTGATTGTTATTGGGATACTGTCAGATATTCGGCCGACTTCCTCGGGGCTGAATGTAGCATCATTGGCTGACAAAGGCTGATAAACTTCAACACCGTTCATAGCACCATTAGAATTATTCTTTCCACCGAATACCAGAGCTAAATTATTACCATCTATAGCTACTTCACGATTAGAGCCTGATTCAACTAGGTCTCCTAGTTGTGACCAAATACCTGTGGGGGAAGAAGTAGTCGGAAGAGTATAATACTCTGTTTCCTTTATAGCACCAGATGAATTATTCCCACCAACAGTCAAATATGAACGAGACGAATCAGTAATTCCACCTATAAAAGTGACGTCAGTTTCAGCCCTTGGTCGAAACATACTAGCTGTGTATTTCCAGCCAGATTTTACATCATACCACTCGCAAGTATTATGGATAGCACCATTTTCGTCATAACCGCCTATAACTCTAGCAATACCACCTATATCAACAAAACTGGCACCCAAATATCTGTATTCTCGAGGAGCAAAGGCATGGGAACTCCAGTTATTATTTTCAAAAAGTTCTGTTGTGGTGGTAGTGCCTTGTTCTCCTCCTGCTGTAATTACCAAATCATCACCATTTGCATCTAAAATGGTACCAAGAAAGTGACCAGCTCTTTCTTTTCCCATATTAGGTAATGAAAACAAGCGGTTTGTAGAAATTTCAATATATTCAGATGATGAAACTTTAGAACCACTTCTTAGCTGTCCCCCAGTTTGCAAAATACCACCATTAATGATTATCCTATTAGATTTGTCCCAGGTAGCTCTGCAGTCGCCTCTTCCGATATCCATATCATCCAAACTGATCCAGTTAATATTGACCTGTCCATTTTGATAGGTTACTTTTTCAACTGACCTTACTGATCTGTAGTTTCCCGAGCTTCCTGAGTATCCGCCAATCACAAAAATACTTGCACCGTTATTTTCAGGTATTACTACAAGTGAATGATATGCTCTGGATGATGACATTGAAGCTACTTTTCTGTAATCACCCGTTTTATAATTGAAAAAATAAGCTGAGTTTACGGCATTCCCTAAAGAGTTAATACCTCCACTGATCAATATGTTTCCATCAGGTAGAAGTATCGAACTGTGACCATGAAGAGCTTCGGGAAATGGTGGTAATGATTGCCATTCTGGAATTGTGGATTGGCTATAATTCGTATGAATCATAAAAAGACAAGTGATAAAAAATAGTAGTATTTTTTTCATATTATGAATCTTAAACGAATTTTAAATAATTAATTTACCTAAAATAACACTTATTTCCATATTATAAAATAATATTTGATATAATATTATAATTACTTTGTATTGAATATTAAATGCTAAATGATTGAAGGTATTACCTAGTACAGGAATTAACAGCCAACGGGGTTTGATAAAAAGGTGATACTTATTGCAGGGCTGGATTAATAGCACTAAAAGTTGGTCGATTAGTTGATTGGATTACTTAACTGCCTTACTGTATAGTTATGATGGTGTGTAGCACTTTGGGTAGCCTTTCTATCTAGTTTCTTCAATTGTATTCACTTCTTTGTCTTAATTTACACATTATATCATATAATTAATGACTTTCATTTAGTAATGTTATGCGGGTTTATTATATTACAGAAATTAAAATTTAACAATATCACTTTTGTACTAAAATATGAGCAATGACATCAGACTAAATTCGGACAAAGCACCTGAACCCGTTGGATTGTATCCGCACGCTAGACAAGTAGGTAATCTTCTTTTCCTATCTGGCGTGGGGCCAAGAGAGCGTGGAAAAAAGGAAATTCCGGGTGTAACTTTGGACGCTTCCGGTAGTATAGAAAGCTACGATATAGAGACCCAATGTCACTCCGTTTTCAATAATGTAAAGCTAATTTTAGAGGCTTGTGGTAGCGATTGGTGTAACTTAATCGATGTTACTGTGTTTCTTACTAATATGAAGGACGATTTTCCAATTTATAATAAGATTTATGCTGAGTATTTCAAAGATAATCAGCCTGCGAGAACGACTCTAGGTATCCATAGTTTGCCTACTCCTATCGCAATCGAACTAAAATGTATAGCAATAATAGAAGATTCAAAACAATGAAAAAAATAATAATAGTACTAATAGCAATAACAATGTATGGATGTAAGACTACTGGATTCCAACCGCCATGCACTGATTTCCAAGACAAAGGTCTTTCCTCTATGTATTTCCCTATCGAGGCTGGTAATAGCTGGACTTACGATGTAGTAAAAACGGAAGATGGCGAAGAGATAAAGGAAGAATACAAATTAGAGCTTTGCGATTTGGACACTATATACTATGTCCAAGATGGTAAAAGAATTCCTTTCGAAGCATATAGAGCTTGTCGTGATGGCAAAAAAAGCATGAATTTCTACTTTGTGAAATGTGAAAATGGGACTCATTTACTTACAGTTAATGATTGGTATTACAAAGAATTGCAATCGGGTTGGGTAGTACCTAATAACCCCAAAGAGGGCGAGCAAGTTGAAAACAAAGAAGGTTTTATTTGGCGAGGACAGCAAACTATAAAAGTTCCTAAAGGTGAATATCAAGTTTGGGTACTTGAGGAATTGCGGGAGCTTAATAAACGTGAATTGAAAATATATAAAGATAATAGAATAGATGGTAATAAAACTGTGCGAACTAGATACTATTTTGCAGAGGGAATCGGGCTAATAAAAACTGAACAATTCGGTGCACCGGGTGAACTTTTGTCAACTATGCAAATGAAGGATTTTAACGTGAAAAACAGAACTGGAGGCAAAGCAAGATAATGTCAAATCCCAAAGAGAAAGAGCCAAAGGTTGTAGGCATAGGCGGAATATTCTTCAAAAGTGAGAGTCCAGAGAATATGAGAAATTGGTATTCCGAAAAACTTGGCTTAGTCACTAACGAATATGGCTCACTATTCGAATTCAGAGATTCAGATAATCCTGAACAAAAGGGATATCTGCAATGGAGTCCATTCGAAAAAAATACGGAGTACTTCGCTCCTTCCGAAAAGCAATACATGATAAATTATCGTGTCCAAAACATTGAAAAGTTAATAGAAAATCTTCGTGTTGATGGCGTACAAATAGTCGGTGAAATAGAGACATTTGACTATGGTAAGTTTGCTCATATCATAGACCCCGAAGGCAATAAGATTGAATTTTGGGAACCAATCGACGAAGTATTTACTGAGCTTTACGAAGATAAGACTACGAAATAAGGTCATAAAATGACCAAAGATTCAACTATAGAAAACCAAATAGATCATCTTTTCAGGCACCAATCTGGGAAGATGATTTCTGTTATTGTACGTATAATCGGTTATGATAAAGTAGATGAAGCAGAGGATATAGTCCAAGATACTCTCCTAAAAGCAATGCAAATATGGGCTATAAAGGGAGTGCCTGAAAACCCAGAAGCTTGGCTCTACTCAGTCGCTAAGAACAAAGCAATAGACGAAATCCGCAAAAATAAGAACAAAGTGAAATACGAGTCAGAAGTTTCTAGCTTCCTGTATTCTGATATGAGTCTTATCCCTACCATTGATAAGATGTTTTTAGATAATGAGATTGAAGATTCGCAACTAAGAATGATATTCGCATGTTGCCACCCCGCTCTTGCTATAGAATATCAAATAGCACTCGTTCTAAAAATATTAGCCGGATTTAGCTCGAAAGAAATATCGAGAGCATTGCTGACAAATGAAGAGACTACGAACAAAAGAATATTCAGAGCTAAAAAGAAATTAGCTGAGCAGAACAAAGAGCTATCAGTACCCATAGGCGAACAGGCTGTAGAACGTATCCACTCCGTAAACCGTGTGATTTATCTTATATTCAATGAGGGGTATAACGCTACTACTGGTGACCGAATACTCCGCGAAGATTTATGCTTCGAAGCAAAGCGATTAGCCGAGCTACTAACGGCAAGCCAACGATTCAGAAATGATTATACAACTAGCCTATTAGCGCTTATCAAATGCCATTTATCAAGGAATAAAGCTCGCTTTGATTCAGATTATAAACTAATAACCTTAGATAACCAAGACAGAAATAAATGGGATAGAGAAATGATGGAATCTGCTTTCAAAGATATGCAAAAAGTCACTATCAGAACTACTAACAAGTACTTTCTCGAAGCGTCTATTTCGGCGACTCATTGTGTTGGTCCTTCTATAGAGAAGACTGATTGGGCTATGATTATTTCGCTATATGATAGTCTATATAAGCTGGAAAAATCGCCTTATATTCTGCTAAATAAATTCATAGCAATATCATATTACAAGTCAATAGAAGAAGCTATAACATTGATGAAAGGAATAACAGAGCTAGAAAATTATTATCTTTTTCACTCCACATTATCCCATCTTTACAAGAGAGCTGGGGATAATGAAATGGCTATCAAATCACTTGAAAAAGCAGTTACCCTAACCGAAAACAAGCAGGAAATAGAGCATTTACGAGGGAAGATAGAGAAGTTGAAATCTTGATAATCACAACCTACCCCTTCTTGTTCGTTAATTCTTCCAAATAATCCAGTTGTAGCTTTTGTATATCGATTAATCTTTGATTTTGGTGGATTATCAAATGGTCTATTTTTTCATTCAGCAAACGGATTTCTAATTCTGCTTTTAGATTTACTTTGTATTCGTATTCTGCTTTTTTTCTATCTTTTTCTTCTTTCCTGTTTTGACTCATCATTATTATAGGAGCTTGTATAGCAGCCAAACAAGATAGTATCAGGTTAAGCAATATGAATGGATATGGATCGAATGCTTCTGCTGATAAATATACTATATTTATTGCCATCCAGACAATGAGGAAGAAAAAGAATATTGATATAAATGTCCAGCTACCACCGAAAGAAGCTATACGGTCGGCTAGCTTTTGCCCTACGGTCATCTGAGCATCTATTGTAGGTTCTAACAAATCAGACAAAATAGAATTTTCGTGGATGGCTCTTACGACTTCTATCTCTAGTTCACTTAGCTCACGATTCTCTTGTCCTAGTAAGGATTCCAGATAAACTTTTCTGTATTCGTTCAGCTTCTCATGTGAGATACTATCGGAAGTATTGAAATCTGGATAATCATTTTTTATAAGCACGAGTATATTAGGATTAATATATGTATAATTTACTAGGTCTTTACTAGGTAGATGTTTTTGAGTTATAAAGCATTTGTTTTCCATTATCACTCCTTTATTATCTTATAAGTCACAGGTTCCTTGCAGTTGATAGTCAGGAAATAAACCCCAGTTGGATAAGCCGAGAAATCAATTTGAAGACTCCCAAACTGATTTGCGATAGTTGTCTGCGAGACGCTCGCACCATTTATATCAGTTATCTGATAGTCCACCAACGGTTCAGAGCAGTTCAAATCTATATTCACAATACTGCTTGTTGGGTTGGGGGAGATGGTGGTTTGGCTTTTAAGTGTATTCGTTTCAACTGAAGATAATGTAACTGGATGTAATAATAGATAACCTTCTACACTTCCAATCATTAAATTTTTATTATTTGAAAGCTTATATTGACCATAAGTCGTACCTGTATTGAAAGAAGCATAAATTTCATCAATTTCATAGTTAAATACATTAATAAATTCGCCATAAGTTAAACTCATTAACTTGTCATCGTTATTAAACTCAATGTCATTAACCACAGAAAAATCATTCCTGAAGAATTTTTTATAAAATCTTTTTTGAATTCACATTATAAAAAGTAATTTCACCACCTTTATTATTCCAAGCCAAATTAGTTCTGTCATTCATAACAACCATCTTATCCACGTGGTTATAATTTTCAAAAGATACTTGAAATGCAAATAAAGAGTCAACCAATTCTTTTGTTTCTCTATTATATATTAAATAACTAAAATTATCAATTTCATATTTAGGCGGTAATCCTGGTGTTTTTGCATTATTATCATTTATTCGGACATAAAAGAATTCATCATTATTACCTACAAAATCATATTCATGTATAGACCTTCCCCATTTTTGATTATCTTTCTCAAATTCTTTAGTTATTTCAAAACTATCTAGTATTTGCTTCTGATTAATATCCCAAAAGTATATAACTTTAGGGTAATCACCTTTTGTAGCCATAAATTCATTTTTCGATTTAGCCGTTTTTATTCTTCCTATAAAAGTTTCTTCCTTTTGAAACCCTTCAATTACTTCTTTTGTTTCCCAATCTAAAAGTCTAGGAGTACTATCTTTTGCAAAGACTAAATATTGTTCATTATAGTTATAATCACCAACAGCTTTGATATCTATTGGTATTGAAAATTCCTTTACACCTTTTTCGACTTCCCAAAATTCAATTGCATTAGTCCAAGCAATTACATATTTATCATCTGGTGTAAAATCTAGTTCCTGGACTCCAGCTCCGGCTATTCTAAACCAAAGGGTATCTATCTCTATAGCTTTGGCTGTTGTTGTAGCTATTATAGTTAGTAATATAATTAATATTATTTTTCCCATTCTCTCACTCCTTGATTATTTTATAAGTGGTGGGGACATTGCAATTGATAGTAAGAAAGTAAACCCCAGTTGGATAAGCTGAGAAATCAATTTGAAGACTCCCAAACTGATCGGCGATAGTTGACTTCGAGACGGTCGCACCATTAATATCAGTTATCTGATAGTCCACCAACGATTCAGAGCAATTCAAATCTATATTCACAATACTGCTTGTTGGGTTGGGGGAAATGGTGGTTTGGCTTGTAATACTTTCAACTGAAGTTGTAGTCCAAAATGTCTTTAGACATAATAACCCTTTCTCACCAAAACCAATAACCTTAGAATCATCTTTTGCAATAACCATTGCAGAAATATTATTGACATAGTTATAAATCTCATTTTCATTTGAATAATCAAATATGTATGCTTTTGCACCTAAACTAATAAGAAGTTTAGAATTGTTTGTTTGTGAGAAAAATACATCATATGCCGATCTCCCCAAAAGATTAGATTTAATTTCATTTGTATTTAAATTATAAATTATTAAGCTATTGCCAGATATTGATGAGAATGTATTTTCAATTGAACTAAATGAAATTTCTTTTCTATCATAATTATTTATTAGAATGTTTTTAATTTTATAATCGCTTGTCTTATAAACATAGACCGAATCTAATACAACTTGTCCATTTTGACGATCCCAATTAACTCCTAGTTCAGTTACTAAATATTCTCCACTTGGAGAAAACTCTGTTGACACCCATTTGGTACCATAATAGACCCCATTTATGTTATCATAAATATTTCTTAACTCTGATAAGATAGCCTCTTCCGTTTCCAAATCAAACACAACTAGTTCCGTAACTCCTGCTGGTTTTATTACTGCTATTGCTGTTAATTTACTCCCATCTGGCGAAATTGAAACTGATTTCCAAGTAAATGCGGAGTCACCATAATAAACTATTTTTGAAATTTTCTTATATTCTCGTTTATTTTCTAAATCCCAAATAACTAAATTTGGGCCATCTCCAGACATTGCTAAATATTTATCGTCATTTGTTATAGATATTTTATCAATGGAATTAAAATAATTTTTCATATTAATTGAATCTAAAACTAACCCGTTTTCAATATTTCTTATCTGAATACTTGGATAACTAGAATTATAGGTATTAATGAATGTATTTTGTGTATTAGTTACAATAATATCACCAATACCATTCCCTACACCCTCTAATTCCCAAACGACTTCTTCGTTCGCAGCATTGCTTATACTTGGAAAAATTAAAATCATTCCAATAATGGTTAATAGTATTTTTTTCATAATATTTCTTCGAAGTAATTTCTTTTCTAACCGTAAACGTATAGATTTTTAGTGGATTTAACAAGAATTAATTTGTGATAGTTGTATTCGTTGAGTCATTATTTGCCTTTTGTTGCTAAATCATACCCCCAAATATGGAAAATACTTACGTTTTGATTAATTTATTCGATTAAATTATTACAAATCTGAACTTTTTATGACTGACCAAAAAACTGCTGAGAATGTTTTTCATCAAATGTACGATAATGACCCATTTAGCAAATGGCTTGGGATAGAGCTTGTAACTATAGAGCGGGGCTTATGTCAATTGCGAATGACCGTTCGCAAGGAAATGCTAAATGGATTTGATATTATGCATGGTGGCATTTCGTACTCTCTTGCTGATAGTGCATTTGCATTTGCTTCCAATTCCTACGGCAAAAAAGCTGTTTCCACTTCCGTTATTATGCAATACCCTAAGGCAACAAAGGAAGGCGAGATAATAACAGCTACAGCTAGGACAATATCGCTTTCTCCCAAAACAGCAATACTGGACGTAGAAGTAAAAAATCAGAAAAATGAGTTAGTCGGACTTTTCCGTGGAACAGCATATAGAACAGATAAAGATTGGATAGAGGAATCTGAATGAAAAAAATAAGTATATTATTAGCACTTTTGTTACTGCCCATAGTAGCAATATCACAAAAAGTAGATCTAAGTAAATTCAAAGAATTAGCCCCTAGGAACATTGGTCCAGCAGGTATGAGCGGTAGAGTTACCGCCATAGACGTGAACCTAAGTAAACCCAGCGATATATATGTGGGTACGGCTTCTGGTGGTTTGTGGTATTCTCCGAATGATGGTATTACTTGGCAACCAATAACAGAGGAATTGCCGACTCAATCAATCGGTGACGTTAAGATACAACAATCGAATCCAGATGTTATATGGCTAGGTACAGGCGAGGGCAACCCTCGTAATAGCCAATCAAGTGGGAATGGTATCTACAAAAGTATTGACGGTGGTCGCACTTGGAAACACTTAGGTTTAGAAAACTCAAGAAATATACATAGAATAATAATCAATCGTGATAACCCAGATATAGTTTACGTTGGTGCACAAGGCCCAGCATGGGGCGAAACCGAAGAGAGAGGAGTATTCCGAACTACTAATGGTGGTAAGACTTGGGAAAAAGTCCTATATGTAAATGAAAAAACAGGAATTGCTGACCTAATAGTTGACCCAAGTAATCCGAATAAAATGTTTGCAGCTATGTGGGAATTCCGCCGTTGGCCGTGGTTCTTCAAATCTGGTGGCGAAGGCTCAGGATTGTACATGACCCTCGACGGTGGTGACACTTGGAAGGAATTGACTGATGAAGATGGTCTACCAAAAGGCGAGTTAGGAAGAATAGGGCTTGCTATTAGTCCAAGCAATCGCGATATAGTTTATGCTCTGGTAGAAGCGAAAGACAATGGATTTTACAAAAGTACAGACGGTGGCTTTACTTGGAAAAATCAGAATACTGAGAACATAGGTGGTCGCCCATTCTACTATGCTGATATAAGAGTTGACCCCAAAAATGAAAACAGAATATACAATGTTCACTCCGTAATTGATAAGTCTGAAGATGGTGGTAAATCATTCCAGAATATGATAGCATATTATGCAGATGGTGTTCACCCCGATCACCACGCATTTTGGATAAACCCGAGCAACCCAAATCATATAATAGAAGGAAATGACGGTGGTTTGGCAATATCAAAGGATAGAGGAGCAAATTGGAGGTTCGTGGAGAATCTACCAGTGGCCCAGTTTTATCACATAAGCGTAGATAACGAAGTACCATATAGAGTATATGGTGGAATGCAAGATAATGGCTCTTGGATTGGCCCCTCATCTGTTTGGAGAGAAGGTGGTATTCGTAACTCTTACTGGGAAGAGCTAAGCTTTGGCGATGGATTTGACGTAGTACCTGACCCAAGCGATAAACGCTATGGATATTCTATGTCACAAGGAGGAAATGTAAGCCGATACGACTTAGAGACTGGTGGTACTAACTTCATAAAGCCAGTACACCCTGTCGATTCTATTAATCTTAGATTCAATTGGAACGCAGCTATTTCTGCTGATCCTTTTGATACAAAGACAATTTACTTTGGCTCACAATATTTACACAAAAGCACAGATAAAGGCGAAAATTGGGAAGTAATCTCACCAGATTTGACAACAAATAATCCTGAATATCAAAAACAAGATTCCAGTGGTGGACTAACATTTGACGCGACTGGAGCAGAGAATTATACAACTATATTGGCAATAGCACCAAGTCCCCTAAATGATAAGATGATATGGGTAACTACTGATGATGGGAACATACAGTTAACTACAGATGATGGTAAGAGCTGGCAAAATAAGACTGGTAACCTAGGTGGAGCAGCTAGCGGTTCTTGGATTCCACAGATTCGCCCATCTACTTACAATGAATCAGAATGCTATGTAGTAGCCAATGATTACAGAAGGAATAACTGGGAGCCCTACCTACTATACACTAATAACAAAGGTGCAAGTTGGACTAATATTCTAAAAGGTAAAGGTATTGGTTCTTTTGTAAGTTCATTCATCCAAGACCCAGTAGAACCAAATCTTATGTTTTTAGGAACTGAATTTGGACTATATATAACATTCAACCAAGGAAAAGATTGGCAAAAATGGACAGAAGGTTATCCTAATGTTCCAACTTTAGATATGGAAATACAAGAGAGAGAGAACGATTTAGTAATAGGTACTTTCGGTCGAGCAGCATGGATATTTGATGATATTACGGCTTTCAGAGAAGTAGCAAAAAGTGGCTCTGATATACTAGAGAAACCATTGACACTTTTCCCTGTAAATACTAGTTATATGGTATCAACAAAGCAGCCTGCTGGTAATAGATTCGGGGGTAAGTCAATATATGATGGTACTAATGAGAGAATGGGTGTCCGATTCACATTCAATATTAACAAACCTGAAGAAAATAAAAAGGATAAAAAAGACGAGAAAAAGGATGAAGTTGCCGACAAAAAGAAAGACAAAGGCCCATCGAAAGACTCACTGACAGTTAGAATATATGATATGACTGGTACAGAAGTCAGAACAATTTTCATAAAAGTAGATACTGCTATCCAAAGATATTATTGGGGATTCGAGACAAATGGGGTACGAAACCCAGGTTCGAAAAAACCAGATAATGAGACAACTCCTCCGGGTGGTATAACAGTATTACCAGGGAAATATAAAGCTGTGTTCAGATATATGAATACAAGCGATTCTGCTGAATTCGTAGTTGAACATGACCCTAGAGTCAAATATAATATGAGCGATTTGGTAGCAGTTCAAAAGCTTTTCAATGAACTTGAAGGTAATATAGGCAATGCTACAGAAGCTATGGACAAAGTAAACGAGGCAGAAGAGAAAATCGGCATTTACGAAAAGCTAATGGAAGCTAACAAAGAGTTAGAAAAAGATAGTTTGAGTAAACGCACTAAAGCTATCAAAGATTCTATTGAGACTATCAAAATATATCTGAGAGGTAAAGGCGGTCTAAAAGGAATAGTAAGAAATGAGGATACATTCAACCATCACTCTGGTTATGCTCAGTATTATCTTGGCTCGGCTATGGCAGCCCCAAATTCTACTCAACGTACTATGGCAGAGAGGATAGGGCGTATGTCATCAGAATTAGTGACAAAAGTAAATAGCTTTTTGGAAAATGAATGGACTGATTATCAGTCTTATATCCAGAAATTAGATTTCGAATTATTTAAGAAAATAGAAAAAGTAAAAAAGTAGAGAAAAAATGAAAAATGCATTTATTGTAGATTCGATAAGAACACCCGTTGGGAATTTCAAAGGAACATTGGCAGCAGTACGACCTGACGATATGGCGGCTATGACTATTGCTGAATTGGTAAAGCGAAATCCTAGCTTAGACACAAAGAACATAGGCGATGTATTACTCGGTAACGCAAATGGTGCCGGTGAAGAAAACCGCAATGTTGCTCGTATGTCTGCACTATTAGCTGGATTGCCTTACTCTGTACCGGGTGAAACTGTGAATAGACTTTGCTCATCTGGGCTAGCTTCTGCTATACACGCATCACGTTCGTTAATCTTAGGCGATAGCAACGTAATGATAGCTGGTGGTGTGGAAAGCATGTCACGAGCACCTTATGTGGTTTCCAAATCATCTGACGCGTGGGGGAATAGTGCCGAAATGTTCGACTCTGCATTCGGATGGAGATTTGTTAATCCCAAAATGCAAGATATGTACGGCACTGAAGGAATGGGTAATACCGCTGAGAATCTAGTCGATATGTACGGCATAAGCAGAGAAGACCAAGACAAATTTGCATTCTGGTCGCAATCAAAAGCCGCTAAGGCAACCCAAAACGGTAGATTAGCAAAAGAGATAATGCCAGTTGTCATTCCACAAAGAAAGAAAGACCCGATTATATTTAGTCAAGATGAGTTCATCAGACCAGGTACTTCGCTGGAAGGACTAGCAGGATTGAGACCAGCTTTCAAAAAAGATGGTTCGGTAACAGCTGGTAACTCTTCTGGGTTGAATGATGGTGCTTGCTCTGTACTATTAGCTAATGAAGATGGATTAGAGCAAAATGGCTTAATCGCTAGAGCTAAGATAATCTCATCAGCTGTAGTTGGTGTAGAGCCACGAATAATGGGTATAGGCCCAGTTGAAGCTTCTAATAGAGCATTAGCAAAAGCTGGATTAACTTTCGCTGATTTAGATGTCATTGAACTGAACGAAGCATTCGCAGCTCAAGCTTTAGCTTGCACTAGAGCATGGGGAATTGCAGACGATGATGCTCGACTTAATCCAAACGGTGGTGCAATTGCTATCGGTCATCCGCTTGGAATGACTGGCGCTAGATTATTAGGGGCCGCTACTATTGAGCTTGTAGAGCAAGGGAAAGAATTCGCACTAGTAACTATGTGCATCGGAGTTGGTCAAGGATACGCCGCTGTGATACAGAGGGTGTAGAATCCTATAATATATTTGATTAAAAAGAACGCTTATAATATTACTAAGCGTTCTTTTTATTTATATTTGTAACTATTTTATTTTTGAAAACGTCTTAAAGCAAAATTTTCAAGGGACTTTGTGAAAAAATTATTTTTCCTACTGATCGTATTATTTCCAAC
This sequence comes from Ignavibacteriae bacterium HGW-Ignavibacteriae-4, assembly GCA_002839765.1. Taxonomy (GTDB): domain Bacteria; phylum Bacteroidota; class Ignavibacteria; order Kapaibacteriales; family UBA2268; genus PGYR01. The sequence goes on from PGYR01000002.1 coordinate 44,485, forward strand.
ATTGCTACTATCTCAACCTGTTTTGAGTATTAGGAATATCGACTACCAGAACTTTCCAGTGATGAAAGCGGAAATCAGAGCCGTACACAATTCCCAATTAGTAACAATCAATCAAAATAATTTGTTGTTCCTAGAAGGGTTTTTCTCACATAGAGATTTCACAGTAACTTCACCCGATGCTGATGGCTGGCAAAATATAGATTGGATACCTGATCACAATGCAATAGAAGAGACTGCTTATGTAGCTAATCTAGTATTAACTCATGAAAAAGAATCTGGATTTCTTCCAATCCAAATTTCCAATATAGAAGACAAAATAGGTACGTTTGTTTTTAAAAATGCCTCAGGTGAGAGGATATTTGATTTACAATTCGTCGAAACAGCAATTGGCGATACCTCGCTTAGATCTATAAGTTGCGAATATTTTTATAACCTACTTACTCCCGATAAATTAATAAAATCGATTAGAGTTGATTCTATCAATATTTCAAACGATAACTTTATAGTAGAATGGCGTGGTAACCAATTTAATAATAATCCACCACCAACTAATGTTCTATTTACTTCCAATCAAGTATTAGTGAGATTTGCTCCTTACGAAGAGGGTGCTCAATCTGCAATAATTAAGGTATTTTATAACCGAGGAGCAGTCGTTTACCTCCGCGTACAAGGTAATAAAAAGAAAGTAGTAGCTAAAACTAATCTAAAACTTAATTTCCCGAATGGGGGAGAGACATTCACTCCTTGCCAAGACACATTGATAACATGGGAAGGGAATGTAAAGAATATTTATACTAAAGCTGAGTTAAGCTACAATGATGGTAAGACTTGGGAGAAAGTCGACTCAGCTGTTGCTGATAGTATGGAATGGAAAGTACCAACTAAAAAGACTTCATTAACTGCAAAGATGAGAGTCAGTCAAGATTTCACTAAGCAACCACCGCATAATTTCCCAATTGGCAGTAGTGTCTATTCAGTTGATTATAACTTCAAATCAACTAAAGCTATTTCATTTTCAGTCGGGTCTATCTCAGAATGGGATTTGGTTAAGTTAGATAACTCACGAATAGAATATAACCTGAATTCAAGAAATAGTGGTCAACTTCCTATATCAGCTAAGTATATTTCAGAAGACAGATTTGCGGCAATTTATTCTGTTGGTAATTTTGATACTCTTGCTATTTTTCAAGTAGGAAATACAACGGCAATAGAAAAAATAGATATTTCAGATTTCAATCCCAAACAAATATATACTCTACGAGATAAAAATGAATTTTTAATTCTGCCGAGTTTCGGCAATTTTTTCAGGGTTTATAATAGTAATACTCTTGCAGTCAAACAAGAGGTGGTTTACCAACAGCCTATAACGGATATGGGTATTGCAAACGACTCAACTATAATGGCCGTAAGTTGTCTGGATGGTAAAGTCCTAATAGTATCAAAATCAGATTTCCAAACAAAAGACAGTATTGAATTCTACAGAACTCCTGTTATTGCAAAATTGAACATATCACCTGATGGGAAATTAGTTGGTCTTAGCTCACTTGCTCGTGCTAATGAGGGAAGAACAAACTCTATGATTTGGGATTTGGAAACGAAAAACATAGTAACATCTGTTAATATTAGTGGTTCGGATCCAGTAGAAATCGGATTTAGTCCTACTGGTAATATGGCGATATTCGCTTATCAGTATCAAAATCAGATTAATATATATGATTTGGTGAAGGGTGTCCAAAATGGAATTATTGAGACTTTCTCTGATGCTATGCAATCTCTAGCATATTCAAGTGAGAATAACTCGTTCTTAGTTTCAAGCGTGGGAAGTGGTAATTTCAAATTGAAACAATACTTCTTTACATTTCCCGAAACTGATGAATCAGATGGTTCATTTAGAATTATTAATCCAATCATTGAGAAAGAACCATTCGTTTTTGGTGACGAGTATATATTCAATGACGAAAAGAAATCGTTCAGTTTAGAGTTCTGTAACAAAGGCGAAGTACCGTTATTCATAGAAGATGCCCACTTCCAAAACCAAGTGCATTTTTCTGTAGATAATTTCGCATTGCCTGATACTTTATTACCAGGTGAATGTATAGATATTTCAATAATTTTCAATCCTAAAGACACAAGTATCGTTACGGACTCACTTATACTTTCTTCTTGTAATCTTGAATATGCCGTTTTCGTATCTGGGAACGGTTTAAATAGAAATATTGTATTCAATAAAAGCATTATTGATTTAGGTGAAGTTTGTATCCAAGATACGACTTATGTTACTGATAAAATCTTCACTAATGGCGACCCAGTGCCGCTTAGATTCAATAAATTCCAAGTGGATAGTGCTGATATATTTGCATTCGAAAATTACAAGCGTGACACTATATTAGCACCGGGTGAATCTATAATGGCTACTGTCAGAGTAGTTCCGAATAAAGTAGGAATTATTACTTCTGACTACTATGTTATGCATAGTGACCAAGAAAAATATAAAGCTGCCGCTAAGCTCCAAGTTAAGGGTATCGGTACTTTTGTAGAGATTAGTCATACTACCTTACCATTTATACCAGAGCAAAAAGTACGGATACTGACAATAAAGAACGTTGGTACAGACCCCGTTGAGATTACTAATGCGATACTCAACCCAACAACAGATTTCAAAATAAATACTCCTACTCCTATTTTTATCCAACCGGGAGAAACTAAGGAAATAGAAATAGAATGGATTGGCACCGACAATAATATAAGTGCTACTTTAGAGTTGGAAGCTGTGCCTTGTCTGACTCAGAGGGTAATTGAAATTATAGATTATCATGCAGAATCATCTATGAAAATAGAAGACACTAATGCTGATCCTCTTGATACTACATCTATAGCTATAACTTTTTACAATAATGAAAATGCTAGTTATAAAGGAATTAGAAAGTTTGAAGCTTTTGTGACTATTAACCCTAAGATATTTATTCCTGAGTACGCTGTCTCCGAATACGGAGATGCCACTATTGAGAATGTAGGAATAGAGAATGGCAAGCGATTGATGAAGCTAACGGTCAACGGTGATTTCCCAGATAGAGGTACTTTGGCTAAGATAATTGGCTATCCAGGTTTGAGTGAAGAAACTACATCGACTATGCTCTTCGATACAGATAAATCTATATTCTGGGGAGAGAGTACTAATGAGTCTATGAGATCAGGATTGTTTACATTACTACTGACATGCAATGATCAATCGATAATTCATTCTGCTACTGAAATACAATCAGTATCTCCTAACCCAGTGAACAGCACTGCTAATATTCAAATCTACTCTAATGAAAATGAAGAATTTGATTTGGTTGTTCTTGACCCTAGAGGGGAAGAGATGTACAAAGAGAAAATAAAATTACAAATTGGTGAGAACATTGTACAATTTGACTCGAGTGGCTTCTTGTCTGGTTCTTATTATATTGTGCTGAAAAGAGATAGAATAATTAGTTCCAAAAAAATACTGATAGTTAAGTAATATGAAATATATAGCAATAGTATTTATAATATGCAGTAGCTTACTAATAGCTGGCGAAAGAACAGGAACTAAGTATTTTCTGAATGCTGGGCTGAACTACAATATGCACACTACTGACATCAAAGGATTCTCTGGAACAGAAAATTGTTGTGATGGCTTTACTGGTGGTAACTTCCTCGACCCAACTTTTGGCTTCGGTATGGAGCTGGCTATGGGGAATCTCATATTCGATTTGCCAGCAAGCTATGTTTTGCAGCTTAACTATAATGGTTTGAGTAGCGAATATAGTGAAGAGCGGTTAAGAGGGTATAAGTTAAGTGAATTCGATAAGCAGCCAATTATGGTGGAGCATCAACTGAACCCAACTATTAAGCTATTATCAATTGGGAACTCAATTTATTCAGAGTTATTCAGTGGCTTCTCGTTCGGATTGGGTGCTGATATTGGCTTTGTCATGACCTCTGATTATTCTCAAAATGAAATTGCTCTTAGCCCAAATGATTTCACGTTCTCAAATGGAAGCCGTGAGATAAATACTGGTGAAGGAACTATTAAGGAGATGAATTCTCTCATCGTTTCTCTATTTGCAGGAATTAGATATGACCTTTATGATTTCAATGATTGGACTATCAGACCCGAAGTAAAGTATAATTATATTCCGGGTAGTTTATTAGATGGAAAAGATCTTTTTGCAACGCAATTATCGGGCTCTATTTCATTCGTTTATAATATGACATCACCAGAGCCAAAGGCTCCAGCTCCTCCACCTCAACCAGAACCGAAGGAAATAGAAGAAGTTGTAGTTGCTCCTGCACCTCCTTATATTCATGTTAATCTGACTTTGAAAGATGATAAAGGTAATGAAATAAAAGATGGTCAGAAGTTAACTATCCCTATTTCGGTTTATGAGACTAAACAAGAGTATGCTCTAAGACCAGTCGTTTTCTTCGATAGTGCTGATTATAACTACAAGAAATATAATATCGAAAGTTTTACGAACTCTGATTTCGATGTTCAAACTGAGATGATAAACTCAATAGCAAGAAAGATGAAAGAAGATAAATCTTTGACTCTTACTTTGACTACCTATGATTTGGGTGATGAGCCTAAGAATATGCCAGAAGAACGGTTGTATAATATAGAGCAAAAACTAAAAGATGATGGAGTTGATTTATCACGCGTAAAAGACAAGACCCTAACAGTCGATAAAGATTTCAAATATAATGAACTAAAAGAAGAGTACAGAAAAGTTGAATTTGCTCTTTCTGATAATTCGGAATTGATAAAGAGTATTTACGAAATAGATAGTAGAATAGAATTCGACAAAATGTCATTCACTCCTAAAACAAATATCAATTCATCTGAAGATGAATACTACAGAGAAGCAAACCTTTATGTAAACGAAAATCCTACCAAAAAAGAGAATAAAGACTTTACATTCACAATAGATGATTCTTACACAAAAGAATTTGAAAAAAATGAGCCCGTGAAATTCAATTATATTTCTAATGCTGAAGTTTCTGGTATATACTCCGCAGCAAATGTGTCTTTCACAGTAGCTCCAACTGTCAAGAATGTAAACCAGACTATCAATACTATCAATGATGGTACAAAAACTACTGAACAACATATCCTCGCTTATACTGAATTCGATAAATCTAGCTTCAAATCAGTTGACCAAGACGTATTGAAATTAGTCAGAAAAGCATTAGAGCAAAATAGAAAAGTAACTATCTTCGCATCTACTGACAATCTAGGAAACGAGGAATATAACAAAGCCTTAGCCGAAAGAAGAGCCAATACTGCAAAAAGTATAATAGGTGGCAATAGCAATAACCTACAAGTTATTTATCCAGAACAATACCTATTCTCAAATGAACATCCGTATGGTAGAATGCTGAATAGAGCAATAGTTGTTCGTATAGATAAATAAAAATCTTTTCAATAAATATTTAGAAATGATATTATTTTCATATATTATCGCTTCTAAAAATGAAGACTCGGAAAATAAATTGAACCTAATACGGGTTTGAGTATTTTCCTACGCTTTGAGTTTATATCAAATCGAAATAAAGGAATCAAGTATGGAAAAAAGAGAAGAACTCTGGGGCCACCCCAAAGGACTATATATCCTGTTTTTCACAGAAATGTGGGAACGATTTAGTTACTATGGTATGCGAGCTATATTAATATTGTTTTTGATTAGTACAGTCACTAATGATAACCCTGGATTTGGCTGGACAGAATCAGACGCATTATATTTATATGGTTGGTACACAGCATTAGTGTATATTTTATCTATAGCTGGTGGATGGGTAGCCGATAAGTATTGGGGACAAAAAAGAACCGTCCTCATTGGAGGTATTCTTCTCTGTTTTGGTCATGGTGTTTTAGCCGTTGAAGCTCTTTGGGCATTTTATACTGGTCTAGGACTAATAATTCTTGGTGTTGGTGGGTTGAAACCGAATATTTCTACAATGGTTGGTGGGCTATACGGTCCCGGTGATGATAGAAGAGATAAGGGTTTCACAATATTTTACATTGGTATAAACCTAGGTGCTTTCCTTTCAGCTCTTATTGTTGGTTATGTTGGTGAGGAAATTGGATGGCATTATGGCTTTGGATTAGCTGGTATCGGTATGGTATTAGGTCAGACCGTATTTATGCTAGGCCAAAAATATCTTACTGGTGTAGGTGAAGCAACTAAAGATTTAACTCCTGCCGAGATGGAAGCTAAAAAACGTCCTCTTACGAATATAGAAATTGATCGTGTTAAAGTCATGTTGATATCATTTGTATTGATTATCGTTTTCTGGGGAGCTTTTGAGCAAGCTGGTGGATTGATGAGTATATATACAGCACAGAAAACAGATTTGAGTTTAGGGTTCACTATTCCACTACTTGGTTTAGATGCTGTACCGGCATCTTGGTTCCAATCTGTAAATGCACTATTTATTATCTTATTCGGTGTTCCTATCGCTGCTTTTTGGTACAAATGGAAAGTCAAAGGCAAAGAATCATCTTCACTATTCAAAATGGCAATTGGTATTATCATAATGGGACTTGGATTCTTGTTTATGTCTGCTGCTTCATTACAATTCGAAGCTAATGGTCAATCAGCAATGTATTGGTTAGTCTTAGCATATCTTTTCCATACAGTCGGTGAGCTATGTGCATCACCAGTTGCACTTTCATTTATAACAAAGTTAGCACCACTGAAATATGCATCTATTATGATGGGTGCTTATTTTGCTGCTACAGGTGTGGGTAATAAAGTTGCAGGTATGGTTGGGGAATGGTCTCAATCAGCGGGTGAGTTAGAAATATTCACAGGTATAGCTATTTTCTGTACTATAATTGGATTACTAGTTATTGCATTACTGAAGCCATTGAAGCGATTAACTCATGGTGCAGAAGATAAACAAGCAATTGATCCTGCTGAGCAAGAAGGTTACGAAATAGCTGAATCTGACAAATTATAACAAACATATTATTATAAACTCTTTATAAATGGAACAATATGGATTTAAGTTTAATTATACTAATTGTCTCTTGGATATTTGTACTGATATGGGTTCCCATTATCATATTTAGTAATCGTAAATTACATCCAAAAGCATTATTCATTCTTTTCTTCGCGGAAATGTGGGAACGGTTCTCATACTACGGTATGCGTACACTACTTACTTTGTATATGGTAAAAGAACTATTCGCACATCTTTCTCAAGGTGAAGCAGATAGTATGGCTTTGGGCATATATGGCTCATACACGGCCATGGTGTACCTTTTCCCAGTAGTGGGTGGTATATTCGCTGATAAGATATTAGGATTCCGTAAGGCAATTCTATTTGGTGGTATTCTGATGATGGCTGGGCACTTTGCACTGTCACTTCAAGGTATGTATTTGCCTGATAGTATGAATCTGTTTTTCTTATCACTAGCATTTATTATAATTGGTAATGGCTTTTTCAAACCGAATATCTCTAGTTTATTAGGGAATTACTATGGAGCTAATGATAGCCGTAAAGATGGCGCTTTCACTATATTCTACATGGGAGTAAATATTGGTGCCTTGCTTTCAATTGTAACTTGTGGTTACGTTGGTGAGCAAATTAGCTGGCACTATGGCTTCGGTCTTGCTGGTATTGGTATGATGATAGGTTTACTAGTTTTCTGGCTTGCTGGTGACAAGTATCTAGGGAAAAAAGGGAAGAATCCAAGTTCGATGGAAGATTTCCCAGAAGTAGATGAGACAGCAGATAGAAAATTGTTGGGTGGTTCTCAGGAAGATCGTGATGCTGCTATGAATTTGGAAGCAACTAACTTCACTGATATGACTACAACTAGTTTGAAAAGAAAACAATGGTTGACGTATATTGGAACATTATTATTTATTCCAATATGTTCGTTGTTCTTAAATTTAAGCGATGTAGTTACTTGGATACTTATAGCATTAAGTGTTGGTATTCTAGGTGTACTATTTATGATGAGTACAAAAGAAGATAAAGTTGGTGGACAAAGGTTATGGGTAGTAATTGTGCTATTCCTATTCCACTCTATGTTTTGGGCATTGTTCGAACAAGCGGGTGGATCTATCACTTTATTCACTGCTAGAAACGTAGATAGATTAGTGATGGGGTCTGAGATTCCAGCATCTATCTTCCAATTCTTTAACGCATTCTTTATAATGTTACTTGCTCCAGTCTTTTCTTGGATTTGGATTCGATTGAGAAACAAAGGAAATGAACCTTCTACGCCGATGAAGTTTGTTCTAGGACTTTCACAACTTGCCGTTGGTTTTGGTGTCATTGTAATTGGTGCTAAATTCTTCGCATCTTCAGAAGGGCTAGTTCCTATTATTTTCCTTGTAGTTATGTATTTATTCCATACAACTGGTGAGCTAAGTTTATCACCTGTGGGTTTATCTATGATAACCAAACTATCACCTAAGAAAGCCGTGGGGTTTGTAATGGGTGCATGGTTCTTGTCTATCGCATTAGCGAATAAGATGGGTGGTCTAATCGGAGAGTTAACTGCATCGGAAAGTGTAGGAGAAAACTCCTCAGCGTTGGATACACTAATAGTTTACTCGGATACATACCTTATGTGGGGTGTATTAGTTGTGGGCGTAGCAGCGTTGTTGTTACTCACATTAGTTCCTACACTCAAGAAATGGATGAACGGAATACATTAATCGTATTAATATAAATTATTTTACAAGCCCTGTCATTCGATGGGGCTTTTTTTTGTGGGAAATTCTCCGAATCAGGGATGAACGGTTTACTCTGATTATATATAATTTTAACTCAGATTTCACAAAGAACTCGTCACTCAGAGCTAACGGAGTTAGCGAAGAGTCCAGGAGAAGTAGTACCTCTAGCATTGTTCAAATAATTCACAAAAAAGAAGGCATATAAATTAATATATGCCTTCTAAATTTTCGTCTAATTTTTATGTTTTGACTAAGCTAATTCGCGTTTGATTTGTTCTACTAAGTCTAAACTTTCCCAGGAGAAAATATCTCTACCGAAATGACCATAACTAGCAGTCTTTTGGAAAATTGGTTTTGTCAAATCGAATTTTTGAATGATTCCTCTAGGAGTTAGATCAACGCTTTTCTGTATCCATTCAGATATTTCGAATCTATTATGCTTAGAAGTGCCATGAGTATCAACGTAAATAGAAAGTGGTCTATCTACACCAATAGCATACGCTAGTTGAATAGTACACTCGTCAGCTACACCAGCAGCTACTAAATTTTTAGCCACATAACGCGCTGCGTAAGCTGCTGATCTATCTACTTTCGTAGCATCTTTACCAGAGAATGCACCACCACCGTGTGGAGCCTTTCCGCCATAAGTATCAACTATTATTTTTCTACCCGTCAGACCAGTATCACCGTGTGGACCACCAATTATAAATTGACCGGTTGGGTTTATATGGTATTCTGTGTCTTGTAGCCATTCTTTTGGTATAATCTCATTTACAACATTATTAATAACGTCTTCTTGGATTTGTCTACTAGTTATACCCGGATCGTGTTGAGTAGAAAGCACTATATTGTGTGCTCTAATAATCTTATTATCCTCGCCGTATTCTAATGTGATTTGTGCTTTAGAATCTGGACGAAGGTACGTCATTATCTGTTTTGCTTTTCTGATTTCAGCTAACTTTAGAAGTAATTTATGCGAATACATAAGTGCAGCTGGCATTAACTCTTCGGTCTCACGAGTAGCGTAGCCAAACATTATACCTTGGTCACCAGCTCCGCCAGTGTCCACTCCCATTGCTATATCTTCTGATTGTTTGTTTAGTACATTGATTACGCTACATGACTCTGCGTCGAATCTGTATTCACCTTTCGTATAGCCAATGTCTCTGATTACTTGTCGTGCGACTTCTGTGATGTCTATATAAGAATTAGTGGTTACCTCGCCACCTACGACCAACATACCAGTAGCAGCAAAGCACTCACATGCTACACGAGCATTTGGGTCTTCTGTTAATACTGCATCTAATACGGCGTCACTTACTTGATCACAAACTTTATCGGGATGTCCTTCTGAAACTGATTCGGAGGTAAAATGATAAACATTTTTACTCATTAATATTCCTTATTCTTTTTATACCGCTATTATTATTATTGAATTCTTACCTTTTGTCCAACGCGGATTTTATTTGGATTCAATCGGCTATTAACTTTTACTATACTTTGTACAGTCACACCAAATTTATTAGCTATAGCAGCAAGAGTTTCGCCTCTGCGCACTTTATAGTATTTAGGTGCTATTTTTACTGTCTTAGGAGTAGAAGAAGAGCTACCTTTACCAAAAGATTCGTTAGTAACTTTCAAAGAAGTTCCTGTATATACAGTGTTTCCTTTTATTTTACTTTCGTTGATTGATTTCAACTCTCTTTCAGTCATTCCATATCTAGCAGCGATAGTACTTATTGTTTCGCCTCTTCTTACTTTATGGAATCTTGTTTCTTCTTTTACAGTTTTAACTTCGTCTCTTTTTGCTATCGCAGTATTGTTGTAAGTTCTAACTTTTAGGATTTGACCTGGGTAAATATTAGTACCATCTAGTCTATTTAGTTCTTGCAAATCAGCAATCGATGTAGCATAATCGCCAGCTATTCTTCCTAAAGACTCACCTTTCTGAACATTGTGTCTAACTATAATTGTCTGAGATGCTTCTTGAGATTTGCCCTCAGCTAGATTCTCTACAGTTTTGTGTGCTACTATTAATTGTTGACCCACATTAAGGTTATCATCATGGCTAGACAATCCGTTCAATTCTTTTAGATAACTAAGTGAAATACCATATCTTCTAGCTATGCTGTATAGTGATTCACCCTTTCTTACCTCATGTGTTATATCTTTCGTACCGTCCATAGGATAGTAAGTGCCGGTTTTCTCTGAAGATAAATTCACTTCAGCATATCTCTCTGCAGAAATTGGAATTTTCAAATTGCTACCAGCAGATAGTTTAGCTTTCGAATTTCCTAAATCATTCAGTTGAACTAAATCTTCTGTTGTTACACCATATTTAACTGAGATTTTAGATAATGTCTCATATCTATCAACTGTGTGAGTTACCCAAGGTTGTTTTTCCGAGTCTTTCAAATTTGCAAAGTTCTTAGAAAATAATTCTGTTGAACCTTTTGGAATCTTTAATTCATAAGAAGCTACATCTGGAGGTGTACATCCCTTAATTAATTCGGGGTTAAGTGCTTGTAACTGTTCTTCCGATATATTAGCACATTTAGCTAATACATCTAAATTTACAGGCTCGAAAGTAGTATAAGTATCGTAAAGAAATTCTTCTTCTAGTTCTAATTCATCTATGTTATAACCGTATTGCTCTGGATTCATTGCTATAACTGCAGTAGCTATATACAATGGTACATAGTGTCTAGTCTCTTTAGGTAGTCTCTCTCTAACTTCCCAATAATCAGGATTAGTTTTTCCAGTTCTTCTTATTGCACGTCTAACTCGTCCTTGACCGCAATTATAAGAAGCTAATGCTAAATGCCAATTACCGAATTCTGCGTGCAATTCTTTTAGATATCGCATTGCCGCTCTTGTAGATTTCTCAGGGTCTCTACGTTCATCCACCCAATAAGAATCATTGTCATTTAGTCCAAAATCACGACCCGTTGCTCTCATAAATTGCCATAAACCAACTGCTTTAGCTTTTGATAACGCATTAGGATTCAAGGCACTTTCTATCATAGAGAGATACACAATTTCTTCTGGCATATTCTCTTCGGCTGCGATTCTTTTCATCATCTTAAACCATTTACCAGAACGTTCTAACCATTTGCTGAAGAATTTTTTTGCTTTAGTTTGAGTCAACCACTGTATATTTTTTTCTACGTATTCATTCATATCCATCGGTACGAGCAATGAATCAGGACCTACAAAAGGTAAAGTTCCATTATTTTCAGATACAAAATCGATAACAGGCAAATCTAATAATTCAACACCTGTCATAGTCTGATCGTTTTCTAAATCACTAATCATTCTATCACGGATGATAAATAGGGGTGCGTCTGCTTCTAATTTTGCAAAATCTGTAATGTAGTATTCGAAATCTTCGATGATAGCATTAGATAACTCGATGAAATCATCATTATATTCTATACCTGGGTAACTAGCAATTTTATTCAACTCATCTAATGATTGAGAGAAAAAATCTGCGGATTTGGTTGTGTCTTTTCTTTGTATATAAATTAATGCCGTAAGATATTTTCTTCTAGAACTTTCTAGTGAATTTTTTATACCTTTTTCATAATTTTCTTTAATTATGGGATATTTGTCGAGAACCGAATACTCATCTGGAAATAAGTAAATTTTGTTCGCGCTGGGGACAGCGGCAGTTGCCGTGACCGAAAGCCCTGCTATCAGGGCAGCTGTAAAAAAGCTGCAGATAAATCTCATATATAGATTCCGCTTTGTTAAGTAAATTCTTTCTATGCTCTATACTTCAAGATTTAATTTAAAACAAAAGTTTCTAAAAACCAACATCATTTTTTTTGCAGTAGAGCATTTTTAAGTACGATAGTGTCTATAAAAAGTTTTAATAATCTTTGGTATAATTAATGCTGTGAATTTTAATTCATAAATAGTATTAATTATTTATGTTTTTAATTTTAATTTTACTAAGTTTGAGTACTTTATGATTAGATTTTCATTTTACATATCACTATTGTTAATATTCTTGCTGAATTCCACTTCTAATAGTGTGTTCGGGCAATCGGCAGCTAGTCCATCTAATTGGCTATTCCCTAATGGAAATTACGCTGCTACGCAGAATAATCATAGGAAGTCATTCGATCAGACCATTAGTAATTTCAAAATTAAGATTGTCAATAACAGAATATCAGGCGATTTACAACCATTGATCGGTAATATGGTTGATAATGATAAAATTACTTCTGCCTTCCCTTACGCTCCTAACGAGATAGTTGTGGTTTCTGGTAGAGACATAATAATACTAGATGGTGCTGGTAGAGTATATACTAAAACCCTTGATAATAGTATATTACCTATAAAAGGTGTTTCGTTTCTATTCGATTCACTAGCTACTGGGTACAAACAAGACGTAAACTCTCACGTTATAATGGCATTAGAAACAATAGAAAGTGTTAGCGATGATTCTCTTGCACATAGCTATTTAGCGGGGTACGATAACAAAAAAAGTGAGCTAGTTCTTCACAAAAGATTAGCAATTGATATGAGAGATTACCCTGATAATATTTACAATTCAATTAGACCCTTTTTCGGAAAATTAAGAAATAATAATATTCAAGTGTTTTCTACTTTAGATATCTATAATCCAAATGTAATAGACACACTTGCTGTTGATGCTCCTTATCTAAGAGGGTTGACGCATTTTAATTCGGCTATCGAATTCCCGAACTTCCCTTTGCCAGACATTGGGGACGATACTACAAACAGAATAGAGTTAGCTAATAGAATAGGTATAGACCAACCGTCTATCACACAATTAGCAAGTGGTACTACTCTGGCCTTTATGCCTACTGTACCCGACACTTCATTGAATCTGAATATCACCAATAAACTTGGCGGTACTACAAACGCGTCTAATAGTTATTTATATAGCTTTGATATAACAGGTGCTGCAATTTCTAATAATTTCGCACCTATTAATATATCGGACAGCTTGAATGGTATTAAACCTTTCACTAGACCTTATATAGTAGAGCTGAATAATGGTAGTCTTACACCTCAGAAATATATATTACAAACTGAGCAATACCAAGGAGACGAGGGCTCAGAAGGTATATCTAAACTACATTTACTCGATATGAATGGTAATTTCATAACTTCTCCCAATGGAGCAATACCCTCATTTGTTGGTGATAGCAACCACTTCTGGTCAATCGCTGTAGGTGATTTGGACGGAACGAGCAATGAGTGGTTACCTTTCTTCCCAAATAATCCTGGTAAAGAGATAATCGCAACACAGAGCTCTAGAAATTTTGCACATGCGAATAGTAGAATATTTATTCTAAAATATGATGACACAAAAATTATAGATAAGCCTACCCCTCCTAATACTCAGTTATTCCCTTTCGATACTATTGCAGCAGCAAGAATAAACGGAAGAGTAGTAGCTGTTAACGATATGGATAATGCTCCAGATGAGAAAGAGGAAATAGTAATAGTAGATGGCTCGAAGATAATGATATTGGGACTTAGAAATTACGAAGATCCAATGTACAGAGCTGGCAATCCGATGGATACTCTTTATTACAAGGATTTTGATAAAGAAGATATATATGCGGTAGAAGTAGCAGATATGGATGGTGATGGACTAAATGACTTAATAGTCACTACATTCAAAGCTACTTATATAATAGGTACTCCACTTAAAAATGTGTTGACTTTATTAGAGCCAACAATCCAGATGACACCACCGCAAGAGTATTGCCCCGGAGATAGCGTTGAGCTAGTATGGGAAAACAAAATATTAGGTATTGGTACAATTGACATTGACTTCATTGATATGACTGACACTTCAGCTATTGATACTTTTGTAGTTAGAACATTAGTAATGAATGATAAAGATACTGTTTCTACTATGATAAGTTTGGATAGTACTTTTATTGGAAAGACTGGATATTTCATAATTAAAAGTACAATAGAGCCAGATGAGTTAAGAGATTCTTCTGCTACTATTAGCATATTAGATTTCGGATTAACTAATTTTATGATGTCCGATACAGTACTTACAGTAGGCGAGACTCTTACTTTTGGTGGTGAAATCAATTGTTTCGATTCAGTAATTGTTGAAACTAGATTCCTAGATTCTACTTGGCAGTATCTGGCAACAATAGGCTCTACTAATGCTCCTATTTTTGGATATATGGACACTATACCGTGCTTGCCTATATTCAGTTGCGATGCTATGGATTTGGATAGTATTTATCACTACAAGATAACAGCTTACAAAAGTATGTACAGCAAGGAATTGACAGAGTTCTCAATTAAAGTGCGACCTGCTCCTTTCCCTATAAAAATAGAAGTAGAAAATACAGTTGACCCAACACAGAGATTCAGTTGGGATCCACTAGACTTCCCTTATCCTTGCGATACTATTAGTATAATGAGAAGCTATAACAATGGACTAAGTTTTACGTTAGAAGCTAATGTAAGTCTATCATCAATGAGCTACAGATGGCAAATACCACTAGATGCTCCTGATGATGTTGTTTTCAGATTTTGCTGCGAAAGTTCATGTATGAGAATAGATACTTTGCTATCGGATATAGAGCCAAACTACATAAACGTAGTAGCTCCGAACCCATTTGACCCAAGCAGAGAGGAAGTAAAATTTGTATATAAAGTACCGAAATCGGGTGATATAACTATCAAAATACTCGATGAGTCAAATAGAGAAGTAGTAACCATTGCGAATAAGCAATTTAGGGATGAATCATTCGCTCACGTAGATACGTGGAACGGCAGGATGCCAAGCGGAGACTTTGTTGCAAATGGATTATATTATTTATACATAGAGTTTCCTGATGGGAAACGCGAGTTTTACCCAATATATGTAAGAAGATAAAATCAAATTAATAGGTTTGCAATGAGAGTTTTAATAATCGAAGATGAAATAAAGATAGCAACGTTCATGAAGAACGGCTTGAAACAAGAAAGATATGAGGTAGATCTAGAAACAAATGGGCGTGATGGTTTGGATTTAGCTATGAATACCCAATATGACCTTATACTATTGGACGTGATGTTACCCGGGATGAATGGGATTGACATACTAAAAGAGCTAAGGGCCAATAACTATAATGTACCAGTAATACTTATATCTGCACTAGATTCGACAGAAGATAGAGTAAACGGATTGGATTTCGGTGCAGATGATTATATCTCAAAACCCTTTAGCTTCGATGAGTTAGCCGCAAGGATTAGAGCAATTCTACGTAGAACTCAGAAGCACAAATCTACTAAACTCCACGCTGGAGAAGTAACACTAGATACAGTTACTCACCTAGCTTACAGAGACAACAAGGAAATAGAGCTAACTACTAAAGAGTATTCACTACTTATGTTCCTTATGATTCATAAGAATAAAGTATTGACGAGAAACTCAATTACTCAGAATGTATGGCGAGAAGATATAGACAAAGATTCGAACGTGATAGATGTATATATCAAAAAACTCCGTAGTAAAATAGAGAAGAAAGGAACAAGGCCAACTATACAGAGTATCCGTTCGGTCGGCTACAGGCTAAGAGACGACTCAGCTTTGGAAGAGTTCAAAAACAAAGATTCCAAAGACAAAAAAGATAAATAATAATGAAAGCCATCGGTACTAATCGATGGCTTTTTTGTTTTATTAGATAATGGTTAAGTTTTCTTCCCGATGTATTGCCGTTGGCTTTAGCCAACGGATTACAGTCAGACCTAAACCTAAGCGGATTTTAGTCCCATTAATATTGAACTACTACACAGAGTTCACCTGGACTCTTCGCTTCGTTCAGAGTAACGTTTTTACATGGTTGATGGGGGATTTGAGCCGTATAACATCGGATTCGTTCAGCACAGGCACTCCCGTTCAGTATGACGAGGCTGTCCTCTACTACCTTCTGTGGCACAGGCGTATGAATGATTTGAAAAGTACAAAAAAAAAGAATCAGCGGTATTATACCACTTTCCCAGTTAGCTTCTTCGAATAATGAAGAAACCTCAGATATAGAAATAATCCAGAGAAGCTAAGACCAGCGAGGTAGCCATACCAAACACCAACAGCACCCATACCCATTGTAAAGGCAAAGATATAGGATAATGGGATACTTAGTCCCCAATAAGCTATCACTACGATTATAGTCGGAATTTTAACATCTTCTAATCCACGTAATACTCCTAAGCCAACGGCTTGTGCACCATCTACTATCTGGAAGAACCCAGCTATCATTAGCAATTGTGTTGATATTGCTATTACCATCTCATCATTAGTGAATATCATTGATATTTGACGTCCGAGGAAAATAAAGCACAATGCTGTGAATATCATAAGTGCCATACCCATCACATAAGCAGAATTCCCAGCGTCACGCATCTTATGGTATTTCTCGTTACCAAGGAAATTACTAACTCTGATAGTAGCCGCAGTAGCTATACCAGTAGCAGCTAGAAATGCTAACGCTGATAAGCTTATGGCAATTTGATGTGCAGCTAGTGGATATACACCCAACCAACCCATCATAATAGTACCAGCTACAAAAGCACTAACTTCGAGTACAAATTGGAAGCCAATTGGTACACCAATTTTCAGTAGGTTTACTATACTTTCTCGACGGATTTTTAGTCGTTTTGCTGCTCGTAAATACTTCTGTACGCGCTTATCGCGGCTAAGGATTAAAAATAGAAATACGGCCATCAATGACCTAGCTATAGTTGTAGCAACTCCAGCACCGAATAGTTCCCATCTAGGGAATCCAAACTCACCATATATCAGAAGGTAGTTCAATATTATATTTATAATATTACCGGCTAGACCGGCCCACATAGCAGGCATAGTTAGGGTTACTCCCTCGGCAAATTGTTTGAGAGACATATAATACATAAATGGCACCATCGAGATAGATAGTGTCAAAAAGTATGGTATTGCAAGCTCCACAACTTCTGGCGGTTGATCCAATTTATCAAAGAAATAGGATGCCACCCACATAGCTATAGTAAGTAACAATCCAGTCCAAAGATAAATTATTTTTCCATTTTTCAAGTAAGATGCTATTTGACCATGCTTCTCATTTCCATAAGCACGCCCAACGGCAGGGGTAAGCCCAATAGATAGTCCAATTCCAAAAATATAAATCATTATGAATACTGTATTGGCAAGGGAAGAAGCGGCAAGTAGTGTACTATTGATGTTACCCACCATAGCATTATCTACAAGCGATGTCATCATGTGTCCAACTTGACCCATGATAACAGGAAACCCTATTCTCAGATTCTCTTTGTAATGATTTTTATAGTCTTGTGAAAATATCATTGGCTTTAAAAAATAAAAATCCCTCTTTTAAGAGGGATTCAGAATAATATTCAGGTTACGTTTTTTATTATGCTATAGTTACTTCTTTGCTCAAGTAAACATCTTGTATAGCATTAAGCAATTCAACACCTTCATTCAGTGGTCTTTGGAATGCTTTTCTACCAGAGATAAGCCCCAATCCACCAGCACGTTTATTGATAACAGCAGTTGCAACAGCTTCTTGCATATCATTAGCTCCAGAAGCACCACCACTATTGATTAGTCCTGCTCTTCCCATGTAGCAATTAGCTACTTGTAATCTAGCTAAGTCTATCGGGTGATCAGATACCATTGTTTCATACATGTTCTTATCATATTTGCCATAGCTAGTTCCATTCGAATTAATTGCAATATAACCGCCATTATTAGTTGGCAATTTCTGCTTGATTATATCTGCTTGGATAGTTACACCAAGGTGATTAGCTTGTGAAGTCAAATCAGCAGATGCGTGATAATCAACGCCATCTACTTTGAAATCATTGCTTCTTAGATAGCACCAAAGTACAGTTGCCATACCTAGTTCATGTGCTCTCTCGAATGCTTCAGCTACTTCTACAATCTGAGCTGTGCTTTCTTCGGAACCGAAGTAAATAGTAGCTCCAACTGCAGCTGCTCCCATATCATAAGCTCTATCAACGCTGCCGAACATAATTTGGTCGAAAGTGTTAGGAGACGTCATTAGTTCATTATGATTGATTTTCACGATGAAAGGTATCTTGTGAGCATATTTACGTGCTACCATACCCAATACTCCAAAAGTAGATGCAACTGCATTACAGCCACCTTCTATAGCCAATTTCACGATATTCTCAGGGTCAAAGTAATCAGGATTCTTTGTGAAACTTGCACTTCCACTGTGCTCTATACCTTGGTCAACTGGTAATATTGACATATAGCCAGTATTTGCTAATCTACCAGTCTGGTACATCCACTCCAGACTACCCAATACTCTGTTGTTTCTATCAGATTGAATGAATATATCATCTACAAAATTAGGAGATGGTAAATGCAATCTATCCTTGCTGATTTTTGGAGTGTTAAACTCTAATAAATTTTTTGCTTGGTCGCCTAGGCGTTCCGTAATTTTATCTATCATTTTTCTGCTCTTTGAATAAAATAACTTGTCAAAAATAATACATTTAGTCACATAAAAAAAGCGGGTTTACTATAACCCGCCTTTTTAATTTACAACAATTGAGAAAAAGTCTATTTAACTTTTACAAAAGTTTGACTTTTCACGAATGGTCCACTAATAAATCGTAGCATATAAACACCTGATGGGATATCACTTACATCAAGACTCTCGGTGCTAATACCAAAATTAGCAGTACCGTCTTTCACAACTTTAGTCAATTTGCCAGTCGAGTTATATAATTCTATACGAATGTTATTTTCGTATGGAAGTTCGTATTTTACATTCAATATATCATTCACTGGGTTTTCACCAACTAATCCAACATCAAATCCTTTATCTACAATTGTCAAATCAGCGATTAGTGAATTTGCTATATTGCAACCGATTGAGTACGAATCAGCTGTACCTGTTTCTATAGCCAAGCAACCAAGTCCAGTGAAGTTTGCATCTACTGAAATAGTTGTCACTGTATCATTACCCAAAGTAACTAGATAAGGTACTTCAAATGTCAATTTCTTGTCTAAAGGGATAGGACCGTTGAACGTAAATGTTACAATATTACCAGTTACTTGATTACTCAAATCAATAATTGGAGTTATACCAATGTTTGACTTTACTGCTTCCTTATTCATATATAACATTCTACCGTTGTATCGTAGAGTTAGTAATAATTCATTAACATCAACATCATTTCTTATACTGTATTTTGATAAGTCAATATTGAAATTAGTCGTTAGGTTTTTCCCTAAGTCCGTTTCGTAAACATTATTTTCGAATGAAAGTTTTTCTATAGCACTAACAGCTATTCCTTTTACAGGAGCTATAAACTTAGTTCCATCAGAGAAGCTATATTCCAGAACAGCAGTATGACTACCAATTGAAGTAGGGTTGTAATCTACCTTTGCACCTATTGCAAGAGCACCAAGAGGTATAGTAAACTGGCTTGTTGGGATAGAAAAATCATTACCGGTCTGTATAAGAATTACATCAACTGTTTGTTCGTTTTTAGTTATGTTTGGCAAATTAATCAATATTTCTTTGGTTTCACAACTAAGAATTGGCCCAACAAAAGTAGTATCAAGAGTAACGGCATCACCCGGTTCACTAGGTCCACTAAGAGTAAACTCATTCAACTTGAATGTTACTGGTTCAGCACCCTCTACATTATCTGCTTCTACTATCACAACACCTGAATTCATACCAATAGTTTCTGGTTTGAAGTTAATAGGTATCGTGATTGTGTTTCCTTTCTTAAGTTCGATATTAGCCGTGAAGCTAGTCAAGTCAACAGAAAATCCTGCATCACTTGTGTTCTTGATATATACATTTTTTACAACCATATTACCATAATCTGAAGTATTCTCGATTACCAAATTCATTGGAGCCGCATTTTTGTAAACTTCAGTTGAAGGGAATACTAAATTATTCCCTTTTAGTTTTGGAACATAGCCAATACCAGATAATCTAGCCGTTAGTACTTCCACTCTGTTTTTAACTCTAACTTCTAATTCAGTAGTTATTGGTCCTTCTACATTAGGAGTAAAAGTAATATTGAAAGTAGTGATACCACCTTTCGATGTTATAGTACCAATAGATGCACTAACATCACCTAAAGTAATACCTTGAGTTGCATCTGTCAATGAAATAGATTCTATCTCTACTGCGTCATCATTTGGATTAGTGATTGTATATTTTTCAGTGACAGGGTTACCTATTCTTATTTCTCCCCATGTTAGCGGAGGCATATTCAAACTTGCTTCTATTACATTAGCTGTTATTTCTGAAGTAGCAACTCCACAGTCAGTTATTATACCATAGTCCAAAATTACAGTTTTAGCACCTTTTGAAGTAGGAGTAATAGTCAAAATAACATCCATACTCTCACCAGCCGCTAATGTGAACGCAGAACCTGCATTCCCATTTACAGTTTTGATAGTGAATTCTGTATAATTTGCACCAGAGAGTGTGATATTACCACTCATTTCTGATTTAGAAGTGTTCGTGAATACGTCGGTTGCTGTGAAATCTGTACTTCCACTTAGGTTTACATTCCCGAAGTAAATTTCTTGTGTAGTTGGTCCACAAGGAGCAATTAACTCTACTGGTTTTGTCGGGCATAAATCAGTTTCAAATACCAAATCATACGATTCTGGTGCATCAGATGGCTTCTTTATATAGTTGATTACAAACTTACGAGAATCACCTTGTTTAATCTCAAAACCTTGTGGAGGTACAGAAGCGAATTCCGGTATATCGAAGTTGCCGTTATTATTAGTTATTGTAAATCCAGTGACATTGAAATCGCCTACTTTTGCGGTTAGTGTAACTTCTTGAGTTGTCTTACCTTTATTATCGAAGTACAATACATCTTTGTCTCTAGCGATTTCAGCTATACCTTTATCAACGGGAGGAGTATATTTAATATTTCTTATAATAGAAGGCGGATATTTTTGTCTAGTAAAAGTAACCTCTACATTTCTTTCAGTTACTTCGTCGCACTCAAGCTGAGATAACCACTCTAACCAACAAACAGAAGTTGATTTGAAACCATCAGTTATTTGTTTGTATATGTCCCTAAGTTCAGCTTCATCATTCGCGTTATAATATATCCCACCAGTAGCTTGACTAACTTGTCGTAAATCATTAACACTACCGAAAGCATCGGCCGCAAAAGTAATAGAATGGAATTCTATTCCCCTCTTTTGCAATTCTTCGATAACAATATCTTTTTTGAAAGGATTGTTACCATTTGTATTATCATGCTCGCCGTCTGTTAGGAAGACAACTGCTTTTCTATCATTAATTGGTCTTGATTTGAATATTTCAAGTACATTTCTTCCATTTGGTTCTTTGTACATTGGTACATTGAAATCCGTTCTACCTTCCAGTTGAGTATAAAACTTAAAATCTGCTTTCGTATCAGCAGCAGTATAGTTCCAATCTTTCCATACATTGGCAGGAATGCTATTCCCTGAGAAAGGTACTATATGGACAGAAGTTCCATTCGTAAATTTCACAGAGTCAATAAATTCGGCAACGGCTCTTTCTAGTACATCAGCTCGTGATTCGCCATTACGCCATGGATCGAACATACTAGTAGATGCATCGACGACCAAAGCAATATGGATTGGTAATTCACCATCTATTTCAGCACATTTCATTATTAAGCTAGTCAGGTCTTTGCTTATGCCGTTTTCGGTCAAATCAAAGTCTGGAGGATTTATAACATTTTGAGTTCCTTTGTAGTAGGGGTCATTCAGATATCCATTCTTAGCGATGAAATAACTTTTGACAAGTGGAAACTCACTAGCATCTACACCCGTTATACCAAATACAGGTAATTCTTGGGATTGTAAATTAGGTGAAATCGCGACTATCAACAATAAGATTGATAAAATTATTCTCTTCATAATAAATTCCATAGAGATTTTGTTAATTTAGTTATTGTAAAGACAGTCAAAAGTTCAAATAATTACACCATAAGTTAATTTTTTAAAAGGGATTCGTTATTAATTACAACTTAATCATAATATTTCTATTTTTCAACCTCTTTTTGTCAGCTAAAGCTGACAAGTGTTACGAAGTCCGATTACTCGATGGTAGCGAACAGCTTGTTGATTTTGGTTTTGATACTACTTATAATTGGTGGGCGACAACACAATCTTTCTCAAATAGAAAGAAAATGTACATTAATGAATATACTTCCGAAAATTACTTAGAACTTTCCAAACCTCAATTCTCTCCAGACGGTGAAAAATGGGCTTTCTTCGCAAAGGATATGGGTGGGTGGAACCTAATAACAAATGAAAAAGAGATTCAAATTCTTGCAGACAACCCCGGTACTGTGCTATTTGGCTCCGATTCGCAGAAGATGATATACTCCTTTTATAGAGCAGACAATGAATTCATAATCTCCGAAGAAGATACTCTCCAAATGAGATTTAGAAGTGGTTCTTTGTTCATCAATAATACTGGTGACAAGTTCGCTTTCGTAGAGAGTAGGGGAGGGATAAAGACTATTTATAATGATGGTAAAATTTCCCAAAGCTTCCAAGACATCATACCTTTTGGCTATTGGCACGATGATAGATTTGCTTATGCAGCTTATGATGGTTCGACTTGGTCAGTTTTCATAGGTAATAAACGTGTTTCTAATATATATCAAGATATATCGGAAGCTCGAATAAACTTAACTGGTGATTATCTTGCCTTTATTGCAACTCTCTCAGTCGGTAGATTCGAAGCTGTATTGATTAGTGATATGATGAGTCAACCATTAACGGGTAAAAATTACAAATTGATAACTGGACTTGCTATACATCCCCATGAGCCAATGCTAGCTTACAAAGCAATAGACCTACAAAACAATGAAATAGTCGTCTTCAACTCAGTAGAGTATTCTGGGGGAAGGGAAAACTCAGTCCCTAGCTTTTCTTATGATGGTAGCGAAATGTATTTCATCGCCTGTACTATTGATTGTAACTTAGTCGTAAATGGTAAGAAAATAACAGCTCCAAATGGCCTATTCTTAGATGGGATATACGCGAGGAAACCGAAGTCTAATTCAATAGCTTATGCTACTTCTACTTCTTTAGTAGTTAGGGATTTGGAAACTCAGATACTTTACGCTGGGGCTATGATGGATTACACGAGTGTTGTTAGATTTAACTGGCGAATGAACGAATATGAATCACTCGGTGTAATTAATAACAGACTATATATACAAGCATGCGGATTATAATATTCGCCATACTGCTCTTCAGCTCAATCAATCTGAATGCTCAATTCTCGTTGGATACGAAGACTGATATGATATTATTACCTTTAGGTGTTATTGGTGCATCAGTTGGGAATATCATAACTTACAAAAATATGCCACTCACAGATGATGATTTCGCAGGGATTGATAAATTAAATATTCCTTTTTTCGACAGATGGAATACTACTTATAATCCGACCTATGCTGAAATCAGTGATATACTAATAGCATTACAGTTCATCTCGCCACTGACCTATTCCTTTGCTTCGGAGTACAGACCGCAGTTCCAAACAAATGCAATAATGTATATGGAGACAATGTCGCTTAATTATGGACTAAATTCCATAACTAAATCCCTTATTGGTAGATTTCGTCCCTTTTCTTATGATACTACTACCAATCAAGATTTACTTTATGATTATGACTCACGTTACTCTTTCTACTCTGGGCATTCATCAACAGCATTCGCCTCAGCTGTTTTCAATATTATAATACTAACTCGCCAAAGTGGAGGACTGAACAAAACGATAGGTGTGACACTTAATATAGTGAATGCCACGGCTATAGCTACCCTTAGGGTAATGGCTGCCAAGCACTTTTTCTCCGATGTACTAGTTGGCGCTTTAGTCGGTAGCGGTATTGCTTATCTGACAACAGAACTCCACAAAGATAAACCAGCAACTAATACTAACGAATTTGAGCCGATGCGGTTTAATCTATCTATTCCGTTTTAAGAATGGGGTGATTTAGTTACTTATAAGTGGCGGGTAAGGTTAGTCGTTTTTCCTTGAACTGTAGAGATGTATTGCTTGCTCTGAGCATCATCGAAGTGCATACATCTCAAATCCTTTACAACTTCGTCATCCTGAACGAACGATGTGAGTGAAGGATCCAGGAGAACTCAAGTTGCAGTTCAGTATTAGTAGTAAACTCTGTCTTTACCCGATACTACAAGTTAATTTCTGAAAGTTCTTTTTTCTATTTTATCTTTCTACTCTTCAAACACCCCGTCCTGCTACGCAGTCCACCCCTCTTTTCAAAAAGAGGGGAATTCATTACTATCACAGCTCTTTAGCTTTCTCGGCAAAGTATATCAATTTTTCAGAGTATTCAGAAGGGATTTGTACCCATTGCTTCATTGGTCTGTTTTTACCTGATGGATCAAACAATTTTGTACCTGTCAGTGACATAGCTTCTTTATGTATTTCAGGATTAGTAAGCTTGAACACCATCTGTTCTTGGAAGAAACTAAGAAATGCTTTTCCATTATATTTGAAGCATGGTTTACCAAAGAAATTACTGCTCACTGCTCCTTCTATACTTTCACCGGCTTCGTTGTATTTGTTTAGTGCGTTCATATAAATTCTCTATTTTTTATATAAAAGCAATATAATAATTAATATATTTCATAATTTTCAATCCAAATGTGTTACAACTTAGAAATCACCGTGAATTATTTTTTAGATTCTTTAACTGGGAAATTACTATAAAAATTAAAGTCTCTATCAACCATTTCCAAAAAGAATTTTTTACTTTTACCCATAACTACAACTCCAACGTAGCCTGATGCAGCAAAAAAACTATACCAATGATTAATGAAAATTTTGGTTTCAACTTCGATTATTGGCTTATCATTACTAATAGCAATTATAACTGTATTTTCATTAAACAAGTGTGATTTACTCAGTAAATCTGAAATTTCATCTTCGCAACCAACATAATCAAAGAAGAATTTATACGAAGGAGTAACTTCATCCCAGTTTATCAAAAAATTCTTCTCATTAAAAATCTCTAACGGAATCTTAGATTTATTTAATTCATTGATAAAATAATCTGGGGAATCATTTGAAACAACTTTTAAATGCTTAATAATATCTTTTAAAAAACCATTTTTTGAAATATCCATCTAACTTTTCCTACTCCATTTCAATAATCTTCATTATACTTATATATTTGTATCATTTTAACTATCATGTCATCCTTTTCAGAAAATACAACCGAGACTACTTCACCTGGACTCTTCGCTACGCTCTGAGTGACACGAAATAATAGTCTATCACCTAATATCCAATCCATATTTGACCAATAGTCCTTCTAGACCAATTCGGGAGAATATAGCACCCTTTGTTCTGTTTATCTCGGGGTCTATAGCGTAGTTATTCGCATTCCTAAAGTCAGCTTTACTTAGAGTAGAATGATCGAAAAATGCATCACGCAAATCACAATCATCGAATGAGCAGCCGATTAATTCTGTATTTACGAACTGAGTATCGTGCATTACACACTTATCGAATTGTGTACCGCCTATTTTCAGATTCCCAAAAGAGCAAGAACTGAGTATGCACTCCGTAAAGCTAAACGACAATAGGAATTCTCGGCATTTACTGAAATCTATTCCTAATAGCTTGCATTTAGAAAAGCGAACTTCATTAAAAGCTGTCTTAGTTACATTCGCCAAGCTTAGGTTGCAGTTCACAAATGTACATTCTACGAATGTGGTATCTGCCATATCGGTATTGCTAAAATCACAGTTGATGAAGCGGCAAAGCTCGAATTTCATCCCCACTAATTTCTGTTTGGAATGTTCTACATTCCTGAATTCTACTTCTTCGTGATAATTAGATTCAGTTATTTCAACCATTCTTAACCCTTAGAAATTTTATAGAATGTCATGCTAATACTAGCGAACATAGACAAAGTGAAAAAGAGCTTTATTAGTATTGTGTTCGAGTGAACATCAAAAGGAGAAAGTACAAGCATAACAATACCCAATAGTAATGTAAGCAATGCCGTAGAGACTAGCCCTTTTTTTATGTCATTATAACCTTCTGGGTTTTCTTCTCTCTTTTTGTTGTATATGGCTCCAAGTATTTTATCTTCTACCGCCATAAGCAAGAAAATAAATGACATTAGAAGTATATAGATTATGTCATTGTCAATTACTAGGTCATCTACCCCGATGAATAGAATCCCAAGTATCAAGACAACAAACATTGCCTCTATTATATATCTGATTATTTTGAATAAGTTCATTCTATTTTTTCTTTTCCTCGTTTAACATTTTTAAACTGAAATAACCAATCACAATAACAGCAAGCATCATAACAAGCCAAAGCCATAGTTTGTTAGTGATTAACGGTTCTATTTCTGCTTTGCTTATTTCTAATTCTAGCTTATCTCCTAGTTTCATTTCGTTCATATCAGTAGGGATTCTAGATTTGAATTTATCTATATCGTAATAAGGGAAGCTACCACTGTTTCTTATTTTTATAAATGCATCGCCCTCGTCATCAAACCTAGCTTTCAATATATATTCGTGTCTATAAGCGGTTAACCTACCTATTTTTAGAGGCGGATCATTACCATTCAGAATTACTATTTTATAGTGCTCATAATGCTCGGGAAAACTAAATACGTAATTAGTAGAGTCCATTGAGTTGAGTTGGAAAGTCTCTATCAATTTGTAATTATGTTTCGTCCCTTTTCTTGTTTTTGTGCTATCTACTAAACCGAAAAGATTAACGGTACGATTATAATCGAATTTATTCTGTATGTCGAGCATTAAATAATGTATCGGCAAACGCCCATTCAAGCTGAATCTGTAAATAGTCCGTTTTTTGTCTTTGTCTGTTCTATATTTTAGTTGATTAACATTGAGTTTTTTGTATTTGGGATTAGCACTGAAAGTCTTTTCGTAAAAAACGCTTTCTAGTTTTGATTTCGTATCTTCTAGACTCAAACGATAGAAAAGATATAGCGTTTGCAAATCGTAGATAGTTTTACTCGATATTTTCTGATGGCTGTTCTGCCTTTCACCCAATAGCAAACTATCAGAAATCATAAACCATTCTTTCTGATTATTACTACCTTCCAAACTAGCTTTTCCCAAGCTATTCCTACTACTAAAAGAAAACTCTAGGTTAGAAATAATCTGAGTAGAGTCGGCTATTAGAGTGTAATATTTCTTCCCATCTTTTATAGTCTTATTTACAATTTCAACTGGAATTCGAATAGTGGAATCTAATTGCTTAGAACTCTCAATAACATAGGGTATTTCCAATGTGTCTTTGCTTTTATTGACTAATTTCACTTTTATAAAGGTATTGATAGAGCTCATACCCATTAGCAATTCATCGTCTAATTCAAGTCGATTCCAACCCTTCTCAATGTTCTTTAGTTGGTATCCGATTGTCTTATTGTCGGTACTATCCGAGTGCAATTGCTGGGTAAGAAAGATAATAATTATAAATGAAAGTGTTCTAACCATCTATTTTTCCTTTGTAGCGATTGTATAAATATGATGCAAATAGCATAAGCAAACCGATTATTACAAATATGATTGTTTTAGAAATAGTATCAAGCGAAGTAATGTCATAGAAGAATAGCTTTAACAAAGTAATTGAGAATAAAGAGAAACCAGCTAATCTAATATGTTTTTTATATTTCCAAATACCTAGTATAATAAGCATAAGTGAGTATAATCCCCATAATATACTTAAACCAAGTTTATACGATGCAGCACTTGAGTAAATATCTAACCAATGTATTAGCTCACTACTTAATAGCCAAACGATTATGGTATGAATAATTACGTCCTTGTATATTGTATAGTTACTTACGGTACTAAAAACTCTTGACTCAAGTGTTGTGAAATATGCTAGTATCCCAAAAGCAGCTAATGATATATACCTCAAAGCTATATTCATAAATCCTATAGAAAAGTACTCATCATATTGGTTTAATAAATAATTATCTCTAAGTAAGCTAATATTATAAAGCCCACCTATCAGGAAGATGCAACAAACAGAGAGCCCTATTATAATAGTTGCTTTTGAGAGATATTGATTCTTCAATTTCAATTTATTGACGAGTATGAGACCAGTTACGAACACAAGACTATAAATAAATAACCAAGCCGTTTTTAGATATTCGTAATTCCAATTATATATGGTTTCTGTGTAGTCTCTACCTTCTTGGGTAACGACTATTTTGGACGTATGGAATAATTGCTCCCAAAACACTTGAATCTCAAGATAGAATATATAATAGAGAGTGAAAACTAATAATATCGGTAATATATTATATAAACTCAGATTCATTATTCCATTTTTAGCTGTTCCTTCTTTCGCTTTACCACTAGTAATATAAACGATAAGTGCCAATGAAACGGCATACAGAATAGAAGTAAGGAAGTATATATTAAATAGGAATGAAACTTGTGATTCACTATAACCTCTGCCGAAATTTGAGAAATGCCCCCAATCAAGAGTTATACTAATAGTAGCGAGTATTATTAATAATGCACCCGCACGATTATAGAATTTCAATCCCTTATTCTGTCCTATCCAGAACAGCATAACTGCTTCTCCTGCCCAAAATATTGTTATCCAGTTTCCTTCGAATTGGATAGGGACAACAATTGTTAGGAAAGAAAGAACCAACCCTAAGAATATATAGAATAAATTCCTGTCTGATAATTCTTTGTTTCTGATAAAAAGAATTGTTGCAAAATAAATAACAGCATTGATAATTGTGAATATAGAAAGTGCTTCGTTTGTTTCGAATTTATCATAAATTAAAGCTGAGCCAATCAAGTAGAATATCAACGAATTAATCAACGTTAGAACTAAATCTAATGGACCCTTATCTGATTTTTTATTGAAGCTACTTAATACGGTTGAGATATGGAATATCAAGAAAAATGCCGCCAAAAAGATAAAAGCAATCATGAATTTATCATCTTTGTAAGAAGCTAAGAACCAACTCGAATATATCAGCCATGTAATAACAAATGATGATACTTTCAGATATTTCCAGTATTGCTTATATGCGATATATAATACACCAAGATTTATAATAAGCATGTAGCTATACATAATCTCAACTTGACCTGAGTTATTACTCAACAAGAATGGCACAAAATAAGCACCTACTAACCCTATAATTGATATTATTTCCCGCTTGAAATGCAAGGAGGAGAGGACTGTAAAGAAAGTAAACACAAACATCAGAAGGAAAGCCACTAACTGTGGCATCAAGCTATATAAGCTATAAGCAAAGAATGTAATAAAATACATTACAGCCATAGAACCGCTGAGTAATACAGCGCTCAAATCTGTGAATTTTTCTTTCAGTTTATAAGCTGTTCCTAATAAACCAAGACCAACTAAATAGCCAAGAATTATTCTAGTCAAAGGACTAATTAGCTGATTATCAATAGCGTATTTAGCACCTATCCCAACACCAATAACAAGTATTATAATCCCGATTTTGTTTATTAGGTTCTCGCCTATAAACTTCTCCATACTTCTATTAGTAGGTTTTGGTTCTGTTTGGGGCTTTTCTCGTTCTACTGTATTTTTAGCAGGGTAAGGAATACTTTGAGGTTTGTAACCTAAAGGTACTTGTTCTTCTTCTTTATAAGTAGGTGGAACATTAAATGAGGGAGGTATATTCTGAACTTTCTTCTCCTCATGAACTTTATTTTTATTACTATATCGGAGATTATATAATTCGGCCCTTATAGATTCTACTTCTTGTTTAAAATAGGACTGCTTATCTGAGAGTTGCTCAATGCGTCTCAGAAGGAGATCTATCTGTTCTTGATTCTCGTTCATTTAGTATTATTCCTGTTCCAATCTTTTATGACTGAAATTAAGGAAATAATGTCAGGATAAAAAGAATAATTTGGATTAGGTTTTACTATTGAATACAATTCTCATTTAGCGAGCTTACGTAGTAATTCCTCATCTTCTTTAAGTATTCTATCTTTTGGATCAGACTTTTTCTCTTTATCATTTGGTTTTTTATCATTTTTATTCTCTTTCATTTTCTTACTTCACCCCAATAAAGACTTCTACTTCGGCGTTATCCCAATTTTGGCTTTTCTCACCGTAGATTTCAAAATCAAAAGTATAAGCTCTGTCTAATTTTGTATCCCAAATCTTATACCAAACTTCACCTATACAATCGGGCATTTTTCCTTTGGCAAGGAATTTCCGATAATTTGCTTTCGAGATTGTTACCTTTCTCAAACCCTCGGGTGCTTCAGTCCCATCAGTAACTTCACAGCCAATCATATAAGAGAATGGCTCATTATAATCACCATCATAATCGAAATAGACAGCTACTATATCGTTATTTATCTTATTTGGGATTTTAGAATAAATCTGTTCTTTTTCAAATTGTTCCCATAGCTTACTAATATCTATGCCTGACTTACCATTCAGATTTATAGTCTTCGATTCTAACTCAAGACCAATTATTTGCATTTCATTTTTTTCAATTTTATTCATTTCTAAATTCCAATACTTTTATTTTCAATTAAATATTAAATTATAATTACGCTCTAATGTTAGAATTTCAAATTACCTTTTTTCCACTCACAAATTGTCATTTCGGCAGATAGTGAATGAATTCCTCCTTCTTCTACAATATCTTTTAATATGAGCAAACTTTCTTTTTCAAATACTGGTAGTAAATAACATGCCGTCCAGAGCCTTACGCCAATATAAGAATTGTTTAATAAAGGCTTTAACTCAGTTAAAGAATTATTATTCCTGAGGTAGGATATAGCTTCAACAATTAGATAATAGTTTTTATTTCCTTTTCTATAATTTCCTTCCTCTGTCGCTAAAGTATGTTCTTTTGCAGACTCTATAAATAAATTCAGGGCTGAACTAATATTGTTTAAAGGTTTCATTATTTCTAAATATTTAGTAATTAATCAATGAGCCGATATTATATTTTGAGAGTTTATCCCTCCCTTTCAGAAACGACAACTCTATCAAGAAGTTGCATTGCACAACCTCTCCACCTAGCTCTTCCACTAGTTTGCAAGCTGCTTCGGCTGTACCACCAGTCGCTAATACATCATCGTGGACTAGAACTCTGTCGCCCTTGCTTATAGCATCTTTGTGGATTTCTAATCGGTCAGTACCGTACTCTAATTGGAATTCTTGGCTGAGTATATCGAAAGGTAATTTGTTTGGTTTTCGAACTGGTACGAACCCTGCATTTAGCTTCTCAGCTATTAATGTTCCGAAGAAAAATCCTCGGCTTTCTATTCCAATTACTTTGTCTATTTTTAGATCTTTTGCAAGGTCTATAAGTGATAGAGTGGCTTGTTTATTAGCTTCTGGATTATCCAGCAGTGGTGTTATATCTCTGAATAATATTCCAGGTTTTGGGAAGTCTGGAATATCTCTGATGTAGTCTTTTAGATTCAAACTTTAATCTCGTTTTTATTTTCAAATTACGGATTTTGATTGTATAATTTGAGTGCTTCATTCATATTAGATAATAATTCTGATATTGTAGTGTCAGTAGTATATATTGGATATTCCTCTACATAAGCAGAATAACCAGTGGAGGTAGTTTCAATTTTGATTGTAAATTTAGTTTTCATTATCAAGCCTATAAATTTATATCAAATTATGAATTACTAAAAAGACATGCCAGTTATTAATTAAAATGTTGAACAGAAACTTTTGGCTCGTCATTTTAATAGGATTACATAACTAAAAACTACACCCTCTTCCCAACATATCTCACAACATAGCTTTCGCCTTGGTGGAACTCACCCTCAGCTAGATGCACAACCTTTTCTTCTATTATTACGGTTTCTAAGCCCTTGAAATCAGCTAAGATTGATTTTGCGTCGAATAGCATATCAATATTCCTAGGGCCACCAGCGCTTGGGTTTTTCTCACTGAATTGTAGGTGGTTTTTACTAAACCCTTCAAGTATTATATAACCACCAATCTTAAGACTACTCACTAATTTCTGATGAAATGTAGTTCTAATATTTGAAGGGAAATGCGAATAAATAAGTCCAATTGCATTAAACTCGTTTTCGGGATACTTGAAATCCATTACGTCTTGTAATTTGTAGTCAATTACTACATTCTCTTGCTTCGCTCTTTTGAGTGCGTTCTCGCGGCCTACTTTGCTCGTATCGAAAGCAGAAACATCCCAACCAGATTTGGCTGCGTAAATTGCATTTCTTCCTTCGCCTTCCGCTGGTAGGAGTATTGCCCCAGATTCTAATTTAGATAGCT
Source organism: Ignavibacteriae bacterium HGW-Ignavibacteriae-4 (assembly GCA_002839765.1). Lineage (GTDB taxonomy): Bacteria > Bacteroidota > Ignavibacteria > Kapaibacteriales > UBA2268 > PGYR01. The sequence continues at coordinate 77,522 of PGYR01000002.1, forward strand.
GTTCTTTGAAGAACTGATTGGGTTCTTCACCATATACCGACTTATTATTTGCAAATCGTTCATCCCAAAAATTATTCATCTTATTACATTCCGTCTCCGCCATCACCGTCAAAGACCGGTTTCTCGCGTTTTTTTGCTTGGTTTATTCTGTAGGCAAATGTTAGGGTAACTTGACCTTTTCGCCATTGGTAATCACTATTTCGTGAGAATGTCTCGCCATTTACAATAGAGCGTCTTAGTCTAGTACTAAATACATCTTGACCAGACAATGTAAGAGTAGCATTGTTATCAAGTATATCAGTAGAAAGTCCAAAATCTAACCACCACATACTTAGGTTTTCCCCTTGTGGAGTACCCTCTGGTGCTCGGTAGTTAGCAGTAATTTGGAAATTATAACTTGAGATTTTTAGTTTAGACGAGAATCTAGTATTCCAACTAAAATATTCTGTATTGAGATTGTAAACGGATTCATTACCAGTAATAGTTGAGCTATATAAGTTGAAATTGATATTAGTATTCCACCAATCTGTTATGTCATTAGATAAATTAAACTCTACACCATAAGAATTCTGAATACCAATATTAGATGGACGTATCTGAGTTATTCCTGTCGTGTCGATGTATGTAACAGATTGAATAATGTCAGTGCCATGTCTGTAATAAACATTAGACAGAATTGAACCAGTTTCCCAGTTTAATAAATAACCAAGCTCATAAGAGTCTGTATATTCAGGGTTCAAATCTGGATTACCACCCCATATATTTCTAGAATCAGTGAAGCTAGAAAATGGCATTAAACTACGGAACCAAGGTCTTTGTATCCTAGATGAATAGCTAGCTTGGAGTGAGTTTTGTTCACCTATTTTATAGTTAAAATGTGCAGATGGGAAAAAATTAATATAATCTCTTTGGTTTGTATAATTGGTACGAAGTAACTCGGACGTTATATCAGAATACTCGGAACGAACTCCTACTTGCCATCCAAATTCATCAATTTGATTACCAAGCATAACATAAGCTGCATATATGTTTTCGTAATAAACAAAGTTATTATTGTAGCCATCTAAAAACTCAAATTCACCATCTACTTTTTGTTGAACATTATAATCATTGTCAACTTTTCTAAGGTTTGCTTTTGCACCTGTCTCAAATTTACCTTCTTCACTGAATGGATATACATAGTCAAGTTGGTAAAGTTGATTTCGTTCAAATTCTAGATTATAACTTTTTTGTTCAGTTTCATCAGTTGTCAAACTGTTAAATTGATTTATTTCTGAGTTCTCTATATCTTTGTTCTGTTCATATCGACTATCAAATCTTAGGTAATGGTCTTTGTTTCCGTCAAATTTCTTTTCATAAGTTACATTAAGTTCTATATCATTTTTCGATTCATTCTCATTATCATCTCTATTTGTGGTTCTGTATAAACTACCATCTGGCAAGTAATCTGAGTAAATAATCTTTGAAAGATTATCACCATCTCTAAATCTATAATTCCCAGCGAAAGTTAGAGTGTTATCGTCATCCAAATAGAAGTCTGAGCCAATATTCAAGTTAATCCCTGTGCCACCTCTTTCTCTATCTAGGTTAGTATTAGTATAGTTATAGGTATCGAATACAGTGAATCTTTGATCTGTGTTCCCAGAACCAGGGCTGTTACGATAGTTTACACCAGCTGATCCAAATAAGTTCATAGATTCTGATCTATAATTAGATGAAACTGTAACAGCGTGGTTATCTGGATAACCAGTTCTAAGCTCAAAGTTGCCGTTGTAGCCAGCTTCTTGCTTTTTCTTCAAAACTATGTTGATAATTCCAACTTCACCTTGTGCATCGTAACGAGCAGATGGATTTGTGATAATTTCTATCTTTTCAATCATATCACCCATCAGCTGTCTCAATGATTCTGGGTCATTACTTACCATACCTGATTGCTTTCCATTTAGTAATATTTGAACATTACCTGAGCCCCGAAGTGAGACATTACCTTCTGGGTCAACGTTCACAGATGGTATATTGTCTAATATTTCAGAGCCGTTTCTACCAATGTTACTCGCATCTTTATTAACATTATAAATTCGCTTATCAAGTTTGAGTTCCATTATGGATTTTTCTGCTGTTACTAGTACCTCATCTGTCAAAACTGATGATTGTGCAATTTTGATTATGCCTAACTTCAAATCACTCGATAGATTAATATTATCTAAAACCTTTGGTTCCATTCCAACAGAAGTAATTTTAATATAGTATGTTCCTTCTTTAGCATTGAAATTGAAATTACCTCCGACTTTTGTTACTCCGCCTGTTATTATAGATGAATCTTTGGGATTGTGTAAAGCTACAGAAGCACCAATTTGTGGTAATCCTTCGTTATCGATGATTGTTCCAGAGATTTTGTAATTAGATTGAGCGTTAAGTGAAAACGTAGTCAGAGTAAGTATAAGAGAGATATATTTTAGCATTGCAATAATTTTTCGGGTTTAGGTTTAAGATAATTGTTGCTACTACGTACATGAGTAGAAAAAAGCGTAAAGAAATTGAATAAAAACGCCAATTGTTACGGAATAGCAGTTACTATGACAACATAGTAATGAAATGGTTTAATCAAAGATGAATTAATACTAAGGAGTAACACCAACGGTAAAGTAAATACTTCTTCTCATTGCAGGTATAATTCCTGGGCCTGGGTAGCCAGTTGCTCGGCGAGTGAAGTATGAATTATCAAGCAGATTATTGATTCCAGCCTCTAATTTGAATAAATCGAATTTGTAACTCATAGATAAATCAAATACATCATAGCTAGGGATAATGCCAGAGATACTCCCAGGAGCAGAGATAGCATTAGTAGCATCACTGAAATGCTCCATTGTATAAGAATAAGTAAGTGCCGCCGAGAACCCTTCTTCCTTGTAGCTCATACCAGTTCTTAGTATAATGGGTGGAGTATATTCAACTTTGTTATTATTGTAAGCCACTTCTTTACTATCTAAGAATATCGCATTAGTATAAGAACCATTCACAAAGTAATTCAACTCGTAACTATTCGATAAACCTAAAAGAGTATTCAGATTCATTTCAGTGAATAGTTCAACTCCAACACTTCTGCTATCTGAGATATTTGTTTTCAGTACATAAGATGTATAAGTCTCCTCATCTTGTTTCAGCACAGTTCCAATTTTATCATAATAGTAGAGATAGAAGAAGTTTGCATCGAAGTATAACAGTTTCCCTACTGTTCCTCGTATCCCTATATCTCCCGAATATCCATTCTCGTCTCTAAGGTCTGAGTCTATTCTCATATTTGGGTTAACGACTCTCATATCGTTGAATGTAACAGCTCTGTAGTTTTGAGATATATTAATATAACTTTCTATATTTTCATCTAGATTATACCCTGCACTTATTCCCAATAACAAGAATTCTCTCGTATTACTTCTGTCCTCTGTTATAATCTCATTCTTAATAATATTACCCGCCAAATCACGTACTATGTTAGAGTAATATCCCTCAGACCCAGTGGTTATTCTCTCGTATCGAACACCTGGAGTGATAGATAAATTAGAGCTGAGTTTGAACAAATTCTCTGTAAATAAGGCATAATTCATACTTGGATTTGTATAATCGTTTAGTTTCACATCATTGTTGAAATCGAAGTTTGCATCAGATTGGTTATTACCATACCCTTGGCTTTGCAAAGTACGACCGTTATATACTCGGAATCCAGTCAATAGTGTTGAAGGCAAACTCTCGACAAGGTCATAATTATATAATAATCTGGTCTCGTTACCTAAGTTTTGGAATGTTCCTTTTATCAGATTTCGATCTTCCATTGGGTCTGCTCTGTCTGGTCTAATCAGATAACCCAATGCATCTCTTTCGGCGTCAAGATAAAATATTCGAGAGTTCAGTTTTATATTATTGTTTAAATTATAATCTAAAACAGCAGCCAATATGTCCCAATTAACAGAGAACCAATTTCTATCTCTTACTGATTGTTCGGGATTGTTAGCAAACATATCATCTGTTAATCCTCCAGATTGTTGAGCTAGATAATTCATGTGAGTGAACTCTGCAGTTATGCTGAAATCACTCGTTATCTGATAAGCATTTTTTACGAAGAAAGTAAGAGCGTTGTAGTTTGAGTTTGGACGGAAATCATTACCTTGCTTGTATTGCAGAAAACTGTAATAATTCATGTTCTCGTAAGTTCCACCGATACTATTGAATGAACTATAATTGTCATAGCTCGACATGGACTGTCTTGATATAATATCAACTGGTTTTACTTTAGAGCCATCTTTCAATTTGAAATTCAGAAAGCCACCGAACTGAGTTCCGTATTGTAAGGAAGCTGCTCCACGAACTAATTCGATTTTTTCGAGAGCTTCCATTGGAGGTGTGTAATAACTCTCTGGGTAGCCAAGTGCGTCAGCGGCTATATCGTAGCCATTTTGGCGAGTGTTGAAATTCGAAACTCTGTTTGGACTAAGCCCACGACCACCGATATTTAGTTGAATACCAGAAGCATCATTTTCCCAAATATTTAATCCAGAGAATTTTGAGAATACTTGACGTGCATTGTTAGAGGCTAGATTTGCTGTTAGATTGTCTAAGTATAATGATTCAGATTTACGACCTGCATAGATAGCTGCACCGTCCACTGGTAACATATTGGATATACCGAATCTATTTGTTTTTGTGTCTTCTATCAAGACATCATCGAATTTTGTAACCATTGTGTCAATAGTCAAATCCACTTCTTTCGTCTTATCAACTGAGATAGTCTTAGGATATCCAGATACATCATCTGTCGATGCAATCAGAGTATAGTCACCTTGGCTCAAATCTATCGAATAGCGACCATTCAAATCCGCTAACATATACTTATTAATCTCACGAACAAATACCCTAGCAGAAGCTACTGGCTTACCACTATTATTATAATACACAGTCCCCGAAAGGTTCACCGAAGTATTAGCTTTCGCAATGAAAAAACTTAGTGTTATTATAATTACTATGTAGTTTAAAAATTTCAATTATTCGGTAATATCCAAGTATCTAAATCATCGTGATATGACTTTTTCGTCAAATCAACTTTATCGTTTATATATCTTTTGCTGAAATCTCCGTTCAGCTTAACAAAAGAATCGGCGTATATCTCAACATTAGTAATGCCTTTCGAGGCAAAATCCTCTTCGATTATCTTCACATATTGAAGTATCAAATCTGGTTGAGTTGACATTTGCTTCTCTTGATTGGGAGTTAAATAGTCAGAATTAACTATTTCTATTTTTTTGTTAGTGTCTTTATCAACCACAGTGAAAAATACAGTGCCTGCCTTTTCCATCAACATAACTCGCCAAGAGAACCTATATCCTTCTTCTTTCCAGAACAAATCACCACTATATAACAAAAACCTTAGCGGAATTGCCAACTGGATAATTGTAAAAATAAGGATAGATGTACTAACAACTGTTTTCATAATAGGTCTGTAACTATGTGTAGTTACAACATTAGTCTTATACCCAAACCATTTCTTTAGTCGATTAACTACATTAATTTGGAATGACTTATCGAAGAATATAGTTGTCAGGGCTATCATTACATACGGGAATACACCAATATTGAATAGGGCAGAGGTAGAAAGATGAAAGACGATAACTAAAAAATAAGCAACCTTTCTTGTCTTTGGGTAGATTAGGAAGAAAACTATGAACAAATCATAAATAGCCCCAAACCAACTGAAAAAATAGGCTGTAAATTGGAGCTTTAATAGTCCTCCAATTATTGGCAAATGTGAGTTAGCTGGCAGCCAAATAGACAAAGGCATAGCATCAATCAGCCAATCATAATTCAGCTTCGCTATACCCGCGAAAACATAAACCACAGCAACTTGAAACTTGATTATAAGAATAGTCCAGTTAGGAATTGATTCGGTCTCTCCTTTCTGAAGTGCATCTATCGAAAAGCAATTACCAGCCGGCAAAAAGACCATAATAAATGCTATCAATGAAACGAAGTAATAGTGATTTAGATAGTATGTGATATCTATCAGTTCTATGTAGAGAAACGAAAGTAGAAAGGTAATGGCTGCGAATCGGTACTTATAGCCAATAGTTATTAGAATACTACTTAGCAGCAAAGTCCCGAATAATAAATAAATCCCAATCTCGCCGGGATTTTGTACCCAATGGAAATAAGGATATTTGAAGTAATGTTCCGGTTGAACGAAGAATTCTGTCACCCAACCGTTTGCTATGTATCTAATAGTAGAAAAGGTCATTAGCAAACCGAAAACTATTCGGAAGAACGCTAATGGTTCGGGACTAACTTCTTTGAAAAGAGTTTCCCTGATTTGGGTATTAATCACCGTCATTATCTTGGTAATTAATAAGTATTCCCATTGCAGATACCATGTCCGTCTTTAGCAATACAACACTTTCTTGCATATTTTTATAAAGTGCTTCAATCTTTTCTTTTTCTGTGGGAAGTTCTAGTGATTTTCTGAAAGGAATATCCATTTTATTCAGTAAACCGATAGTTTCGTCAAATTCCTCAAGTATAACATCTGCTAGCAAAGCGTCTCCTCTTGTCACTGATAGTTCGCTCAGATATTCGTATAGATTATCTGTTTTTGTTAGATCATTATTCTCGGGTCCAGTGATTATCATTCTATATGATTGCAGATTGAATCCTAAGATTCTAGACGAATTCATTGAATAAGGTGCCTCGAAGTGATATGGTAATACATCGCTCGATGATTTTCCTAAAGGGAAACCGACTTTGGCTCTTTTAGCTAACTCGTAATCTTTTACAAATTCATTGATTAACAATGACAGTGAGCTGCCAGCATCATTCCCCGTTTTAGAAATGAAAACATCTCTATATGATTGCCATCCATTTCTAACATAATCAATATTAGTTTTTATATCTTTTATTATATCTTCTAAGTATTGCAATACTTTTGTATCTGTAAATACAGATTCTTGTGTATTGCTTTCTACATTGAATAGTAAATAGTCCAATGCAGGAAAACCCTTTGCCTTAAAGTTAGAAGAAGTAACAAGCGAATAAGTTCCTGATGCGATATTATCTTTTATTCTAATTGTATCAGTCGGGAAAGTATTCAGAGTTTGTCTTAATACTACATCTTCAGCAGGTCCGAAACCATAAGCAGAACAATATTGCCAGCTATTCCGAAGGTCTGAAAAAGCTTGACGAACTTTATTATATCTTTGTTCAGAGTATTCTAGTTTCAGTTCAGCAAATCTCTCAATCAATGTATTTGATTTTAGGTATAAATCTTCAAAAGCAGGTATTATCAAATTATCAGCATAATTTGTTAAAAGTGCTTTTTTATCAATATCTATTTTTGGGTTGCCAGTATTCTCGTTGCTGCATGAAAGCATAAATACAGCTATGAATAATACATAAATCACTTTCTTAAAGATCATTCTGAACGCCTTCTAGTTTATAAGCATTAACTAGTATTTCTATTGCCTTGTCAATGTCTGTACTTGTGGTATTCCAGAAGTTTGTACCAATTTCTGCAAGTGCGTTTTCATAGTGGAAGCCATTACTTTGTGGGTTAAACTGTATTGACCAAAGTAGAATCCAAGCTCCTGTCAGATTATGATGCTTAAGTGCAACATCTTCAAAGTCTGCTTTTGCAATTTTCAAATAATGAATTGCTGTTGAGGCAAGTACTAATTCCCAATTTTTTCTAATACTATTTATAGCTTCGTATTTTCCAGTGCTATCGTTGTTGTTAATTGCGGCCCTACCTTTCAGAAATCCTTCTTTCATTAATAACTTATTTGTGTAAAGTAAATCATTTCTATCGTCTGATAGTTTTGCTACATACTTTATATCATTATTTAATTTAGGAAAATCTAAAGTAGCCCCAAAGTATCCAAAGGCTTGATCCCAGTTATGTTGCATCTGAGTTCCTTTTCCCTCGATTATTGTTTTATTATCTATATTTTTGCCAATCTTATCATCAGAAGTAAAAACTTGGGCGACTTGATAATAAAATAATGCTCCCCATAAACCTTTCTCAATCATTTGAAGGTATTCTTTACCAACTGAATCCACTAGAAAAGTCTGTGACTTATCTTTTGTTACTAGAATTCCTTTCTTATTATTCGCTGCTGTTCTGGTAGTAGAGGCGTTATTAATATCTCCAAAATAGAATTCTATAAATGCTGTTCTCAGTTGGTCTGTTTCTAAATACAAACTTTCCTCACTCGAGTTTAATGACGAGTTAACGAAAGGTGTGCCGTTATTTTTGAACATACTATTTAGTACGCCAGCACTTATAGGCACTTCATTTTTAATAGCATTCGTTATCAAACTTTTCATTTCTTCTAGCATTTCCATCTGAATCAATTGCTTCGAATAGTCAACATTGTCGAAGTTGTAGGTCTCAGGTATTGTATATGTCTTAGGATCGGGGTCGGGGTCAACTTTAGTCGATTTATCATCACTGCATGATGTAAATAACATAGTTAGAACCGAAAGAAACAAAATCATTTTTTTCATGATGAACCTTTTGCTTTTTATTATTTTAATTATCTACCAATCTACAATATAACATAATTAAGATAATTATTTTATGATTCTTGTGTACTTTGTGTGGTTATAAAAAAAAGAGGACTTTGGTCTCCCAATAGGCCTCTTCCTCTAATATCGTATAAATGTATAATAGATTATAAATCATTAGCTATGTTTTGTAAATTATAGCCATTGACCAATATTTCTCTTGCACCGTCAATATTTTCTAACTGGATATTCCAGAAGTTCTCACCTAATCTATTAAGAGCATCTTGGTAGTATGTTCCATTTTTATCTGGACTGAATTGAACAGACCAAAGGAATCCGAAACACTCCGAAAGAGTATGAGACCTGATAGCATCATCAGTATAATTTGCTTTTGCAACATTTAGGTAATGAATAGCGGTAGTTACGAAAGTTAGTTCCCAGCCTTTTCTAATTTCTTTTACAGCTTCCCACTTAGCTTCGTCGTCATTGTTGTTAATAGCAATTCGTCCTTTTAAATATCCATTTTTCATAAGCATATCATTCAACCCAACTAAAGCATCTCTTCCATTTGCATATTTGGCAACAAAGCTGATACCTTCTATTTCTTTTGGAAATTTTTTAGTTGCACCGAAATAACCGAAAGCCTCGTCCCAGTGGTGTTGCATCGCTGTACCTTCGCCTTCTATTACAGTCGTATTATCAACAGACGCACCGATTTTATCTTCACTTGTATAACCAACGACTTGGTGAAGCATCAACGCACCCATTAAGCACTTTTCCAAAAATTCTCCATAATCCCATCCCTTTGAGTTTACTATGTAAGATTTTGTTCCATCGGCAGAAGTTACTAGTCCACCTTCACCTGATTTAGCTTTAGTAGTAGTGTTAATTCGCCCCATATCTGTAATCAGATTCGTAATAAATATAACTCTACTAGGGTCAATTTTTGAGTAAATATCTTTGCCGCTTTCATTCAATTCAGCTGATGTGAATGGATTACCCTCATTTTTTAGCATTGCATTAAGTTTCTCTATGTCAATAGCTGTACCATTTGCTTTTGCTTCTTGTATAACGGCATCCATTTCTTTTATCATTTCCAATCTTGTTGTTTGACCTGAATAATCTACGTTGTCAAAACTGTAAACTGATAAGTCTTTTGTGTCCGGATTAGTAGTACTATCATCGCTGCATGAGATAAAAAATAGACTCATTGTCGTTATTAGTAAAATTACTCTCTTCATTGTACTTTCCTATTACTATTTCTATTTGTTGTTTAAATTATAATGACAAACATAAAAAAGCTATTTAACTAAGACTATTTCAATCCTATTTCTGTGTTCTATGTGTGGGTATCTATTTGATTGTCTATAAAAAGAGTGAAATGTATTAAATTTTGTTGTGTGTACCCGATGTGGTTTATAATAAAAGTATTATTTGATAGTTTAGTAAGAAACGAATTGACATTATTGAGAAAAGATATGAAATACATAATTAGAATTGCTTTACTAGCACTTTTTACAATTAGTTTAACTGCCAAAGAAGAGGCAAAAGAGTCAGATTTCCTGACTAATCCTAGGCAACTAATATTCGAAGGTGCACGCTCAGGAGAAGGGTATTTCTCACAAGACGGTAGATACCTAATATTCCAAAGTGAGAGAATAGACGACAATCCATTTTATCAAATCTTTATGCTAGATTTTGAGACTGGTGATATAAATCAAATATCGAACGGAACTGGGAAGACCACTTGTTCTTTCATCCAAAAAGATAATAAAGGCAAAGTTCTTTATAGCTCTACTCATCTAGACCCAAAAGCAAAATCAAAACAAAAAGAAGAATTCGACTTACGTGCTTCTAGCACAAAGCGTAGATACGCTTGGGACTATGACGAAACAATGGACATATTCTCTGCTGATTTTGATGGCAAAAACCCAAAACAGTTAACCAAAGCGAAAGGGTATGATGCGGAAGGTTCTTACTCACCAGACGGCAAGAAGATATTATTCGCTTCTAATCGAGATGCTTACAGCAGAAAATTAAATGATAAAGAACAAAAGCAATTAGAATTCGACCCATCTTACTTCTGTGAATTATATATAATGGACGCTGATGGTAGCAATGTAAAGCGATTAACTGATAACCCCGGTTATGATGGTGGTCCATTTTTCTCACCAGATGGTAAGAAAGTTATTTGGAGAAGATTCACTCCAGATGGTCACCAAGCTGATGTTTACACTATGAATTTGGATGGTTCAGACCTAAGACAAATAACTAGTTTCGAATCTATGTCATGGGCTCCTTATTTCCATCCAAGTGGTGAGTATATAGCTTTTGCATCTAACAAATACGGGTATGGTAATTTCGAGGTTTTCCTAGTAGATAAATTGGGTGAGAAAGAACCGGTCAGAGTTACAACCACCGATGGATTCGACGGATTACCTGTGTTTCACCCAGATGGTGATAAACTAGTATGGACTAGCGGCAGAACTACAAATGGTAAAGCACAGCTATTCATGGCTAATTGGAATCACAAAGCTGCTCTCGAAGCCTTGAAAAATGCTCCAAAAAGAGAAAACAAAAAAAAAGTAATTAATACTGGTGCAATCAAATTAGATGAACTAGAAGCAAAAGTAAAGTACTTGAGTAGCGATGAACTTGAAGGAAGATTCACTGGTAGTGAGGGTATTCGGTTAGCTGCCGATTTTATAGTTTCAGATTTGAAACAATTTGAATTAAAGCCGCTAAAGGGATTCAACGATCTTCGCGTCCCTTTTGACTATACCTCAGATATTGATATTTCGAAAACTGACAATTATCTATATACTATTAGTACTTCTGGTAAAGAGAACAGGATTGAAGTCGGTTCAGACTTCATGCCTCTAGCATCAACTGATAATGGTAATTTCGGTGGTAATCTAATCTTCGCTGGATTCGGAATTAAAACATCTGATGATTCTGAATTTAAGATGAATTCTTATGCTGACTTAGATGTAGATGGTAAGTTTTTAATGGTGCTTGACGATATGCCTTCTAATCTCGATGAGGAGCAACAAAAAGCATTAACGCGCTATTCTTCACGTATGTACAAGACCCTAACTGCTCGTGAACTTGGTGCAATTGGTATCATCTTCATCTCCGAAAGAGCAAAAATCACTAAACCGAATGATGTTCGTATGAATATCAAATCTGGAATGTTCTTATCAGAAATAACTGAAGCTGCCGCTGGTAAATTACTAGACACAGATTTCACCAAAATCAAAGATAAAGTCGATAATTATAATCCACATGAAAAAAGTTCATTCGACCCAAAGATACAAATAGAAGGTAACTATTCTGTTGAGAAAGTAAGATCAACGGACAATAATATAATTGGGGTTGTCTATGCTGATAATTCTGATGAATATGTAGTTATTGGTGGACACTATGACCACCTTGGTTATGGGGAAGGGGGTTCATTAGCTGATGGCGATGCTATACATAATATACATAATGGAGCAGATGATAATGCCTCTGGTACTACCGTAGTGATGGAGCTAGCTGAGTATTATGCTCAACTGAAAAAAGATAATCCAAAAGCTATTAAAAAGAATCTTGTATTTGCATTTTGGTCTGGTGAAGAACTAGGTTTACTTGGCTCTTCTGAATTCGTAGATCAAGCTGAGGAAAAGGGATTAAAATTCCATTCATACCTCAATTATGATATGGTTGGTATGCTGAAAGATAATAAACTATCTATGCAGGGTGCTGGTAGTGCTGAGAATTGGAGGAAATTAATAGAAAAGAAAAACATAATTGCTGGTTTCAATATCGGTGTTTCTGATGACCCATATTTACCGACTGACGCTACATCATTCTATAAAAAAGGTGTTCCAGTAATTGCGTTTTTCACTAATCTTCATGACAATTACCACCGCCCAAGTGATGATTTTGAGAATCTGAATATAGATGGTATGGAAAAAATAGCAAAGTTTTCTACTAAGATAATCGACGAAATACTATCTGATAAAACTGATATAACTTATAAGAAAGTAGAAATGGCTGCACAAACTAATGTACGTGGATTCGCCGTATATCTTGGTACTATTCCCGATTACGTAGCCGAAGTAGAGGGAGTAAAGCTTACGGGTGTGCGTAGTGGTGGCCCAGCAGACGAAGCTGGTCTACAGGCTGATGATATTATCGTTCACCTAGGTGATAAATCTATCAAGAATATATATGATTACACAAATGTGCTAGCTGATTTGAAAGCAGGTTTGAAATATAAAATTGATGTAAAAAGAGGCGATGAAATTATTAGCTTAACTATTATTCCGGGTAGCAAGTAATTTAGAAATTCGTTCGGGGTAATTTGTTACTATAGCATTTATCCCGAATTTTAATATAGTATCCAACTGCTCTTCATTATCCGCTGAGTAAACTCCCAGATAGACACCCAACTCATCACACTCATTGACCACTGCTTCGTTTAGCTGTTCGATAGAGCATATATAAACATCGCATTGCGTCTCGGCATGTAATTTCTTCGGAGTGCTATCAGGCATTGCAATTGAGGCTATATTATAATCTTCATCTTTAGAACGAATATACTGCACTACTCCCACGCAAAATGATGCGAATAGGCAGTTCTCTAAGTAACCGAATGATTTTACAGCATCGAGAATTACATCCACATTTTCGGAATCGAATGTACAATCGTCATTTGTCTTTATTTCTATTATTAGATAGACTTCATTATGCTTACTGAATCTCAGTACTTCTTCTAACTTTGGTATATATACTTTTTCTTCACCCTCTGTATTCAGATTAATCTCAGAAATTTCATTGGATGACAACTTAGAAGTATCCTGATCAAGATTAATTCTTTTCAGATTAGCATCGTGATATGCAAACGGGATTTTATCCATCGAGACTTGTATGTCCACTTCTAGCATCTTTGCGCCATTGTCAACAGCTTTTTGGAAAGCAGGCATAGTGTTCTCTATCATAGTCCCAGATGCACCTCTGTGAGCTATTATGAATCTTTCATTATTTTGGACAAATTCGCGTATTGTAATCATACTTATCAAATTTATTATTTCGGTTTGAAAATATATTATTATATTAACCATTCTTAGAAATCGAATATAACAAAATATATGTACTCACAATTATTTTCTGCATCAGTTTTAGGTATAAATGCGTTTCTAGTGGAGATAGAATGTCATTTGGATTCCCAATTGCCAAAAATCACCATAGTCGGATTGCCCAGCTCCTCGGTCAAAGAATCGAGCGAAAGAGTATCTGCGGCAATAAAGAACTCCGATTACCTATTCCCACTGAAAAAAATAACTATCAATCTAGCACCAGCTGATGTTAGAAAAGATGGTAGTGCTTTCGATTTGCCAATAGCACTCGGCATACTCGCATCTACAAAAGTCATAGACCAAGAGAATCTGAAAGATAAGATGATACTCGGTGAGCTAGCTCTGGAAGGTACTTTGCGAGCAGTTCATGGTACATTGTCTATTGCAATAAAAGCAAAAGAATCAGGATTCAAACAAATACTATTACCAGAAGAAAATGCAGACGAAGCCGCTATGGTCGAGGGGATAGAAGTAATCCCAATAAAAGATTTGCGAGAAGCTGTGCAATACCTACAAGGCAAGTTAGTTATAGAGCCACGAAAAGTAGATTTGAAGAAAATATTCGAATTTGACCAAAGCATATCTATGCTTGATATCAACGATGTAAAAGGTCAAGAAAATGTAAAACGCGCGATGGAAGTAGCCGCAGCTGGTGGTCACAACCTACTTATGATTGGCCCTCCGGGTAGTGGGAAGACCATGATAGCTAAGAGATTACCTAGTATTATGCCTCCATTAACATTGGATGAGGCATTGGAAACTACTAAGATTCATTCCGTATCTGGAATGCTAAGTAAAGAAAGAGCATTGATAACTACTCGTCCATTCCGCTCTCCGCACCATACTATATCGAATGCGGCATTAGTCGGGGGAGGAGTGTCTAATATCAGACCGGGTGAGATTTCACTAGCTCATCACGGGGTACTTTTCTTAGATGAACTACCAGAATTCAAGCGTGATGTACTCGAGGTAATGCGACAACCACTAGAAGACAAGCAAGTTACTATCTCGCGTACCAAGATGACTATAGATTACCCAGCAAACTTTATGCTAGTTTGCTCTATGAACCCAACACCAGACGGCGAGTCCATAGATAAATCAAGCTCTACTTCGCAACAAATAAAGCGATACCTTAGCAAAATATCTGGACCATTGCTAGATAGAATAGACATACACGTAGATGTACCTGCTGTCAACTATAAAGAGCTAGCCTCTGAGAGAAAAGGTGAACCTTCCGAAGCAATTCGTGAGAGAGTGATAAGAGCCAGACAAGTGCAATCAGCTCGGTATGAGGGGCAGAAAGATGTATATAAGAATGCGGACATAGGTAGCAAGCTAATCCGTGAACATTGCAAACTAGATGCTGCATCGCAATCACTCCTCCAAACAGCAATGGAGCGATTGGGGCTTTCCGCTCGTGCCTATGATAGAATACTAAAAGTCTCTAGGACTATCGCCGATCTAGCAGGAGACGCAAATATAAACTCTTTACATATAAGCGAAGCAATCCAGTACCGAAGTCTAGACCGCGACTATTGGGGCGATTTGAGCTGATAAATCCCCTCTTTAAGCAAAGCGAAAGAAGGGTGGACTGCGAAGCAGGAAGGGGTGTTCAATTATAAAGAAATACAACGAAATTTGGATAAAATCAAAATTACAGAAGTAAATAGAACCTTAGAAAATTATTATGGACTTTAACTGGAAAGTAATTATTGAATGAAATTTAATTTAAAAATAATAAAAAGCGTATTAGTACTAATAATAAGTTGTCTAATATTTTTTATATTTAGTCCAATAAAACTTGTAAAAGTAAATCATGAGACTTTTTTTACTGAAGACTATTATTATTATATGATTGAAATCTATGAACAGAATCAATTATACTTCGAGAATGTAAACAAAAATGAAATATCTCTAAATAAAGTAACCCCTGCTAATGTAGTAAAAGGAACTGAATATTTCTTAACTTTTCAAGACTCCATTAAAGTAACAGTAACTACCGAGAAAAATGATACATCAAGTTATTTCCCTCTTGACAAGTATACTAATATTCGAGTACGTCCTTATCAATCATTTACCATCATGAGTTCTTCTTCAGTATATTTACTACAGGATCATTGATAAAAAAAGGGAACATTACTAAGAGATCAAGAAATCCCCCTCTTTAAGCATAGCGAAAGAGGGGTGGCAGACACGTGCAGCGTGGCTGACGGGGTGTTAAAGTTAAACTTCAAACGAAAACATAATATGCATATAAACACATCTACTTTGTAACCAACCTGACTTTAGATGTGTCTATATCTTAATGCGAATATAACCACAAAGGAGGACAAGATGAAAAAGCAAGTAAACCTACTGGCAATTTTATTACTATTAGTAACTCTACCAATGTACTCAAATGATGATTCTGATAGTAATAATACTAAAGAACGTAGTACTGGTATCGCTTCTCTTATCACACAAGCATCTGGAGTTGTTAATGTTGGTAACTCTTGCTTCGGTAGACCGGCTGGCACATTCGAAGCTACTGTGATGGATGAGAATGGAAATCCTACAATTGGTGCATCTTTATTTCTAGTAGGAACAACAAAAGGAGCTTATATCAAAGCAAATGGTGTTGGTACAGTTCCAAATTTGTTTCAGGGTAATTATACTATTAAGATCACTTATGCTGGATACAGCCCTATTCTTGATACAGTAAATATTGAATATGGGGATACACTTAGAAAATCTTATAAATTAGATGAATTTGAATGCATTATTATGGGTTGTTGTTTTGGATATGAAAGAATAGTTGATGCTTATGAAATCGGCTCTGTTACTACTTTTAATTCTTCTGAGATACAAGGTCGTGGATGGGGTTCTAACAATTCTATATCTAGACGTACTAAATCAACTAAGTCAATTTATAAAAGTGAACCAGATAACATAGATTCTAATATTAATTCTACTAGCTTTTCAACTAATAGCATAACTTTTAATATAAGAGATGATAAAGATAATAAAACTGTAGTTTTAATTGATGGACGAGATGTTTCAAACAGTAAGAATACTACTGATGAAAATAATATTTCAGATCTTATAAAAGTATACCCAAATCCTACAGATGGTCCATTTACTATAGAGCTAGAAGAAGAATTTGATAATCTTCAGATTATAGATATGATCGGAAATATAGTATTAGTAAAAGCGCCAAGAATAGGTGTAAACCAATTTGATTTGAGCGATTTCGCTAATGGCACTTATTTTCTAAAGGTTAGCTACAAAGGAGTTTCGAGTGGAATACAAATACAGCTGAAAAGGTAATTTGTGTATCATTAGTAAAGTGAAGAGTCTAGTCACTTTAGGTCGTACTACAAGTGCGGTTTGATTTGTGGTGTGACTTCAATGAGCGAATCGATGATTTCTGTATCTTATCACGTGATTTTTAGAGAGAATTAAATTGGGGATTACTATTATTTCGTTATTTATATCTATTTTATTAAAACTTAATTCAATCTCATTGATGTAAGTATTATCAACTTCAAATACAAATGAATAATAGTATAAATTATCTTTGCTCAAATGTTTATTTCCCTTGTAATTAACTTCTCTACCATTAAAATTAATGTTAAAAAACTCTGTTAGATTATTGATATTCAAATCTGATTCGATTCCTATCCATATTCTATCTTTTCTTCCTAAATCTAAAAAATCATATAGAGGTATGATAGGTAAATAAGCTAATCCAAAAGTTAATATTTTACCTGATGAAGAAACTGAAATTTTGAATTTATAGTCTTTGTTTGGAACTACAAAAAAGGTATTTGTACTTGTCTCATATATATACTCCTGCCATATATCTTTAGATACACCCTCTGTTAAAAATCTTTGTTTAAGATCAAAACTTGAACAACTGTAAAAAAAGGGGCTCAAAATAATCAGAGCTAATATTCTATATATTTTTACAATTTTAATTTTTCAACTCCCATTATTTAAAGTTTGTATATCTTCTAATATACGAATTTCTATTGAATAAGCTATTGGGAAGTTGTAAATAAATCTATAACCAGTAAAATCAAGAGATTCGGCGAACATAACAAAAATGTTTTGTATGCCTAACAATTATTATTAAGTTTGTATAATTGAAATTTTACAAGTATCGAATACTTTCTAATGGACGAAAGACGAACCGTTGAGTTAAGTTCACATCCGAAATTTGGATATAGACTTCTCAAATTTTTAGGGCCTGCATATCTGATTAGCGTCGGTTATATGGATCCGGGTAATTGGGCAACTGATATAGCCGGTGGAAGCCAATACGGTTATCAGCTTATTTGGGTTCTAGTTCTATCGAATCTAATCGCCCTACTCTTCCAGAGTTTTTGTGTAAAGTTGGGTATAGTCACACAACTTGATTTGGCTCAACAATGTCGCAAGCATTATGGGAAATACACAAATTTTACTCTCTATATACTCGCCGAAATAGCAATAGCAGCAACAGATTTGGCAGAAGTACTAGGCATGGCAATTGGTCTAAATCTACTTTTCGGAATCCCACTATTATACGGAATATCTATATCTGTACTAGATACTTTATTAATTTTGATGTTACAAAAAGCTGGTGCTAGGAAATTCGAGGCATTTATAATAGCGTTAGTAGGAGTAATCGGCATTTGTTTTGTATTCGAGATGATATATTCTAAACCAGATATTGCTGGTATATTTTCAGGATTGAAGCCGACTATTCCAGATAGCAATGCCCTTTACATAGCAATAGGAATTATCGGTGCAACTGTGATGCCTCATAATTTGTACCTTCATAGTGCAATCGTACAATCTCGAAAAATAGGTAGTGATAAAAAGTCCATCAAAGAAGCAATAAAAGCTAATATAATCGATACTGGAATTGCTCTGAATTTGGCGCTATTCGTGAATGCTGGGATACTTATACTTGCAGCTGCGGCATTCCATAGTAATGGCTACTTCCAAGTTTCAGAGATTCAAGAGGCATACAAATACCTCGAGCCATTATTAGGTACTAGTTGGGCAAGAATACTTTTTGCAGTTGCTCTAATTGCCGCAGGTCAAAGCTCAACTATAACTGGAACAATGGCTGGACAAGTAGTTATGGAAGGTTACTTGAATATCAGATTGAAACCGTGGTTACGCCGTTTGATAACTAGGCTTCTAGCGGTTATTCCTGCAATTATAGTCATATCAGTATTTGGTGAAGGAATGACAGGTGAATTACTTATACTAAGTCAGGTGATACTTAGTCTTCAGTTGGGATTTGCAGTGATTCCTCTTCTGCATTTCGTTAGTAATAAAAAGCTAATGGGTGATTTCGTTATTAAGAATCGAACAAAAGTACTTGGTTGGTTCTTCACTCTTATAATCGTAGCACTGAATCTTAACCTTGTTTTCGAAGAGATGAAAAGCTGGTTATCAAGTGGAGCAAACCTATTCTGGTTTTCAGTAATAATCGCATTTATCATCATTATAATTATTTTCTTAGTATATATTGTTTTCAATAAAAACAGACTGTCTGAAGAACATTAAGACATTTGTATAGTAGATTATTCATATCTCTTAATAAGGATTCTGAACTTTATTTTTAGGTGTCACGTATTATGTCAATACTTTAATAATCATAGGCATATTATTGACATGAAATCTACTATTTTGGTACTTACTTTTACTACTTTACTTTTCTCTGTTTTTCAGCTTAATGCTTTAGAAAGAAGCATAATAATTCCAGAGTTTATCAGATTACCCCAAGATAGCGTTGTCGCAGATAAGCTATTGAATTCACTAGAATCATTTCTAAAGCAGAAAGAAGCCCCAAACAACTCGAACACTCTTGTTAATCAGGATTATTTACTAGAAACATCTTTATTACTAGATGAAATAAAAGGAATTGAGAAAAGTTCTAAATATAAAGATGATAACTTTTATAAATGTTACTTGAGCAGCTTAGTAAAGCTTAATGAAAAGCAGTATATAGTACAGTTCTCATATTTGGGAATTAGAGAGTCTAACCCACTACTAAAGGCAACTATCTCTTTAATTGCAACTGAGGTGGGTAATGAATTTCATTTTCATTCACCACTAAAATTCAACACATCAGCTTGGTCAAAAGCAGAAAAAGGGCTTATGACTATTTTTCATAAACCAAGTTTTGACTTATCAATTGCCAAAGATTATGTTGATTATACTAATAAATATGATAGAATATTAGGCGTAGAGGAAAAGCCAACAATTCTATATTGTGCAAGTAATTTCAATGAAGTTTTGAAGCTAGTAGGAGTCGATTACAAATCAGATTATAGTGGTGTTAATTACAATACAACAATGGCAGTTGAGCGAGACACAACGCTCATTGTAAATGGTTTACTTGCCTCGGAAGTAATCAAATTCGACCCGCATGACCATTGGCATAGCCGATTGCGAGCAGTGCTTGCTCCCAACGATACTTACAAACCAATTGATGAAGGATGTGCGTTCCTATTCGGAGGGAGTTGGGGATATAGTTGGGAAGATATAAAAAGGCGATTTTCTGATTATGTGAAGAATAATAATAACCCCGATTGGTTGAAACTATATGAAGATAGATTAGACATAGGTGATGAGCAATACAAGCCATTGAATATGGATTATATAATTAATGCTTTCATAGTAAAAGAGCTTTACAAAGATGGTGATTTCACTAAAGTAATGAAATTACTAAGTATCGGTAGAAATCAAACTAATGAAAAATATTTCGAAGTATTAGAAGAAACTATGGGAATCAATCGAAAGAATTTCAATGAAGAAGTAGGGAAGTTAGTTAAAAACTAATACTATCTCTTCTACAATACCAAAAAGGATCACAACCAGTAACGTTACATCCCCCCATTTTAAATGATTGTTCTTCTTCAATTATGGAACCAGAATTATCAGTTGTATCGGTCTTATCATTTTCAAAAACAATCAAACCATAAACAATGGGTATTACTTTATCGATTTTCTTACATACTGGGCAAATAGAATCAGACCTGCTATATTGACAATTCGAAACGAAGCTTATTTTCAAGTCTGTAACTGAATCACTGTTAACTCTAATGTTATTTAAAGTTGAATCGTCAAAGTAATTTACATGTAGCTTTAAATCATAAACTCCTGCTTCTATATTTTTGATTTCGAAATTACCAATCGAATCAATATAAGATCCTTTTTTTAAACTTTTGATTTCAATTGTGCCATAACGAACAGGTAGTTTTGAATTAGAGTAATATATTTCCCCTTTAATTGTACCTGTTGGTATTGCGTTCAGATTCAAAAAAATGAGAAAAAATATGAGTATAGCAAACTTCATTTATCAATAGCTCTTGTTCTTTTTTTTTGGTTTTGATCTTAAATCTGGATTTGAATTAAATTCATTGTATTTACTAACTAAATCTTCATTACTAATAGTTCTATTATTTTTAAAGTCATCTTCTGATTTTCTTATTCTTACATTCAAATCTAATTTATTTTCACTTGTTTGTAAATCCATAATCCATTAAGTCCAAATTTTATCGTTATAATTAAGTTTTTAGAGAACTGATTCAAATAGCAATTTAAAGAATTTCGTTATAACTCAAAAAAAAAGACTGCCTTTATTCAAGGCAGTCTCATTTCAAATTTCGTTTGTCTTATTCTAAAAAACATTTCCAGTATAAACAACTGCGTCGAGTGCAAAGTCTATATCTTCGAAGTCGAGTGCTACTTTTGCAACTCGCTCGAAGAATATTTTTCTGCTATCGCCTTTCTTATGTAAAGAGAGAGCAATAGTTAGCAGAAACTCATAGTCGCCGAGTCTGGCGTGTCTGTCGAACATTTCTGGCTCCGCATCTATCAGCTCTATTTGCTCGTATCTTTTTCTAACATCTTCTATAGTGGGTAATTCATGTTGACCTGCGATTTTACCCAAATCATTAGCAGTATAGAAATCAGATTTTTTTATGT
The DNA here is from genome assembly GCA_002839765.1 of Ignavibacteriae bacterium HGW-Ignavibacteriae-4. Taxonomy (GTDB): domain Bacteria; phylum Bacteroidota; class Ignavibacteria; order Kapaibacteriales; family UBA2268; genus PGYR01. The sequence goes on from PGYR01000002.1 coordinate 99,154, forward strand.
AGTCTGGTAATTTATCATACCCCATACCTAATGTCAATCCCGGCTTTGCTAATTCAAAAAGTGCATCACCGTTCGCACGAGTATAATAGTTACCACCGTTTCTTCCGACCAAATCAATTTTGTAAGGATCTATATGCCCATCTGTCATTATATCTTCGCTTATGTGATATTTGATAACTTCACAGATTGCGAAGTTTCCTGAGCCAGCGCCATCACCCATTTTCACCATATCTATTAGCTTGCACTCCATTTGGAATGGAGATTCTTTAACTCTCTTTGGCTTAACTAAATGTGAGTCTAATGGAGTAAACCCAGCTTTTACGAACTCATCTATATCTGCATCAAATTCGCTAGATGCTAGGTTCATCTGCTCTACTATATCGAAAGTAACGGCGTGAACGACACATTCTCCAGTATCTAATAGATTCTGATAAGTGTCTTTAGTAGTATTGTCTCTGCCACGACGAGCAGGAGAGAATGCAATAGTCGGAGGATTAGCTCCAAAGGCATTGAAAAAAGAGAAAGGTGCCAAATTATTGACACCATCTTTACTAATTGTAGATACGAAGGCAATTGGTCTAGGGGCAATACCACCTAATAGGAAGCCGTGCCTTTTTCTAAGTTCTAAATCTTTTGGCTCTACTGAGTACATTATACTTTTCTCTTTTTAGCTAATATAGAATAGTCATTGTTTGACAATACTATTTTATTTTTCAATGTTCCTAGTCCAGTTATTTCTAATGTCATTTCATCGCCATCTTTTAACCAGATAGGTGTGAACTCTTCGCCCTTAGCTTTAGCCTCGTTCGCCCAAGTTCCATTCAGCTCCAAATAGCAGCCAGTTCCAACTGTACCAGAACCAATAACTTCACCGGGTTGTATTTCTACTCCGTAAGATACTCTTTCTAGTATCTCTGCGAATGTGTAAGTAATGTCTTTAGTGTTCCCTTGAGAAACTTGTGTCCCATTGTGGAATGCTTTCATTGATAGCTTGTATATATTTCCTTTTGGAGTCGAGATTTTATATTCTTCCAACTCATCAGGAGTTACTAACCATGGGCCGATTACTGTTGCGAAATCTTTACCTTTTGCTGGGCCTAAGTTTAGCTTCATTTCTTCCATTTGTAGTAATCTAGCTGATAGGTCATTCATTATAATATAGCCGAATATATAGTCATCAGCTTCTTCAGCGGTTACGTTTTTACCGTATTTACCAACTACTGCAGCTATTTCTAATTCAAAATCTAATTTGTGTAAGTGGTCTAATTCAACAGGAACGTCACCCTCGCCCATTACTGCATTGTGATTAGTGAAATAGAAGATTGGGAATTCATCGAATTCTGGAATCATATCTACACCACGGTTCTTACGAGCAGATGCAACGTGCTGTCTGAATGCATAACCATCACGACAAGAAGTAGGATGTGGCACAGGAGCTAACATTTTAGCTGGTGTTTCAGCAGTGAAGTCTTTAGCTAATAATTGTTTTTCGATTTCGCGAGCATTATTAAGCGCTTCGTCACCACCACGCATTAGAGATAGTATATCACTAGGGACAGTAATGCCTAATTGAGAGCCAGATTTTTGCAAATCAGCTACTTTGCCATTTATGTAAAGGCCTAATCTTTCTTGGTTGTCTGAATTTAAAAACGATACGAATTTCATATTTATTCTTATTAGTTTATTAATTAAAAAGAGTAATACGAATTTACCAATAAATGATTGGAAAATAAAGAATGTTGAGTTTTATAATTGATATAGTAAGTAGAAGTAATGATTTAGATAGTAATATCTAAGTAACCATTTTTAAGCTGCTTTTGTGCAGTTTCTTTGTTAGAGAGTTGAGTTTGGTTAAGCGAAGTAATAGAAACAACCTCTTTCTGAAGACCTTTTGAGCCCTCTCTAGCTTCCGTTTTTGGAGCTTCGACTACGGCTTTTTCTTCAGGTTTTGGTGCATTGCTATTCGCTCTCTCATTTGGCAATGGAGTTGAATAGTAATTATCTTGTATGTTATTACCTATTTGCATAATTCTAAACTAATAATTAAATACATAATATCCAAATGATTAGATGTTTTTTATTGAAACGATGCTAATTATATTTAATTTTGTAAAAGAAATATAAAACGGAAATATAATGAACGAAAAGATAAAGTCGATTTTACTTAGGTACGAAGAGGTCAATAAGGAGCTAATGAACCCTGACTTAGTTAACGACCAAGCCAAATACAGAAAGATAACAACCGAACATAAGAACCTTCTCCCTATAGTAGAAGCGGGTAAAAAGTACCTGAAAACTCTAGGCGATATAAAGCAAAACGATGAGCTAATCAATGACAAAACTGTTGATCCAGACCTAAAAGAATTAGCATACGAAGATAATGAGTCACTAAAAGAAACTCGTGATGAATTAGAAGAGGACCTTAAAGTCTTACTAATCCCGAAAGACCCTGATGATAATAAGAACTGTATCGTTGAGATTCGCTCAGGCGCAGGGGGAGACGAAGCTGCTATTTTCGCTGGTGATTTGTATCGTATGTATGAGAGGTATTTTGAACTACGTGGATTCAAATATGATATAATGAACATCAACAATGGTGAGAAAGGCGGTTTCAAAGAGGTTATAATGGAAGTAACTGCCGAAGATGCTTATGGTACTTTGAAATACGAGAGTGGTGTACACCGTGTGCAACGTGTACCAGAGACAGAATCGCAAGGAAGATTGCATACATCAGCAGCATCAGTAGTAGTACTACCAGAAGCTGATGACCTAGACGTAGAAGTTCTCGACAAAGATATAAAGAAAGATACATACCGTGCTTCTGGAGCAGGTGGTCAGCACGTCAACAAGACTGAATCTGCTGTAAGGCTAACCCACATACCTACTGGTATAGTTGTGGAATGCCAAGATGAGCGTTCTCAAATCAAGAACCATGCAAGAGCACTTAAAGTACTAAAAGCTAGAATTTACGAGCGTGAAGTTCAAAGACAAAACGCCGAAATTGCATTGCAAAGAAAAACGATGGTTTCAACTGGTGATAGATCAGCTAAAATCCGTACTTACAACTATCCTCAAAATAGAGTTACAGATCACCGTTTGGAAGGGGACGCAAAAAATTATAGTTTAAAGGAAATAGTTGAAGGAAATTTGACAAATATTATTGAAAATCTGATAATCGCTGAAAGAGCGGAAATACTAAAAGCAGGTAATAACTAAGCTGATGCAAACTATAGGCAGAATAGAGAAAGTAAATTTAGTTGATTTGGGATTCCTAGACTTGGATTCTAAAATTGACTCAGGTGCTTCTACATCTGCACTACATGCTCAAAATATAAAAAAAGTAAAAATAGATGATAAGTATTATGTCATATTTCGGATGTTGGATAAATCGCATCCTTCTTACGAAGATAATGATATAAAATTACCTCTCTACAAGATAAAAAGAGTAAAAAGCTCAAATGGATTTACACAGAAAAGGTATTCTATTCAAACTAGGATGAAATTAGGTAAGAAAATATACCGAATTGAATTCACATTAACCGACCGAAAAGATATGAAATACCCTATCTTACTAGGTACCAAGTTCCTAAAAAAGAAATTTTTAATCGATGTTTCCAACAAATTTATAATATCAAGCCAATGAAAAAAATAGTCGTACTATCTGCTAACAAGCATCTCTATTCCACCAAAAGATTGGTAGAAGCAATAGAACAACGTGGGTACGAAGCCCAAGTTGTCAATCATACAAAATGCTCACTACTAATGGAAAAGGGAAATCCTATGGTGTATTATAATGGTGAGCCAATTACTAATGTTGGTGCCGTAATCCCAAGAATAGGAGCTTCCGTTACTATGTATGGTACTGCTGTAGTTCGCCAATTTGAGTTAATGAAAGTATTTTGTGCTATAGAATCACAAGCTATTGTTCGTTCGAGAGACAAATTACGAAGTTTGCAAATAATGGCTAGAGAGGATTTGGGAGTACCCAAAACTGTTTTCGCAAAGCACCCAAAAAATGAAGATGCTGAAGTACTACTAAAACAAATTGGCGGTATGCCAGTTATTATCAAACTATTGGAAGGGACTCAAGGCCTTGGTGTAGTTTTAACTGAAACTCGTAAGGCAGCAAAATCTGTAATAGAAGCCTTCTCTGGTCTGAAAACAAGTATTCTGATCCAAGAATTTATCAAAGAAGCTGGTGGCTCGGACATCAGAGTATTCATTGTAGATGGTAAAATAGTTGGTTCAATGAAAAGAACTGGTGCCGATGGTGATTTCCGTTCTAATATTCACCGTGGTGGAACAGCAGAGGTTATAAAGCTAACATCTAAAGAGAAAAGAGCGGCACTAAAAGCTGCCGAATCTATGGGGTTATCAATTGCTGGTGTAGATTTACTCCAATCTTCACGAGGCCCACTAATACTAGAAGTGAACTCATCACCCGGTTTGCAAGGTATAGAAAAAGCAACAGGTGTTGATATAGCTGGTAAGATCGTTGAGTATATTGAGTCTCACATGATTGCCGAGATAAAACCTCGGAAGAAAAAGAAGATAGTGGTTTAAGGTTTAGAATAAAAAATAGATTCTAATTGACTTGCCCCCAATAACATGCTTAGAAAAGGGGGCTTCGGATAATTCATCTATTTGTAAAAGTGTAGAGATTCGAAGAAATTAAACTCACAGCTCAAACTTAAAGTCAGCACTTACAACCAAGGCTCTAGTCAGACCATCAGCTCTGATTTCGCGAGTGACAACAGGAAAACCAAAATTAAGTCCGAATGTATGTTTTTTCGTTACCTTATAATTCAGCCCTGCTATTATATTAAGTGTCAGACCATCAGTATTCATTATTGTTATGTCTTCTCCTGAACTGTTCTCATAGATAGACTCTGATAATCTATAAACAGGAAGTACTCCCGCCATGAATTTTAAATCATCTTTAATTATAAAGTATTTTTCTATTTTTAGCATCACATCATTCCCTCTTTTGAAATTCCTAGAGGATTGATAGTTCTGCCATTCCAGAAAATATTGGGAAGGATTGGGACCTGGGTCATACAGAGCACTTCTATCCTCAAATGAATTTTCGTTCCTATTAAGAGGTATTTGTACACCAGTAGATATTACCCAATTGTCTATATTTGCTGCCAATAAAAATAGTACATCATTAGTTCCATTGCTGGTCTGATATACCATAGGTAGCGATCTGTTATCTTCATTTAGTAAATTAGCATTGTTAGTTGCTATTTTCACACCACCTAGAATAGATAAACCGAAGTCTTCTGTAGAATACAGTTTTGAACTTACTAACATAGTCAGATCTCCAAAACCATTCGTTTGTCCTAATGTACCTGTTGTAAAAGTAAATGGTATTTTAGCTATGAAGCCAAAATCAGAATATTTAACCCCGAATTCCACACCCGTTGAGTTTATCAAAACAGATTCATCACCAACTCCCGTTGTGTTACTTAATCCAAAAGTAAACCTGGGTTCGATAGATGTGGCAGAATCAGCTTCTGCTAAATTAAAAGAACAAAGTCCTGCGTCAGAACAGCCTTGAGCATAAGTATCTTTAACACTTAGTGTTAAAATCAATGCTGTTGCAAAAAAAAGTAAGTTTATTTTCATTTAAATATATTTCAATTTGTTGTAGATATATAAATATAAGACAAACGAATCAATAAACAGTTACAATTCAGATTGTTTTTGCGATAAGAAATACAGACTAAATACTCAATTTGGCTTCAAATCACATCATTTGACAACAGTACAATTTCGGAGCTGTAATTGTGATAGCCTTTATATATAGGAGTTAGGGGGGCTAGATGAATACTAATAAAATAAGGAGTAAAATAATTTCAATGTTTTTTTGAATAATGTTTTGTAAATTAAATAAAACTCCCTATTTTTGTATTCAAATTTTTTACGAAAATGGTCCCTTCGTCTAGTGGTTAGGACTCCGCCCTTTCACGGCGGCAACAGGGGTTCAAATCCCCTAGGGATCACTCAAAGCCTTATAAATTCTTTTGATTTATAAGGCTTTTTTTTATAATCAATATAACAATTATCTATTATTACCGTATATAGATTGTTTTTAATATCAAAAAATATAAATTTGTTTAATTCTTTATGAAAAAAATTTACTTCTCTATTTCTATTCTATCCTTCATCAATCTAATTTTCATTGGATTTGGTGGTTATGGTACTGTTGAAGGTAAAGGAATTACTGAAACTAAATCTAATTCTAAATCACTTTATGTTTTCAATAATGACCAAGTTTATAGAGTAGGTTCTAAAGACCACAAAGTTTCCGAATTTTATGCTATTGAGATAACAGAAGAACAGGAAAGTAATGAACTAAAAATTACATTCAACCCACTTCTGACATTAGAATTAGTTAAAACACAACTTATTAGTTCTAATAATGAATTCCCACATTTACTAATACCTTTCAAAATAAATAGGTATCTACTCCTCCAAACGTTACGTTTATAAATATACTTTCTATTTAGGGAGTTCTATCCCTATGCCGTTTAACAATCAACTTTTAAAATTTTAAATCCTTTGAATTATAGTTCATAAGGTATGTATTAGTATATTTATTAATCAAATTAGATAAACAAAAAAATGAAAATAATTAAATTTATTATTGGTGCTTTAGCAATTGTCAGTCTATATAGTTGCCAATCAGAAGCTCATAGCGAAAGTGAACATCACAAAGATAAGTCTAAATATGTAGTAACAAGTCCTATGAAAGCTGATACTACTATTATAAAAGACTATGTTTGCCAAGTGCATTCAATACAACATATAGAGTTAAGAGCATTAGAAAGAGGATATTTACAAAAAATATATGTTGACGAAGGACAAGCTGTGAAAAAAGGACAACTTATGTTCCAGATATTACCAAATCTATATAATGCAGAATTGAAAAAAGCAGAAGCTGAAGCTAATTATGCTAATATAGAATATAAGAACACAAAGTCCCTCGCTGATAGTAATATTGTATCAAAAAATGAACTTGCTTTGACTAAAGCTAAGTATGAGAAAGCACAAGCAGAACTCCAATTAGCAAAAGTTCATCTTGGATTTACCGAAATTAGAGCTCCATTTGATGGTATAATGGGAAGATTCCAAGTAAGAGAAGGAAGTCTTTTAGATGAAGGTGAATTACTATCTACCCTGTCTGACAACAGCGAAATGTGGACTTACTTCAACGTACCTGAAGCTGAGTACTTGGAATACACTTCCAAAGAAAGACTAAATAAAAGTTTAGAAGTAGAGCTACTAATGGCCAATCAAAAATTATATGATCACATAGGTATCGTAAAAGTAATAGAAGCTGATTTCAATAATGAAACTGGTAATATTGCTTTCAGAGCGACTTTCCCTAATCCCAAAGGTCTGCTAAGACATGGCGAGACTGGGAATATCCAAATAAAAATGCAATTTGCTAACTCATTGATTATACCTCAGAAAGCTACTTTCGAAGTTCTAGAGAAAAAGTTTGTTTATGTAGTAGGTAAAGACAATAAGTTAAAAGCAAGGGAAATAAAAATAGCCGAAGAGTTACCACATTTATACATATTAAAGGGTGGATTGGCAGAAAACGACAAAATTCTTTTAGAGGGATTAAATAAAGTAAAGGCAAACCAAAAAATTGCATTCAATTTTCTGAAGCCAAGAAAAGCTGTATCTAGTTTAGAACTATACGCAGAATAATCACTTTACCCATATAATCTAAAGGAAATAGAATGTTTAGTAAAATAATACATAGACCTGTATTGGCTATTGTGATTTCTATTGTAATTATCTTTGTTGGTGGACTAGCCATCAAACAATTACCAATATCACAATTCCCAGAAATAGCTCCAACGACGGTAAATATATTTATAGCTTACCCCGGTGCGAGTGCCGATGTACTAGTCAAATCAACTCTGATTACACTAGAGAACGCAATCAACGGTGTGCAAGGTATGCGATATATGGCAACAGATGCCACGAGTGCTGGTGAAGCAACTCTCCGAATAATATTTGAACCAGGTACAGACCCAAATACAGCCGTGATAAGGGTGAAGACAAGGGTAGATCAAGTAATGCCACTATTACCTGATCTTGTGCAAAGAGAAGGGGTTATTATTACTCCAATTCAGCCAAGTATGTTAATGTATGTGAACCTTTATAGCAAAGATAATAAAGTGGATGAAAAATTCCTTTATAACTATGCTGATGTGCACATGATTCCAGAGCTGAACAGGATTAATGGTATAGCTAGATCTCAGATATTAGGTAGTAGAAAATATGCAATGCGTATCTGGCTTAATCCTGAGAGAATGAGAGCGTACAATATCTCTGTAGAAGAGGTAATGGAAGCACTACAAGAACAAAGTATAATCGGTCGCCCAGGTAGAATAGGGCAGAGTTCAGGTATATCGGCACAATCACTAGAGTATGTTCTTACATACAAGGGGCGATTCAACGAAGCGAAAGAATACGAGAATGTAATAATCAGAGCAAATGCTGAAGGTGAGAGCATTCACTTAAAAGATATTGCGAAAGCTGAATTAGGTTCTGAGTTCTTCGATATTTACTCTAATCTAGATGGCCACCCGGCTGCATCTATAGTTCTAAAACAGAACATAGGTACTAATGCATCTGATGTAATAAATGAAGTAAAAGCTAAACTAAAAGAAATGGAAGCGAGTTTCCCTGCGGGAGTTGACTATAAGATTAGTTATGACGTTTCCAAATTCTTAGATGCCTCTACTGAGCAAGTAATGCATACTCTTAGAGATGCATTTATCCTAGTAGCGATTGTAGTATTCCTATTCTTAGGAGATTGGCGTTCAACTTTAATACCAATTATCGCAGTACCCGTTTCGTTAATCGGGGCCTTTTTTGCTATGCAGATGTTTGGTTTGTCGATAAATCTGGTTACGCTATTCGCCCTGGTATTGGCAATAGGTATAGTCGTCGATAATGCCATAGTCGTAGTGGAAGCCGTCCATACGACAATGGCAGAAGAACACATGAATGCTTTTGATGCAACTAGAAAGGTAATGGATGAGATAAGTGGAGCAATCATAGCTATCACACTAGTGATGGTTTCCGTGTTTATCCCTATCTCATTTATGACAGGACCAGTTGGTATTTTCTATCGCCAATTCTCTATTACTATGGCAAGTTCTATTATAATATCTGCGATAGTGTCGTTAACACTTACGCCTGTATTATGTATAATGCTACTCAAAAATACTCATGGCGTAGCTAAGAAAAAGACTCCTATTACATGGGTAATCGACAAATTCAATAATGGATTTGAGAAAGTTACTGAGAAATATGTTTGGTTGCTAAGATTGATTGCCCACAAGCGTTTGATTACGTTTAGTATTCTTGCAATTTTCTCCGTAGGGATTCTAATAGCTAACCGAGTAATACCATCAGGATTCATACCCGGTGAAGATCAAGGTACTATTTATGCAATCATTCAAACTCCTCCAGGTTCTACATTGGAACGAACTAATTCCGTAGCAAGGGAATTGCAGAAAATCTGTGAGGATATAGATGGTGTGGAATCGGTTACGTCTCTTGCTGGTTACGAGATAATGACAGAGGGTCGTGGTTCTAATGCTGGTACTTGTCTTATCAATTTGAAAGATTGGTCTGATAGGGAGCATTCGGTACATGAGATAATGGAAGAATTAGAAGAAAAATCCAAGAACTTAGGTGCAATTGTTGAATTATTTGAGCCTCCAGCGATACCAGGTTTCGGTTCATCCGGTGGTTTTTCTATGCGTTTGCTAGATAAGAATACAACTACAGATTATCAAGAATTTGATAAGATAAACCGTAAGTTTATGGAAGATTTGGGCAAGCGTAAAGAACTAACTGGATTGTTTACATTCTTCGCAGCTAACTATCCTCAATATGAGCTTGTCATTGACAATGAATTGGCAATGCAAAAGGGTGTATCTATAGGTGATGCTATGGAGAATCTGAATATAATGATTGGTAGTACTTATGAGCAAGGATTTATCAAATTCGGTAGGTTCTTCAAAGTATACGTTCAATCAGATCCAAAATTCAGAAGATTACCTTCCGATATACTGAACCTTTTCGTTAGAAATGATCATGGTGAAATGGTTCCATATTCTGCGTTTATGAAAATGGTCAAAACACAAGGCCCGAACGAGATTACAAGGTACAATATGTATAATTCTGCGGCAATCCAAGGATTACCTGCAAAAGGATTTACAACTGGCGAGGCAATAGAAACAATTAAGGAAGTAGCAAAAGAGACACTTCCAAATGGGTATGATATTGCTTGGGAAGGTTTATCTTATGATGAATCAAACAGAGGGAACGAATCAATTATCATTTTCATGATAGTATTGATTTTCGTTTACTTAGTACTTGCTGCCCAATACGAGAGTTTCTTATTACCATTTGCAGTTATATTGTCACTACCTGTAGGTATTTTCGGCTCATTTCTAATGCTCAAAATTATGGGGCTTTCCAATGACATTTATGCCCAAGTTGGGTTAATAATGTTAGTCGGATTACTTGGTAAAAACGCGGTACTAATTGTAGAATTTGCTGTCCAAAAACACAGACAGGGAGCTACTTTAATCGATGCAGCCATAGAGGGAGCTAAAGTGAGGTTTAGACCTATCCTAATGACCTCTTTTGCATTCGTAGCTGGTTTGGTTCCATTGGTTATGGCAAGCGGTGCTGGTGCCATTGGAAATAGAACCATAGGTGGTTCATCACTAGGTGGTATGGTTATAGGTACAGTTTTCGGGGTTATTATTATCCCGGGATTATACTTTTTCTTTGCAAAATTAATAGAAGGTAAGACATTGATAGAAGATGAAAGTGATAGCCCATTATCAGAGGAGATTGGACACCATGAATAAACTTAAATTATCAATAGCTACTACAGCACTAGGTATTTTACTCTTTTTATCTTCTTGCTCTATCCCTAAGGTAGAGCAAAGAGAAGCTAATGAGTCTGTTCCAGAGAATTTTTCTAACTCTTTGGATACTAATAATTCAGCGAAGACGAATTGGAGAGAGTTTTTCACAGATCCATACTTGACTAATCTTATAGATTCAGCGCTTGTGAATAATCAAGAGTTGAACATAATGATGAAAGAGATTATGATATCTTCCAACGAAGTTATGGCTAGAAGGGGTGAGTATATGCCGTCAGTAAATCTGAATGCAGGTGCTGGTGCTGAAAAAGTAGGGCGTTATACAAGCCAAGGTGCGAATGACGCTAATACTGAAATCAGTGCAGGTAAGGAATTCCCAGAGCCATTAACCGATTTTATGTTATCGGCTGATGTATCTTGGGAGTTAGACGTATGGAACAAATTACATAATGCTAAAGATGCTGCTGTCAAAAGATACTTATCTTCCATAGAAGGTAAGAATTATATGATAACTCAGCTAATAGCAGAAATAGCTAATTCATACTACGAGTTGGAAGCATTGGACAATCAACTCAAAATACTACAAGACAATATAGAAATACAACAGAACGTACTTAGAACTGTGAAGCTACAAAAAGAAGCTGGTAAAGTTACTGAACTTGCCGTGAAAAAATTCGAAGCGGAAGTTCTAAAGAATAGAAGTTTGATTTTTAATATCAAACAAGACATAACAATAACTGAAAACAGAATTAACTTCCTTCTGGGTAGATATCCACAGAAAATAGAAAGAAGCTCAGATGAGTTTACGACTATTATACCTCGCCCTATGAGTACTGGTGTACCTTCGGAACTATTGCAAAATAGACCCGATATTAAGCAAGCAGAATTGGAACTGGAAGCTAATAAACTTGACGTAGAGTCAGCAAGAGCAAACTTCTATCCAGCATTCCGAATTACGGGACGCGTCGGGTATCAGTCATACAATCCTAGTTCGTTTTTCCAAACTCCAGAATCTATGCTTTATGGAATAGTTGGTGATATGGTAATGCCATTGCTAAATAGAAATGCAATTGAGGCACAATACCTGAATGCGAACTACAGCCAAATGCAATCAGTGTATAATCTGGAAAGAACAATATTGAATGCTTATGTGGAAGTATCTAATCAGCTATCTAATATGGAAAATCTACAAAGTAGTTATCAGATGAAATCCGAGCAAGTAGATGCTCTTATGCAATCTACATCAATCGCGACTAATCTATTCAACTCTGCTAGAGCCGATTACATGGAAGTAATGCTAACGCAGAGAGATGTACTAGACGCTAGGTTCGAGTTGATAGAGAATAAGATGAAACAACTAAACACTCTAGTGAAACTATACAAATCACTAGGTGGAGGTTGGGACTCTAACTAATATTTGATTCCAGGTGACCCCTAATCACACAAAGCCCATTCGTAGTAATACAGATGGGCTTTGTTGTTAATATGATTCACTAAACTAACCCCTGTGTCTTTTAGCAAGAATGAGAAGTTCAGTTCTATTGATTTATATTAGATTGTACTTATCAGAAACGATATTTTTAATTAATAATGAATTGATATGAGTAAAAGCCAAATAGATTATGAGAAAAGTATAAACCAAGTTATATCTTATATTCATTCTAATCTGGATAAAAATTTGAGTATAGAAGAGCTAGCGTCTATTTCAAATTTTTCAACTTATCATTTTCATCGTATTCTCAGAGCTTTTCTTGGTGAATCACTTTGGCAATACGTAAAAAGAATACGCTTAGAAACTGGTGCTAAATTATTATTATATGGGAACGAGGATATAAACGATATAGCATATAAAGTAGGATACGATACTCCTGCCGCTTTTTCTACTGCATTCAAGAAAGTGTTTGGGATTAGTCCCTCTCAATTCAAAAAAAGCAAAGGAATAATAGAAATGAAACAAAATAAAATTACAAAAGATATTGACTTCAGTTTAGAGCCAAGAATAGAAACAATTCAGAGTCAAAAATATATTTATCGAAGACTTTTTGGGACATACAAAGAAGAAAAATTTACGATTGCGTGGAAAGATTTCATTCAATATGGATTAGAAAATAGATTAATTAGTCCAGAAATGAAAAGATTTATGATTCACCACGATGATCCAAATATAACAGAAGAAGATAGATTACAATGTGATCTATGTATTCCCGTAGTTGACTTTAAAGCTGTGGGAAGCACGGGTAATGGTGTATTAGAATCGAATAAATATGCGATATTTGTATATAAGGGAGATTATAATAATCTTGAAATTGTATATGACGAGATATTCCAAAAATGGCTCCCAAACTCAAATGTAGATCTAGGTACACATAAGCTATTCCAAAAGTATATGAATTCACCAAGAGACACCCAACGTGAAGATCTAGTAACAGAGATTTATATTCCTATTCAATAGCTATCATAAGTCCCAATTCTCACTCCAAGCCCATTCGTAGAGATATGAATGGGCTTTACTATAGCTATATTAATCTTTTTATGAAATAATTTATACTACTATACAATTGAATATATGTTAAAACGTTAATGTATTTGAAAGATGAAAAATACAGAAAAAAATATAAAAGCAAAACGATTGGAACAAGTAGCTAAAATCTTGAAGACCATCGCACATCCAGTAAAACTAGAAGTTCTAGAGTTATTGGGTAAACATGAGCAATTGTCGGTTTCTTCTATCTGCTCTAAGATAGAATCTGGTTGTGAGATATCTATGATGTCGCATCATCTCGCTAAAATGAAGGATAATGGTATATTGGTATCTGAGAAAGATGGTAAACAGGTGTATTATAGAATTGCAGATAAAAATCTATTAAAAATATTTAATTGCGTTGAGAACTGCGAATTTATATAATTTTTTTTTGAGCTGATAGTTGAACAATTTAACAAATGATAAATAATAAAGTGGTATGTGAATGGAGATTTTAGGGTATTTTATGGCATTAGTAATAGGGACTTCTCTAGGCCTAATAGGCGGCGGAGGATCTATACTTGCGGTACCTGTTCTAGCATACTTATTTTCATTGAATGAAACATTTGCAACGTCATATTCCTTATTTGTAGTTGGAGCATCATCTTTAGTAGGTGGACTGAGACAAAATAAGAACAATAACGTAGATTGGAAAACAGCTATGGTATTTGGTTTACCAGCAATTGTTGGTGTATGGCTTATTAGACATTATGTGATTCCTGCTTTACCAGAAGAACTATTTAGTATAGACGGACTAATCTTTACACGTAGGATGATGATGTTCGGAGTATTCTCTGTTCTAATGATATGGGCAGCCTACTCTATGCTTACTAACAAGAAGGAAAAAGGTGGAACAGGTGAAATTAAATACAATTACCCATTGATAATAGCAGAAGGCCTAGTCGTAGGTGGTGTAACTGGGTTCGTAGGTGCTGGTGGTGGCTTCCTTATTATACCGGCTTTAGTAGTATTAGCAAATTTAGAAATTAAAAAAGCCATTGGTACTTCTTTAATAATCATCGCACTGAAATCATTATTAGGTTTCTTCTTAAGCGATGCTTTAACCTTAGATATAGATTGGAATTTTCTCTTTATATTTACATCGATTGCTATAGCAGGTATATTCCTTGGAGTATCACTAAGTAAAGTAATTGATGGAAAGAAATTGAAAAAAGGATTCGGCTATTTCATAATAGTGATGGCTGTATTTATATTCTACATGGAATTTATAATTAGATAAAAAATAACAAATTAAAGGAAAAAATATGAAAATTGAACAAATTTATACTGGGTGTTTGGCACAGGGTGCTTACTACATTACTTCCAATGGGGAAGCTGCTATTATCGATCCATTACGAGAAATAAAGCCTTATATGGAAAGAATAGAAAATGATAATGTAAAACTAAAATACATTTTCGAGACACATTTTCATGCAGATTTCGTTAGTGGGCACTTGGATCTAAGCAGAAAAACTGGAGCTCCCATTATATTCGGACCGACTGCAAAGCCAGACTTCAAAGCGATAGAAGCTAAAGATGAACAAATTTTTGAGCTTGGAGATATCAAAATAAAAGTACTACATACTCCAGGGCATACTATGGAAAGTACTTCGTATCTATTAATCGATGAGAATGGAAAAGAAACTGCACTTTTTAGTGGAGATACTCTTTTCTTAGGCGATGTGGGGAGACCTGACTTGGCTCAAAAAGCGGCTAGTATGACACAGGATGAATTGGCTGGAATGCTTTACGATAGCTTAAATAATAAGATTTTACCTTTACCAAATGACTTGATTGTTTATCCTGCACATGGTGCTGGTTCGGCATGTGGTAAAAATATGATGACAGAAACAGTGGATACTCTAGGCAATCAGAAAAAGGTAAACTATGCGCTAAATCAACCAAATAAAGAGGCCTTTGTCAAAGCTGTAACTGATGGATTAACTCCACCTCCCGCTTATTTTGGGATGAACGTAGCTATGAATAAGAAAGGTTACGAGAATTTTGAAGTAGTTTTGGATCAAGGAATGTCAGAACTATCAGTTGAAGATTTTGAAGCTGTTGCTGAGAATAGTGGTGCATTAATCTTAGATACTAGAGATGCTAGCGACTTTTCAAAAGGATTCATACCACAATCTATAAACATAGGCATAGATGGTGATTTCGCACCATGGGTGGGTTCATTGATAGTTGATGTTAATCAACCAATACTATTAGTTACGGATAAAGGTAGGGAAGAAGAATCTATAACTAGACTTAGTAGAGTCGGATTTGATAATGTCTTGGGTCATCTGAAGGGTGGATTTGAAACTTGGGTAGGCAAAGAAAAGGATACTGTTGACAGAATTACTCCAGAACAATTTGCTCAAGATGTAAAAATCGGTGAAAGCAAAGTAGTAGATATCCGTAAGGAAAGTGAATATGAAGCAGAACACGTAGATGAGGCATTCAGTAAGCCATTAGCTTATATAAATAATTGGATAAAAGAAGTAGATCCCAAAGAACACTTTTATGTACATTGCGCAGGTGGCTACAGAAGTATGATAGCGGCAAGTATATTACAAGCTAGAGGATATAGAAACTTCACAGAAGTTGAAGGCGGATTTGACGCCATAGCAAAAACTAATCTTCCGAAAACAGATTTCGTATGTCAAAGTAAAGTATATCAATAATATTAACAATAAATAGGAATTATAATGATAGGATTATTTAAGAGTATGTTTGGTCAACAAGATAATACCGAGTTGATAAAAGCAATAGAAGAAGGTGCTTATCTAGTAGATGTGAGAAGCACTGCAGAATACAACGGTGGTAGTGTAAAAGGGGCAGTAAATATCCCTTTGGACTCGGTACCAAATCAATTATCCAAATTCAAGGGTAAAAAAGGTGTAGTTGTCTTTTGCCAAAGCGGTGCTAGAAGTGGCGTAGCAAAAGGTATATTAGAGAAAAATGGAATTCAGAATGTAATAAATGGTGGTGGACACAGTAATGTAAGAAATTGTGTCTCATAATTTGATTTAGAAGAATAAATTTCGATTACCCCATAATCACACAAAGCCCGGACGTAGTAATACAGATGGGCTTTGTTGTATTTAAATAAACAATTGCGTATTTTTATGATTATTGATAATATAAACGATAGAGAATAATTATGGATTTAGGTGCATTTTCGGTGAGTTTGAGTGTGAAAAATTTAGCAGTATCAAAGGAATTCTATGAGAAATTGGGGTTCAGTGAAATGGGTGGTGGTATGGAAATGAATTACCTGATAATGAAGAACGGGACTACACTAATCGGTCTATTCCAAGGGATGTTCGATGGTAATATATTGACATTTAATCCTGGATGGGATTCTGTAGGAGAGAAAAAAGACCCTTATGAAGATATCCGTGAGATACAAAAGAAGATAAAATCTTCTGGTATTACAATGGTAAATGAAGTGGATGAAAGCGGCGAAGGTCCAGCAAATTTCATTCTGACTGACCCAGATGGTAATGTACTATTATTTGATCAGCATAGGTAGGCGAGTAAGCATTTAACAACTTTTGATGGAACTCGTATCACCCTATGATTATCAAACTAAAAGTAGGGAGGATGGATAGTGACTAAAGCTTAGACTCTACGGACACAGCAAGGTGACGAGGCTTACCACACTTTGTGGTCTTTACTCCGACGAAGCTCAGCACAAGTGTGTTAAAATAAATAATCCTGAAAATTCTAGAACCTATTAAATTCTGATTCTAACAAAAGAGCCACCCAAATCCTTATAGCCCTTACTTTATATGACCTTTGGCTTTCATTTCTTCTATGACACTTTCGGCGAATTTCTCGATAATAGTCTCTATATCCATTCCAATCATATTTACTTGAGCAGAAGTGGTTGAATATCCTTTCCATGCTACTTTATTAGTAGTTACGTCTATGAGGTCTGCTTGGAATTGATTATTCATATAAACGTCTATATCCTCTGTAACGTAAGTGTTTGACTGAGTTACTGTTTCATCTTTGCCGTTCTTTTTCTTAATTGTTCTAGTCTCAGTATTAGTATGTATTTGCGGAGTTATTCTTTCGTTTACTTTCTCATCAACAATTTCAATTTTAATAAATCCGTCGAATCCATTTTTTATTAGCTGTGATTGAAAATCACCTTCTTCCCAAGTTCTAGTTGGTGGGAATATATTAGATCCTTCAACCGCGTAAATTCCAGCGTCTTTGAATTCATCTGAGAATACTCTTTCTACTAATGCACGACGATTAAGATTTTGCTCCACAGAATAAATACAAAACTTTGCGTATTTTTTGTTTGTAAAATCAGGGTCAGAGTAAGAGGTAGTTTCTATAGAAACACAAGAAGTAGCAACGACCGAAACTAATATTAATAGTACTAGATTATTATATTTATTTTTTAATTTAGATTGTAAATTTGCGTTCATTGAGGTCTTTTCCAGTAAATTGTTATTTTCAAATTGAATATACGATGTACAATTATTTAGGTTTCTTAATTCTGATTAATATGACCTTTGGCTTGCAATTCTTCGATTATACTTTCAGAAAGTTTCCCAAAAAAAGTCTCTCTATTATATTGGTCTATTCCGTAATAATTCAATAATTCTGAACTACCTATCCATGCTACTTTATTTGTCTTTACATCTATAAGAGTAACCTTGTATTTAAACTTAATTGATTGATTTAGAAGTACAGAGTTTGAAATATTTTCACTTTCATTTCCTCCAGAGTTATTTGTTTTAATAACACCCTTTTCTTCAATCACAATCTCAAATTTTAAGAATCCATCTACTCCATTTTTCATTAATTCAGACAGAAATTCACTTTCTTTTCTTTCACGCGTTGGAGGAAATACTACTGACCCTTCTATTGCATATACACTATATCTTCTCAATTCCTTAATCATTGTTTGTTCTAATAAAGAACGGTGAACAAAATTATCATCATAGGAATAAACACAAATCATATTATATTTTTTCCTCTTAAATTCTTGGTCTGAGTATGAAGAAGTAGATACAGAATAGCAAGAGGTAGTTA
Organism: Ignavibacteriae bacterium HGW-Ignavibacteriae-4; assembly: GCA_002839765.1. Lineage (GTDB taxonomy): Bacteria > Bacteroidota > Ignavibacteria > Kapaibacteriales > UBA2268 > PGYR01. The sequence continues at coordinate 117,652 of PGYR01000002.1, forward strand.
GAAAAGATACTAATAACAGCAGAAACATATTTCTATAGTTGCCTATTAGTTTTATTGGTATAGTACTAATCATTTGGTCCTCCTTCCAAGGTTGTTAAACTAGTTCATTGAAAGTAGAAATTCAAAATATTTTGTTTTCTACTACTTCATAGTATTTAATACTAAACAAAATAATAATAGTTTCAAGTAAAATAAGGCATAATAAGAAATGAATTACTCATATAGCACAAAGTTAAAAGGCGAATTCGAAGATATAATTGAAAGAGTTACTGCTGAATTAAAGACAGAAGGATTTGGAGTACTAACTCAAATAGATGTAACTAAGACTTTGAAAGAAAAAATAGATGTAGATTTCAAAAAGTATCGTATATTAGGAGCGTGCAACCCGCATTTTGCTCATAAAGCACTATCACTAGAGGAGAAAGTAGGAGTTATGCTTCCTTGTAATGTGATAGTAGTAGAAGCAGGCGAAGGTGAATTTGAAGTGACTGCCGTTAGCCCAATGGCATCTATGCAAGCAATAAAAAATGAAAACCTTGTTGCGATAGCTCAAGAAGTAGAAGATAAACTAAAGACCGTTATAAATAGGTTGAAATAATTGAAATTACTCATAGCAATAATTATACTATTCGCCAGTAGTTCACTGTATTCTCAGGGACTACCTGGTGGGCAGTATGATAGATATGAAATAGAACCTTTGAAAACAAATGCTAAAAACAAGGCGATGATTTCTGCAAAGTATAAATATACAACTAATGATACCTACTCGATGAATGATATTGGAATCAAGCTCGGAATTTATGCTACTGATGATTTGGTTATTGGGGCTCATTATTTTTATTTATTTGATAAATCTGTAATTTTTGTTCCTAAATCTGATAATCTAAAGGCGGCATTGCTTTATGATTTGTACGGTATCAACGTTGATTATTTCGTATCTAACAGCTATTCGCTACCTATTTCAGTTGGATTGAATCTAGGAATCGGTCAAGCGACCTATACAAGCTTTGGAAACTCACCCGTAAGTGATGACCTAACAGGCGATTGGTTATCCAATATTGAACCTGAAGTTAATCTATACTTTCACATCACGAATAACATGCTAATTGACTTTAATATTGGTTATCGTATTATCTCAGGCCTTGAATACGACGGTCTCGAGAATACTGATTTATCAGGATTTGCCGGTGGCATTGGACTTACGCTAACTATTCAATAATATTATTCATCTACCTAACACTCTGATAGACTAGCACATACGGCATTCCATTAAGAAGGTAATTTTGATTTAATATAATATTTTCGTTACTTGCTATTTGGATGTAAGTCGAAAGGCATATTTCTAATATTTCTAACAACCATTAGGTTATCTTGGATTTATCAATACTATTTGGATTCTTAGTTGGTGTTGTTTTAGCTCTACCTCCTGGACCAGTTGGTGTTACAGCTATCGAGATAGGGTTATTCCAGAACAAGAAAGCAGGATTTCAACTTGCGCTTGGCAATGCCATAATGGACTTTATCTACTGTTTGGGCGTTATATTCGCTACATCAGCAGCTATATCTACGCTTAGTAGCTTTTCTAAAGATTATCCAGCAGCATACCTAGTATTCCAAATTGGAGCTATTTCGGCACTCTTTGTTATTGGATTTATAAACCTAAAAGCCAAAAAAAGAAAAGTAAAAAAAGGTGACGAAGCTACCTCTGGGTACGCCTCCAAATTAGGGAAGAAAGGGCCTATATTCCTTGGTATAGCCATCGCACTGACTAACCTTGCAAACCCTACATTCCTTCCTTCGCTTGCCGCAGTTACTATCTGGGTACACGAAGCAGGATTGACAACGGGTGGAGCAATATCTAATTTCCTATTTGCTCTTGGCTTCGGTCTAGGTAATTTGTTTTGGGTCAATTTCATCGCCTCTCTTACAAACAAATACAAACACAAGTTCTCTACTAATATGATTCTCAGAATCAAGCAAGCAGCAGGTGTTACATTCATCGGCTTTGGTACATTCCTCGGGTTTAGATTAATATCTCTATCTAAGTTACCCGAAATGCTTCGCTTAATTTTAGCATTTTAACTTCATAATAATTCTAACTTTTATTCGCCTAACAATCTATGAAAATGGAATATGACATTATAGTTTGTGGTGGTGGGATGTCTGGACTAAGTCTTTCTTTTAGGGCAATACAATCAGGCGTTTGGGCAAACAAATCAATATTAATAATCGATAAGAGCGACAAATCCATCAATGATAGAACTTGGTGCTTTTGGGAAAATTCACTTTCTCCATTTGAAGAAATAATATTTCGAAAATGGGTGGATATGTGCTTCTTCAGTGTTGATAACAAAAGCTTATTGCTCGATACGGGCGATTATAGCTATAATATGATACGTAGTATTGATTTCTACAATTATACTTTAGATTATCTAAAATCACAGCCGAACGTAACTATAACAAATGAGAGCATAATAAGTATGAACTCTATTGTGAATGGTTGCGAAGTAGTCACTGATTCAAATAAGTACCAATCAGAATATGTATTCAACTCTATATACAAAAAACCAAAATTAGAAGAAAAACACACCTATCTACTCCAACACTTCAAAGGAGTTATAATAGAATCCAATGATCTAGGTTTAGATACAAAACAAATATATCTGATGGATTTCCGAACTAGTCAAGAAAATGGAAATACGTTTTTCTATGTACTCCCAACCTCAGAAACGACTGCACTAGTCGAATATACTCTCTTCTCTGATAAGCTATTACCAAAGGAAGTGTATGACCAAAGAATTGAAGAATACATCAGAGAAGTGCTTAGAGTCAACGATTATAAGATAATAGAAAGCGAATTTGGTGTTATACCTATGACCGATTATTCTTTCGTTAGAACAACTGGAAATATTATAAACCTTGGTACTATAGGTGGGGACACTCGTGGTTCTACGGGCTATACATTCACTAATACACAAAAGACAATCACAAAGATAATTAATAGTTATCAAGAGAATGGTAAACCTCACTACAAGGAAGAACACATTTCGACTAAACATAAACTATATGATAGCACTTTGCTGAAAGTATTAGCAGATGGTAAATACCAAGGCCATCAGCTATTTACAGATATGTTTTCTTCAGTAAAAGCGACTGATATACTGGCATTTCTTGACGGTGAGAGTTCACTCAAACAGGATTTCAAAGTAATCAAAAGTCTTATCCCCCAATATTTCATCAAGCCTTTTTTTCGTAGTTGGCTAAATAGATAATACGGCTTCCTCAGATATAGTGTAAATAAAAAGTATAGTTTTTATAGTGAAAAATGCATAAAATTGATAATTTTTAAAATCGCAAAAAAAGCAGAAAATTGGGCAAAAAGTAATTTTCTATTCAATTTCTAAATTATTAATAAAAATAAATTTATTTTCTTTAAATAGTTCTATGATATTACATATCAGTTACTTATATTGGATTTAGTGATATATCTTATGTGGAAAAGTAAAAAAAAGTTTCATTTTTGTGAGACGTTTTTGCTGTTCATGTGTCTTTATAGTTAGAGGAATTACAAATGAGCAAAAAGTATAGCAAATATTCCGACTTAGAGTTATTTAACTTACTAAGTGGAGTTCAAACCGAAGCCGAATTGGCTTTCGGTGAGTTATACTCGCGTTATTCGCAAAAAATCTATGCTTATAGCCTCCGAATGACTGGTAATAAAGAGGATGCAAACGACATTTTCCAAGAAACTTTCTTGAATTTCTTCAATACGGCAAAATCAAAACCTGATCTTACAAGTGTATCGGGATTGATGATAACAATTGCTCGTAATCTATGTATAAACCATACTAGAAGTAAGAAAATACATATAGACTTGGAAGAGTATAATTTGCAGACTAATGACACTGGTTATGAGCAGAAAGAATTGCTTGATCTGATTTCCAATGCACTTGAATTATTGGAATTCGAATATAAGGATGCATTCATTTTGCGACAGTATCACGGATTTTCGTACAAAGAGATAGCCGAGATTACTAACGCGCCCGAATCTACTATTAGAAATAGATTTTGGCGTGCTAAAGAAAAGATTAAGGAGATACTTGCTCCTTATTTACATGAGATATCAAATAATAATAATTGAGTTTAAAAATGTCATACAACCAAATGATACACGAATACTTGGACACGGGACTAAAACAGCCCCAAGAAGATGCACTGTTCCAAGCATTAGCATCAGATCAAGTCCTGAGAGGTGATTTTCAGCAGCAGCTAAGTATTATGAAAATAGCAGCTAATGATATGAATAGTATATCGCCTCCAATAGAAGCAACTAATGCGGTGTTCAGTAGCTTGGGTTTTACCATCCCTTCTGGGGGAGCTCCGACATCTACGGTCGTGAACGAAACTAGAAGAAAGCCGGGAGCAGCTATATTTGCATCGGCATCAGGAGTAGGAGTACTCAATATATTCAAAGATAATCTTTCTACTTTAGGTTCTATTGCCGTTGCAGCAATGATTTCTACGTTCTTGTTTATGACATTTGACAAAGAATTGCCAACTGCTGAGGTTAGCACTGTTGGTGTAACTTTGGCTCAAAACTACTATGATGACGCATCTCATTCTACTTTACCAATTGTTAGTTCAATTGATAAAACAGTAGAGAGAACAACTAATAGTAGCAGAAATAGCTCTAACTATCAACCTGTTAGATCTTCGTCAATTCCAATTGCAGCTTCTAATGAGAAGGGCAAAGAGAATTCAACAGAAGTTTTCGCAGCCAACAATGATTTGGCAACTAATATTGAACAAAAGACTATAAAAGAAATAAATAAAATAAATGAAAACGGCTTCACTATAGTAAAAGTCAACAGATTAAGCACTAGCGATGCTTCGGCATTGGGTTTCCCAGAACCAAATTTCGTTTATGAAGAAAAAAGTGGTTTTGCTCTCGAGTTAAGAGGAGCTAACAATCCAAACGAAACAGCTCTTCTGAACGATATGATGATAGGAGTTAACTTCGAATTTATAGATGATTTCTACGCAATAGGGCTTATAGGTAATGAACGCTATGTAGTGAGAGTGGCTAACCCACTATCTGCAGGCGAACAAATAAAGTATTCTAATGAATCGATGATTTCTTTCATGGTTGGATTACGATATGCTCCGGATGAGATGATACTCGATGGTATGTTAGTTCCTTATATACAGGCAAGTGGTGGTGGTATTTCCAACGGATTTGCAGGTGGATTCGAATCAGGACTTATATTAAATCTGAATAGCAATTACTCATTCTTAGTTGGTTATGGCAAACAATTTGCAAAATACAACTTCGAGGGTAATCTATATAATACCAACAAAGATGGCATAAACGTAGGGTTGAGGTATTCTTTCTAGGGGAACACTATTAAGAAATTTGAATAAAAAAAGGGAAAGTCTATTTAACTTTCCCTTACATAAAATTTATTAGTTTGATAAGTACTATTCAGTTAATTTGAATGAAACCTTATGAGTAGATTCACCTACGACTAAAATCTTCTTACCATTACTTAGACTTATATAGTGGGGCTCAAATAAAGTCACAGATAAGTCATAAGTCCCACTAAAAGTAATATTATGAAGAAATGGTTTTAGCTCAACGCTACCTGTATTCGCCTGATACCAAGATAAGCCACTAACTACTGTATCTGAAAGTAATCTCTCTTGAAAACTATCTGTCGGTGAAATCTTAATATAAGCTTTAGTTGCACTTGGGCTAGCTGACCAACTTAAAGTATATCCCGATGATTTGGAAATAGAATCCCCTCTAGTGAAGTTTTTAATTTGAACAGCCTGACCTAAAGAAATACTATCGAGTATTTGGTCAAATTTATTATTACCGTCCATCTTAATAATATTAACTCCAGAACCGAAATTTAAGTCTGATTCTTCAACTTTTTTAGTGGGGTCATATTTTCCTTCTAATGAACCACTCAAGTGTATCTCATTAATGTAGAAATTTTGTGTGTCAAAAGGTTTGAAATTTGAATCGAAAAGTCCAGCGTTTGTTTTATAGTAGGTGCCTTCATAATCTGATGAATCAACTACACCCTCATGAGTGTATATTTCATAAACTTTTTCATATTCTTTCGTTAAAAAAACAATACCATTTAATGAGCCAATATCCCAATTATCAACGACATCATCCAGGTGGTGATAGCCAGTATTATCGAATAGTTTCGTTATATCCCTGCTATCAGGCCCCGTTGTGCTATCATCGCTACAGCTTACGAATGTAAACACAACCATCATAATTATAAGTACTGTATTTATAGATTTTTTTTTCAACTATTACCTATATATTTAAGTTAGCAATTTTGGGTCGTATAAACCACTTGCGTTTAAAAACGGTAAATCCATAAATTAGTTACATAGCTCAAATTAAAAAAACATAAGTCTTAAAAATAGGTATTCTTTCTAGGGGTATCTGTAAGTTAGAATAAATTTATAATTAGTTTGTCTGTTTACGAATGGAACATTTCTTGCTTCCAAATCGAATTCAATATTTATATCGAACCCATTTATTCTATCTTCTGAATCAAATGTATAATTTAAGAAATTGACTTTAACTTTGTGATTAGTTTGTTGGGTTATATTAATACCGTTATAATCTAATATTGAACTCGTATAGCTAATACTTTCATTACCTTGTCTTTCATATAAGATATAGGTGTTGAAAGTTTGCACACTGTCCATTTTAGTATTCGCATCCGATAGGAATACCATTTGTGAATCAGTAGAATCCATCTGGTCGAACATACCGTCAATTGTAAAATCAATCCATGCCCAGTTTTTACTTAGGTTAGTATCCATTTCTAAATTAAAATTGTTCTTACTCTGCTGAGGTTGAAAAAAGGCATACTTTTCAAGATTTATTATTACTTCTTCTTGTCTAGAATTATACAGCGTATCGAAGGTTTTATACGTCACTATGGTAATAATTGAATCAAGAATGGGACTAAATCTGGGAGCAATTGTTCTCGTATCTATACTTTTAATTATCTGCGATAACGAATCTATTACATTTCCCAAAGAATCTCTAACAACAATTAGTGAATCGATTGTGAATATATACTTAGTGGAATCAGAGCTTTTTACAGTGTCAATTTGTACTAAAGTATCAATTCTAACAATAGTATCTCTTTCTATTATAGTTGTTTTATAGTCTGGATCTGTACCTAAGGAGTCTTCGCAAGCAACAATTAGAGCCACAAACATCAGTGCTAATAAAATATGTAAGTATCTTTTAATCAAAACTCTACTCCAATCCCCAAATGAGTCCCATATTTATTTGAGGAGAAATTAATATTCTTATGATAGTAACTTAAGAAAGTATAATCGGATTTGAAGTAAAAATATGTGTTCCCGAATAAATAATAGTCTAAACCAACACCAATACGTGCCAATTCACCAATATTAGTAGCGCCAACTGATAAATCTATATTGGGTCTAACTTGTAAAAATTCCAAATATTCTGGTGCATATCTGAAGATCATAGAAGCTGAATACACAGTCGGTTGCTGTTGATATATTAATTTCTGTCCAGAATTACTTATATCTGTAAATTCTTGATAGAAATTCTCTTGTCTTAGGTCTAAACCAATCGAGTATTCTCTCGATAAATTATAAAGACCACTTACTCTAAGATTATCCGAAAAAGTATTATTTCTCTCAACGAAATCAGAACCAATATTCTGGAAGTATCGTCCTAGTGCAGCTTCTAGCTTAATGCTTGTTTCTGGATTGTAAGTGTTAAAGTTGTTTATTATGAAATTAGCATTATTAGAACTAAACGAATTTGGTTGTTCCACAAAGTTAGATTGGAAAACAGTATTGGGATTATCGCCCATTGTTTTCTTATTGATATTCAGCTCAGAATTAGTTTGTTGATTAGTTGATAGTTCTAATGCTTTATTTTCTTCTCTTAGCATGTTAGTTATTGAATTCAAACTAGCAATTTGATTCTGAAGATTATTTAGTTGACTATTAAGTCTAGCATTAACAGAAACAATTTTATTTAGTTCTTTTGTCTTATTCAATTCTCTATTCTGTATTAAGGCCCCATTCGATTCATTGTTTTTCTCTTCAGGTAGCTCTAATGTTAAATCTGCTGTATCGTAACTGTAAGAAGAGACTACAGGTATTCTGCTTTTCTCAGAGTTATTACTTCCACTACCAATTGGCAATAACCAAAGCATAACTAAAGCAGTTGCCATAGTTGCCATCAGTCCTGTTAGTATAGGGGCTTTGTATAGTGTCCAAAACCCTGCAAGAGAATTAGAACTAGTTGTGCCAGCTATCCCCAAGTTTGCAAAAAGTGCTTCCGTAGAAGATATAGCGGGTACAAAGGCCGCTGTATCTTTACCTATAGCCATCTTCATTGCAAAGAGCTGATTGAAGTCATATCGAAGCTCTTCACTGCTAGCAAGTTCATTGAATAGCAATTCTTGGTTGGTGCTATCCAAATTCCCATCGAAGTATTCATTTATCAGATTTTCATGTTTCATATTATTACTCCCTATTTGAAGTGTTTTTCTAAGTCTTTCAAATATGGTTTTAAAATTTGTTTTATTTTGTTTCTTGCTCTAAAAACTCTTGACTTTGCGTTGTTTAGTGTAGTTCCAGTTATTTCAGCTATTTCTTCGTACGAAAGTCCGTTGTACTCTCTTAGTATAAACGCATCTTGAAACTCAAATTCTAACAGCTCAAGAGCCATAGCAATCAAGTCAAGGAGTTCTTGTCTGTCTTGTCTGTTATATTCGCCTTCGTGCAAATCTAACTTATCTGTATATACTATTCGTTCGCTCTTCTTTTTCTGATTCAATGATAAATTTCTTGCGATTGTAATAAGGTATCCGTGTACATTCACATTACCTTCTTGTACTTTCACATTCTGATAGAATCGCATAAAAGTTTCTTGGAATATATCTTCGGCTGTTTGTTCATCATTGAAAATCTTATAGCAATAGGCATGAATATTCGGAGAATATCTACTATACAACTCTTTGAACGCATCCCCAGACAATTTCTTGTCATTTCGAAGCATTCTAATCAGTTCAGAATCCGTATTATTTTTAAGATTTTTAGTCATTCAAAAAGGATATACAATCAAGTTCCGTATTCGTTGCACAAAGTTGTAAAATAAATATTAATTTCAATTATACTGCAACCAATTTACAACTTGTTTGTATATCGTGTTGATTTCAGAAATCAATTTTTTACAAACAATTCAAAAAGGAGTTTTATAATGAAACTTTCAAATAAATATTTCATCCCTATACTGATGCTATTTCTAGTACTTGGAATGAATCTACCTGCATTTTCGCAGATTACAATGGACATCATGACAATGTATGACCAGAACTCACACATGGGGATTAATTTTAATCCTGGGAACAATAACCCTTCTGATCTGGATGCAATAAGACTATATGAAGCAAATGGACATACGGAAAATATAAATGATTTTACATTGATTAGAGAATATGATATGTCAAATTATCCAAATGTGGATTCGGTTACTTGGAATTCACAAATGCATTTCATCCAAACTAAGAAGGCAAGTAATTTCCCTTATCTTCAGAATATGTCTTATTATATGACTGCTGTTATTGGTAACAATGAATCGAACCCTCCAGATAGTATGTATTATACTTACTTCAAAGAGCCACAAGATTCTCTTGATTTTACAGTTTATCCCCCCTCGATGACTACTTTAGAAGTTGGAGAGCAGTTCCTATATAATCCGAGTGCTATTACTTCTGGAAATAAGAAAATAAACTACAAATTAATGAACCCTCCTAATACTGATGCGAGTATAAACAAAAACACTGGTGAATTAACTTACAATGCCACTCAAGTTGGGACATTTAGTTTTACAATCAGAGCTTACTTAGAAACGCAAACTAGTAATTACATAGAACAAGAAATGAGAGTTAGAGTACTAAAATGTAAAACTTACATTATGGGTAATCTTACATCTAAAAACCAGTCATTGGAAAGCATATCAAGATTATCTTATGATATTTATAAACTTGAAAATGATTCATCTGTATATTATTCAAGCGGAGCTTTAGGTAATAATAATCAATTCAAAGCTACTGTAGATGAAGGTAAGTACCAAGTAATGATAAATGGATATACTAAAAATGAACAAATAATATTGTGGTATAATAATACCAAATACATGAATGAAGCAAAAATACTAGAAACGACTTGTGGGAACGATATTAGTTTTGATTGGGAAGTTGAACTAACAGCCAACAGTAAAGAATCAATTACACTACTTCCAATTAATATTAATAGTGCTTATGATATTGTGAACAAAGGTGAAACTTTCGAAAGAGAAGTTGAATATACTTCTTCACCTGCTAATGAAGAAGTTCAGTTGTCTTTAACTTACAACAAGAATTTTATATTAACGGGACCAAATAATAACATACTAAAACTTGATACACAAGAACCAGGTTTTCATCAGACAGTAGTCAATGCATCTTTCAAAAAGAACAGTGTAATTAAAACATCTCAATTGGTTACTGTTTGGCAAAATGAATGTGAAGATTTGACAAAACTAACTGTCAACCTGAAAGACAAAGGAACAGGCGAACTTTACAAAGGTAATTTAATTGCAAGTCTTTTCCTTGCTAACTCTGTAAATGACAGTACTATAATTATCAGAACCATCGATTCTGATACACTTTCTACTGGCATATTAGAGTTTTACTTACCAAAGAGTGAGTATATGCTTGAGCTTTCAATATCTACATACTATAACAATCAAACTATAACTTATAATTATAAGTACAAAACGGATAGACCAATAGTAGGTCCAAATGACAAGTTTGAGCTATTAGAAGTTGGATGTGATGATTTGGCTATTGATTGGGAAATTGTTCCTCCTACTCCTATATCTGATCATACAATTACAGGTACAGTTACAGAGGAAAAATCTGGAAAAGAACTAAGTGGAATCTTAATAGAACTATTAGGTAAAAATAAGCTTACGGACAGTTTTAAATCTTATAAAACTGTAACTAATCAAGATGGTGAATACTATATGAAAGTACCGAATGATTCAGAATATGAAATTTCTGCTGTTTCAATCGATTCTAATGTAGAAGGTAACTATCTGAGAGAATATTGGGAAGAAACAGCAAATCCTTTGGAAGCTACATTATTAGATTTCACTAGTAACTTAACTGATATAAATTTCACTCTAATAACAAGAGATGAATATAAAAATACATTATCAGGTAAGATAATAGATGAAGATGAGAAAGCAGTTGCTAATTGTGTCGCTATTGCATACCTTGTAGAGACTAATTCATTTGGAAATGATTTCCTTTATTATAGCGAAACAGCTTATACTAATAGCAAAGGTGAGTTTACTTTAGAAGATTTAATACCCGGTAAATATATAGTATATGCATATAATAACAACAGAAATCACACACCGGGATACTATGTGTCTAACGATAATACATTAACAAGAAGTTGGTTAGATGCAACTAGAATTGATGTAGAAAGTACTGGTGACTTTGGTGATATTGAGCTTAGATTAGCTCCACATAAACCAATTGCAAACAACAGAAGTCTTAGTGGTAAAGTAGGTAGGTTGAAGGATGTCAGCCCAGGTTCTACTTCCTCAATAGACCCACTTAATGGTGTTCAAGTATTCGTGACCAATTTAAATGATGATGTAATTAACTTTGATTATTCTGAAAAAGATGGAGTGTTCAATGTACCAGATTTAGTGAATGGCGATTTGAATGTTTACTTTGACAAAGTTGGTTTCCAAATGGTTAAGGAACAAATAACAATTAGTGATGATAAATTAAATGCAGTTGTTACGGCATATATGGAATCATTAAGCACTACTGATGTTATACCTTTTGAGCAGGTTAATGCAAGTTTGTATCCTAACCCTAGTACAGGACAATTTAGCATAACTGGTAATTTCAAAACCGGTTCATACTTGATCAAAATAGTTGATATGGCTGGGAATGTCGTGAAAATAATACCAACGGATATCAGTAACTCTAAAGTTAGCATAAACCTAGCGTCATTGTATTCAGGTCAATACTTTATTCAATTAGTTGGTGATAATGCCATTTATTCAACTAGAGTATCAATTGTAAAATAGTTTTAAAAAATAAATTGTACTAAAATTTCAAAGCCGGCTCAAAAATTTGAGTCGGCTTTTCTAATTCATTTTCACAAGTATTTTTAGAATGTTTTATTGATTTCCAACATATCTCTTATTAGCTTGACGTTGTGGACTCTTATTATGTCCACATCGCTACCTAATAACTGCTGGTGAATCATCGCTGTATGCACATCTCTGTCTTTTGCATTTTCGATTCCATAGAGCACTTTTATGAAAGCTTTTCTACTAATTCCAAGTAATTGCTTGCCAGTTATCTTATTGAATTTTTTAAGATTCTTTAATAACACAATATTATGCTCTAGGTTTTTACCGAACCCAATACCTACATCAATGTAAACATTACCTACGCCTGCTGCGAGATTACTTTGAGATACCAAATGGTCATAGACTTCATTAACGACGTCTTTGTACTGTGGGTTATCCTGCATATCCTTAGGAGAACCTTTTTTATGCATTATCACTAAATCAGCATCGTACTCTTTTGCTAGATCTACAAATTTTGGCTCTGCTGTTAGACCACTAACATCATTGATTATCTTTGCACCTTTCTCGAGAGCAAGCCAAGCAACTTCATACTTAGTAGTATCAACTGAAATTGTAATATCAGGATTGATATCCTTGATACCCTCTATGACTGGGATAACTCTATTCAGCTCATCTTCTACTGATATTCCCTCGCTACCTGGTCTAGTACTTTCACCTCCTATATCTATTATATCAGCTCCTTGAGCTATCATTTCTAATCCGTGCTCTATAGCTGATTTTGTAGTTACGTACTGCCCACCATCAGAAAATGAGTTTGGTGTTACGTTCAGTATTCCCATTACTTTTGGTGTCATTTCAAATCTCCGGGAGATAAATAGCCGTCATTTCTGACTATTTTTTCTATTTCTATAGCCTTGCTAATCGAAGGTTTTATCAGTTCTAAATGCTCTTTTAGATAAGCCAATCTTTCATTCTCTGTATTCATTTCTAATAAATCTTGTTTTTGTTTTCCGATTAATCCGACTTTCTGAGCAAAATAATAACTCGCTAATTGTCCAGTCAAATCCTCTTTTGTTATCTGTTGCATACGGAACACAGGTATTTTGTTTGTGATAAAGTTGAATAGCTCCACACATTCGTCGAATAGTTTATCGTTAATTGGTTCTTCTATATCAGAGATTATCTCTATTTCACCTTCCAAATACAATCGCTCACTAACTTCATAGCTATGCAACTTGAATTTATCATAACCGATAACACTCAAATCTATTTTACCATCGGGGTATTTTATAAAGATTTCTTTTACTCTTGCCGTGCACCCATATTCAGCTATTACATCACCATTAGTAAATATAATACCGAATTTTGATTTATTATCTATACAGTCTTTGATTAGGTTCTTGTACCTCTCTTCAAAAATGTGAAGAGGGTAGATGGATTCTGGGAAAAGCACTAAATTAAGTGGGAATAGCCCTATTTTCATTAGTCAAAGTTTTCTGTTTAATTATTTAATTCTAAAATAAGAATATAATTTTATTTATTTCAGAATTGTGGGAATGTAGGAACAAGAATGCATGTTGAGTAAGGTTTTCAGAACTATTACGTCACTCTGAACGGAATGAAAAGGAGTGTTTTTGCTGAGTGGAGTCAAAGTAATGAGTCTAGGAAAAAGATATGTCACAGCGAGCGAAGCGTGGCTGTCTCTTTTAGTCCTATCAGAATTTAAGAATTTTCAGGATGGAATGAAATAGATCTGTAGAGACGTAATGCTTACGTCTCAAATCCGCTAAAACCAGTTTATCAAGAGGGCTTCAGACCTGTGTCGCTCGGAATGAGCGAAGTGAGTGAAGAACCCAGGGAACTATTTATTTCCTACTTACAATTCTTTTACTATTTTTGTCATTTTAATCATCGTTATATTCTTTCTCTCCTTTCTAAACTACGAAATAAAAAGGTATTCTCAAATAAACAACCCCTGCCCCTCCATCCATTTTATCCAACTATCAATAATTAACTTTATCTTTACATAAGTTTAATTATATTTGTATTCTTATGTATAAACTATAAAGGATAAAAAAATGAAAAAAATCACTATCTCCTTACTTGCTTTATTGGCATTAGTAATTATGTCATGTGGCGAAAATGGCCCCAAAGCTCCTGAAGCAGGTGAGTTAACGACATACACTGATGACGCAACTAAGTTCTCTATCGACTTCCCAAAGAACTGGGACGATAATAAAGTAGTTGGAAAGCAATTCCAAGCGTTCTCTATGCCTGAAGGTAAAGTTAGATTCACGACTTTCAGTACAGACGGTGCTCCTGTTGCAAGAGTTACTCTTACTGTTATGGTGTTAGATTCTGGTCAGTCATTGCAAACCGCAATAGATACAAGCAAAGTATTCACTCCTGAGTATTACACAGCTCCAGTAGATGTGAAAGTAGATGGTACAACAGGTAAGAAGTTAACTTATGGTTTCCCACTAACTGATGGAGAATTCAATGGTGAGTTGATAGTCGCTACTAAAGATAATAAGTTAGCACATATTATCAAGTTTGAGGCATTTGCAGGTACTATCGAACAGTATAGAACGACATTTGATAATATCTTGAAGTCTGTGAAATTAGGTGTTGTTCCTGAACAAAGTGTAACAACTGGTCCAGCTGAGGAATTACCTCCTCCATCTACAACTATGAAAACAGTGAAAGGTAATGGCTACTCTATCTCTATACCTGATAACTTTGAGGCAGTTCAAAAAGGTGCGGCTACTATGTACACTGGCGAAAGAAGAGGTGATTCTTATGTTTCTGTAACAGCGAGCAAAACTAAGTCTAAGAACCTAAAAGGTACTGCAGAGAAAAATGCAAAAGCTGTTGGATCTGATAAACTCACAAAAATGAAAATCGGGGGTCAAGAAGCATATATGGTGTCTTACGATGCTACTGCTAAGATCCACAGAGATATATATTATGTAATCAACGATGGTATGTTATACCAAATAGTAGTTGATTATTTCAAAGAAGAAGCTGACCTTTACAAATCTGTATTAGGTAAATCAGCTACGAGCTTGAAATTCTAAACTTATTTAGAATAAATATCGTATTAGAACAGAGGGTTGGTTACAATCCTCTGTTTTTTTTAGTATTGATAAATTCCACAAATAAATGGAATTCATAATATTTACTTTAAATTGCAATTAAATTTGAATACAACTCTCATATTAATCAAGAAAGAATGAAAAATCTGTTAGAACTCAACGCTTGGAAATCACTTAACGAACACTTCTTTAATATTAAGCATCTGAAGATGAAGGATATGTTCCAATATGACGAAGGTAGAGCCGATAAATATACTTATGAATTGAATAATATTTGTTTCGATTTGAGTAAAAATAGAATCAATTTTGATACATTTTCTTACTTCGTTGATTTATCCAAATCGCTGAAATTCCATAACCGAATACCAGAGCTATTCAATGGCGAAAAGGTAAATAACACTGAAGACAGAGCTGCTTTGCATACAGCACTT
Organism: Ignavibacteriae bacterium HGW-Ignavibacteriae-4; assembly: GCA_002839765.1. Classification (GTDB taxonomy): domain Bacteria; phylum Bacteroidota; class Ignavibacteria; order Kapaibacteriales; family UBA2268; genus PGYR01. Next base: position 133,365 of record PGYR01000002.1, read on the forward strand.
CGTGCTTATGACACAATCAAATTTGAAGAAATTGAAGAAGAACGAACTGCATTTCTAGCTAAAGCAAAGAAAATAATTGCTGATGAGAATATAAAGCACATAGTTCAATTAGGTATTGGCGGATCATACATTGGTCCCAAGATGGTCAATGAAGCTCTTCACGAATACTCTAACCATCGATTTACCATAGATTACATAGCTAATACAGATAATACAGATTTCGAAAAAGTCTTCACTAGATTAGATATAGGTAAGACTATATTCGTAATTGCGTCTAAATCTCTAAGCACTTCTGAAACTCAGTACAATCTGAACAAAGTATTAGAAAGATTAGGACTATCGCAACCAAATGAGCAATTCATCTGCCTTACAGCTAGCCGAGAGAGAGCATTAGAAATAGGCTTTTCAGCAGATAATATTCTTACATTCTGTGATTCAATAGGTGGAAGATATTCGCTTTGGTCTTCTATTGGGTTCACTATTGCCCTGAATATAGGAGTAAAGCAATACGAAGAACTACTAAAAGGAGCTGAAATAGCTGACAAACACTTTACTGAGACCGAAGATTATTTCCAGAATATACCTTTCTTATTGGCATATATAAACGTATGGTATCGCAATTTCTTCGACCTAAGAGCCAAAGCAAATATCCCATACTCTGATGCGCTAAAATATTTACCCGAGTATTTGCAACAGCTAGAGATGGAAAGTTTAGGTAAGATGATAGACAAACAAGGCAACAAAGTTAACTATGCAACTGGTGCTACTATATTTGGTAATATAGGTACTAATTGCCAACATTCATTCTTCCAAATGCTACATCAGGGTATTGATATAATACCTGTAGATTTCATAGCTATAGCCAACTCGGATACACGCTTACTAGCTAACTGCTTCGCACAATCGCGAGCTTTGATGATGGGGCAAGAACTATCAGAAGTAGCAGAAGACGAGATAACCGGTTACAACACACATAAATTCTTCCCTGGTAACATTCCTTCCAATACGATTTTATTCGATGAGTTGACTCCATCTACTTTGGGTACTTTCTTAGCAATACAAGAGCATAAAGTATTTGTACAATCAGTAATTTGGAACATAAACCCATTCGACCAATTCGGAGTGGAATTAGGAAAGACAATTGCTAAGGATATAGAACCTAGTATAATAGCTAAGGACAATCACTTTGATAGCTCGACTAATAATCTGATAAATAGAGTAAAACTGTAGCCTACGATTGCTAAGTTAACCCGAAATACTAATCAGATGATGGTTTCTGTACATATTCATTTCAAAAAACTTTCCCATTGCTAAAAATAATAGTTAATTTATACTATGAAATTACTGACGACTCTAATTTTATTATATATTTTGGCTACTGGCTGTGCCAATATACAAAGTCCCCCCGGTGGGGCTGGCGATACTTTGGCTCCAAATGTAGAATACACAGAACCATTGGATAGAACCATCAACTTTAATGAAGACAAAGTAATTATTGGCTTTGATGAGTATATGAACAGAGGTAAAGTACTCGAAAATCTTCGAATAACTCCAGAAGTGAAAATGGAATTTGATTGGTCTGCGACCGATTTGAATATTAAATTCACAGAGCCATTACAGCCCAATACTACTTACGCTATAAACATAGGTACAGAATACACAGATTATTACAATAATGCTCCGAAAAAAGGTTTCAGTATGATATTCTCCACTGGTGAAAAGCTAGACAGTGGTAGTATATCAGGATTGCTATCAGCAGCTGATACAAAGGGTAAATACCTATTCCTATACAAAGAAAAAGAGGGTATATATCCTGATATGACAACCGCCCAACCCGATTATTTTGTCAATACTGGTAGCTCGGGTGAGTTTCAATTCGTAGCACTAAAACCTGGGAATTATCGATTATTAGCTATCGATGATAAATTCCAAAACCGAATATATGATGACCAAGTAGATAGCTATGGAACTGCACTTAATGATGTGACTCTTACCGAAGACAGTTTGCAAGTGTCAGGAATTAATATACATATCGGCGCAAAATCTGACTATCAAGGACCTCAGCTTATTAGTGCTAGCTCCCAATATTCGGGTATCGCAAACTTGCTTTTTGATGAGAATTTGGATCGAAGCACTATAGTCAAAGAAAATTTCAAATTGACTTCTACTAATGGTGAAGTACCAATAATTGGAATAGGAACGAACACAAAAACAAGCTCTGAATTGCTTATTGCATTTGATGCTAACTATGCTGGAAAGGAGTTAGAAATAAAAGTCACGAATATTTCTGATTCAACTGGTAATAAAATTCAAGATACAGCTTCTAGCTTCAAATTCTTAGTTGATAGTACTTACAACAGAACAGATTTTGTGATTAGTTCGACTAATCTAAATGATAGTACACAGAAAAATGTTAGCCCATTTTTCAATATTATCCCAGAGAAGCCAATATTCCGTGTTAAATTCAGTAAAATCCCTGATGTGAAATCTCTAATAAATAGTGCATATTTAGAATCGGAAGGTGAGAAAATAGAATTAACTTTATCTAGCGAAAACTTACTCGATTATAATTTTAAATCTGAAAATCCCATCAAAGAGAATGCAGAATATACTCTTGTTTTTGATACTAAAGGTATAGTAGATATTTGGGGACTAGGATTAGTAAAAGACACCCTATATAGAACTAAGTTCAAGACTAACTTTGCACCTAAATACTCGAAAATCGGGGGAGATGTAACTGCAACTAATGATTGTAACGGCAATATTTTAATCCGTGCAATTAATACGAGCGATAATAGTAAATATAAGACAACAGCAGTTGATGGTAAGTGGAGCTTTGAGAAAGTGACTGCTGGTAGCTTCGTCTTTGAAGTATTTTGTGATGAGAATAAAAATGGCGAATATGATTTTGGGAAAGTAATCCCATTCGAATACAGAGAAAAATATTCCAAAAGTAAGCCATATACGGTAAATGAGAATTGGGAATACAATGAGATAAAACTAGTACTAGATGAATAAACTAACTCCATATATAATACTAATACTATCGATGCAAACATTATTTGCATCGAATGTAATGTATTTGGAGCCAGTGAATGTTAGTGTTCTGAACACAGCTAGTGATGAATTTGCTCCCTCTTGGAATGTTTATACTTCCACTCTCTACTATACTAGTAAAATAGGTGGGGCAGAGAAGTTATATACTTCGACCAAAAATGCTGATGGCTTTTTTCAAGAAGGGAAATACCTAGATGCCCCTATCAACACTATACACGAGAATATAAGTTATATTAATTTTCTTACAGAAGATAAGGCATATTTTAGTGCCTTTCTACTTGCAAAATCTCAACCGAGATTACAGCTTTTCTATTCTAACTTTAAGAAAAAAGCATGGTCAGAAGGGTTCCCAATTGAGGAATTTGCAAGTGATAGCTTCGTAGGTCATAGTAGTATATCACCTGATAAAAATCAGATTATTTTCACTAAGCAAAGTGAAGATGGAGATTTGGATTTGATGGTCAGCTATAGATTAGAAGATGGTTCTTGGAGAGAACCTTCAGCCATAGAGATAATGAACAGCATAGGCGATGAGATAACACCTCATTTCGCATCAGATGATACCCTGTACTTTGCAAGTAATGGTCAAGGTGGACCTGGTGGGTTTGATATATACTATTCCATAAAATCAGAAGGGATGTGGCAGAGGCCTAGTCCACTATACGAGTTGAATACGGAATACGATGAGTCAGATGTTTGTACACTTCCAAGTGGTGATATCCTATTTGCTAGTAATCGCCCTGGAGGAAAGGGTGGATTGGATTTATGGTTAGCTAGTAATAGCAACCTCCCTTCAACCTTTAGGGAAGAGAAAAAGCTAGAAATAAACTTACAAAGCTATATAACTAATATTATAGTTAACAATAACTATGAATACACAAATCTCCCTATAAGCAGTATTTTTTTCCTTGATGATAGCACAATGGAATTACAATCAAATCTATTCGAATATAAATCGATAATCGATTTGCAAAAGGTAAATACAATCGAAGAATCATATGCTAATAGCTTAAACTATATAGGACATAAATTAGCAAGGATAACTAATGCAAAGCTAAAAATCAAAGCAAATTACCCTGGTATGCTCGAAATAGATACAACTTCTAGAAGAAATTCAAAGTACTATGCTGATTTGAATATAAAGAAGATACACGATTACCTAACAAGTGAATTCCAAATACCTCCATCACAAATAGTTATAGAATATGAATTCTACCAGGATGGAAATAGAAAACCGTCTATATCTCTATCTTCTAATGAGCCAGAGATATTCGCTCAGATGGAAATAAGAAAAGATAAAATAGAAGTAGAGCAGAAGCTTTTGCCAATAGACGTAAGAATAGAACCAGCCGAAAACCTAAGTAATTGGTTAGCTGTTCTTAACCTAGCAGGGGAAGAATCAATTGTATATGAAAATAAAGTTGTCAAAGATAGATTCACGATAGATTTGGTTAAGTACAAACATCAGCTTTTCGAATCTGATTTTATGACCATATTTATCAAGGCATACAGCTATGAAGGAGATAGCACAGTGCAAGTCATACCACATAGTATAGAGCATCATTTCTCTAAAAAGCCAAAGCTAGTAGTCGAAGGTGGCCAATATTTCGATTATAATTACATAATAGCAGGTAATGAGCCGGATATAGAAAGTAACAATTATATTGCGACTCTAGAGAAAATATATAGCTCTATCTCTATGTGCAAGGCAATAGAGATAAGCTATAATAAAAGAAAAAAGTTTGCTGAATCGCTAAGAGATAAATTACAATCTAAAATAGTAAACAATCAACTGAAAGTTACAATCGTAAAAAGCGACAAACGAACCAGTAACATCCAACTAGATGAGAATTTGATAACAATTAAAGTTGAGAAATTCCCTTCTCGATCATCTAATAATTGATATTTTCTTAACTATAAATCTATCTGCAAATTCTATTTTGACTAGATAAATACCTTGATTCAAATTATTCAAATCAAATCTATTATCAACAGTTTTCATAACCAATGAACCATCTATTCTATAGACTTCAACGCCTTTATATGTAGCGTTACTTATCTCAAAGCTATTATCAGTTGAATTGAAATTGATTTCATTATCATAGTCAATCTCTACATAAGTTATATTCGATGCACACTCTTTCAGCGATTCAGTCAGTGCCGTTTTATCAGCTCCACCAGCAACGCATAAGTAACAAGTTTTAGTCTCGAATGGTGCGAACTCTTTAGTGAATCGCATACCAATTATGTTGAACATATCCGCAACAGTATTAGTAATATTTACTTTACCAGTCTTCATATAATTTGATATAAGATTTGAAGTTAGAGCTTGATATTCATATCCACCAGCTTGAGCTATGGCGTCATCTTCGTATGAGTAAAATGCAGTACCAAACACTTGACTCGAATCCTTATGACCTGTATAAATAGCAGAGAATTTTTCATAAGGAATATCCCCAGGACGAGCTTCCTCTAAAAAATCAGTTATATTTCTACTATACTGATATTCTACTCCCATGTCCCAATCAAATTTATAGCCAAGAGAATACTTACTACCTAAGGAAGCACTATCAGTAACTTCAAGTTTAACTCGAACCCAATGTCCATGCTTTGGTAATTCTACTGTCTGCTCAATAAGAGCTCTAGTTGGCTCGAATGGGTCACTAGTCATCATAGAGGCAGTATAACTAGGGTTATAGAATGACTTTATTGATCTAAAGCTTCCATCGACTGTCGAAAGTGGGAACGAAGTTAAGACTATATTTTCATTTTCAATTAAAATTAATCCAGCTTCGTGGAGAGCATCTCCATAGCTTTTATCTATGAATCCGAAACCGTCTCTTCGTGTTCCACTTTTACCTTGAGCGTATCCAAATGCACCTCTATCCGAAATCGAAAATTTAATATCTTGGTTTTCGAAAGTAGTAATAGTTGGTATTGATTTGTAATCATATAGTATAAAATCTTTGTAATCATCATCATCAGTGATATCTAGTCTGAAATTTATATACTCACTATATTCATTTGTTATAATGTACTTGAATCCTGTTATTGTTTTTGATTCATTAGTTTTCAAATTCAAATTAGTATATGACGAGTCTGTAAAAGTTAATGGTTTGAAAGATTCAGGATAAGCAATTGAAAGATTAAAATTAAGATTTGTAGCATCGCCTAATACATTTTTTAGTTCTAGCTCCACACTCACAGTATCACCAAGGAAAAATCTATCTTGTTCAGCTCCTGTATTATCTTTTAGTACAACCTTTTCTATCATAATACCGGGAATCGACATAGGGTCAGTCGTTACCATTTTGAGCATATTCAATCTACCTGGATAAACATCCTTATAGAAATTTATTTTTTCGCTAATATCATCAGTAGATTGTCTTACAAATTCTAACACTTGAGTTGCGCTAAGCTCTGGGTGTTGCCCTCTGGCTAAAGCTACTGCTCCCGCTACAATTGGAGTAGAAAATGAAGTATATGCTGTTGGAATTGTATATTTACCATTAAGTGTTGTTGTGTAATTACCACTAGCCGGTGCCATTATTCTAGTTTGTGGGCCAAGCAAAGATGCAGATAAAAAACTATCAAAAGGCGAAACAACCCCAACCCCCAAAACTCCTTTATACCCAGATGGATAAAACTTTGTCACCTGGTCATTACTGTCTTGATTCCCACCAGCGGCTACTATTGCAACATCATTAGCAACGGCATAGGTCACTATCATTTGTTCAAGTTCTGAATAAACACCCTCTTCGCCCCAACTACAATTTAACACTTTTATACCAGTTCTAGCTGCAAATATCATTGATTCATAACCAAATGCAGTATATCTAGAACCTAATTCTACTGTTCCTATTCGAATTGGGAAAATCTTAGAATAACCACCGATGCCAGCGACACCTATTCCATTATTGAAATCTGCTCCTGCTATTCCAGCAGAAACAGTTCCGTGATCATCATTCACATAAGTGTTTCCCCATAACTGTTCGGGGCTTCCACCATCTAGATTGAAACCGTTATAATCATCTATGAATCCATTGTTGTCATCATCAATACCATTATTAGGGGTTTCTTTATTATTGATTGCTATATTATTTCTTAGGTCTGGATGAAATTGATCTATTCCATTATCACTTATACCAATTACTACATTCGAATCGCCAGCGTATATTTCCCATGCGTCATAAGCACTAATAAGGGCAAGAGCATCATCTTGTTGAGCGATATATTGGTCATTAGGAGTGAAACCTTGCATCTTTTGCAAACGGTATGGCTCTGCTATTTCCACTTCCATGAAGTTTTTCATAAGATAAAAGCAGAATTTTTCTGGGCTTTGATTTCCTTTGTACTCTACAACATAAGTTCTGAGTACTGGTTCTTCTGCATCTAGTATTTCTTTATATCTAGAATTGTTTGAGGATTTATACTGAGTGGTATTGCCATATCTCAATGATGCTTCTATTGGCAATATTCGTCTTGCTATTTTTGCATTTGATTGTTCCAATATCTTGTTAATATCGGCATCATCTTTGTGAAAATTATTAAACCTAACTAGAACAGTATTGTCTAAATACTCAGATGCGTGTGCTCCGAATGTAAATACAGTTAATAATAGTAGTATTCTAAATGTTTTCATATTAATTGCTTTTTTGTTATTATCATATATTCAATAGACAATATAAGCAATCAAAAAGTAACAAAATAATTGAAATTAATTTATCATTATCTTTCTATTTACAATCTGATTTTTCAGATAGATCTTTAGGAAATAGACTCCAGTACCAAAATTGATTGTACTTATGGAATTAGTTTGTGATTCTGAATTAGTTGAGTATATCTTAGCTCCTATAGAATTGAATATCTCAACAAATGAGATAATTTCTTTACTTTCCAATTCAATTCTATTTCTAAGTGGATTGACTACAATTTCTGTATTATCATCAAAATTAACCGAAGATTCATTACCATATAATTCACAAGTGAAATCTGAGCCAGACTCTAAATACCCCATTGGTATTAATTCTTTCCCTATTAGAGCTGGGTGATACTTTGACAATTTTTCTGCTCTGAAAGTAAGGTTGTTATTTGCTATGCTCCCTTGTTCTAATAACATACCACCAATAGACGATGGGTTGATATACTGCCATACTTTCTCTTTATTATGATTGATTTCCGTAAATCTTCCCTTTGCACCTTCACATATCAACGTATTACCATTGGGTAATCTTTGTGAACTAGATAAATTCATGCTATAAAAGGTTGAATCAGGTGTCGCTTTATAAGTCCAATCAGGGTCATTTGGACCAAATCTATTGTTTTTAATAGCATAATTACCATCCTCATCTAGTTCTGGGTCAACTATATTAAGAGTAGAGTAATTTTTACCAGCTTTATTATTGAATATTATTATTTTACCACCATCAGGCAGACTATCTGGAATCCAATGAGGATCATGTTGAGTAAAAAGTTTAATATCATCTACAGTTCCTTGTCCATAAGCCATAGGGTTTCCCCATCTGTAAAGTAGATCTCCACCATAACCTGATTTACCACCACTACCTGTTTTAGCCTCTTCAGTAGTAGTAGAGTGGTCAATTATGATTACTTCACCGAAATTAAAATTACTCAACATTATCTGGTCTAATCTAGGGTTATAATTAACAGAATTAAAATGGAGCCAATCTACACTATAAAAACCTAAAGTAGAATAGTTCAAGTTTATTTTCCTTGGATTAGTGACATCGCCAAAGTTGTCCTTTTCTTCAGAAAAATCTTGAACATAGTGATCCCAAGTGTCCCACTCCCAAACCACTTCACCACCACCATTTATTAGGTCTGGCTTTATCTCTATTAACTTTTCTGACCATAATTCAATCAATGAGAATTCTCTACCTGCTTGGATAGCCTCTTCTTGAGTATGCGTAACCCAGACTAAAGCTAGAATGTTACCATTTGGTAATGCTTCAATATCATGATGTTGGCATTTGTTTGAATCAGAGATACTATATTCCCAAATCAGATTACTTTCCCAATCTAACATTTGGATTAATCCACCATTACCACCTGCGGTAAAGTAAGGATTGTAAGTTCTTCCAGTTCTAAGTAGTATTCCGTTATCTAATAAATAAGCAACATTACCAGGTGTTGTAGTGGAAGTCCATGAGTGTACTTTCTCGCCACAATTATCAATTAGATAAGTTGTATTGCTAGCGGATGGTGAAAATAATGTGTAACCATCGTAAGCTTGTGGAGTATTAAGGAAAAGACCTATTGTTTGTTCAGAATATAAGTTATTACTTAATACTATAGTTAATACAAATAAAAGTATTTCTTTCATATTAAACTCAAATAATTATTTTTTAACAAACCTAAGGTAAGTAGGAATAACAGGTTAATTAGAATATTGTTACATACAGTTTTTTACTGTTTTGTTACTTTTTTCATGAATATAATGTCATCTAAATCTTACGAATTTTATTGAGGCGTAACAAAACAATTAATTTAATTATATGGGGTTTTGAGAAGGCTTAATCTCTAATTGAATATCGAAGACGCTTATAATATTTGTTCTTGCTTTAGCAAATTGCTCTTGTTTATAGGAATAGCAGGCTTTTTATAAGCCTAGTTAGTATTTGGAGGAAAGGGTTAAATACACATTGTACATTTAGAATCCCTAAGGTTATTTAAATCTCAAAGTAATAGTTCAAAATAACTAAACTTGTTTAATATGCTGGTATATAGGTAGTTATCCAAATTTAAAGCTGGAATTGATATTTATTTATATTTATTCAATGTAAAATGTTTTGTATATTATTATCTACAGGTCAAAAAGTAACAAAAGAAAATGAATTATCTTATGATTATCTTTCTATTTACAATCTGATTTTTCAGATAGATCTTTAGGAAATATACTCCAGAACCAAAATTGACTGTACTTATTGAATTAGATTGTGCTTCTGAATTAGTTGAGTATATCTTAGCTCCTATAGAATTGAATATTTCAACAAATGAGATAATTTCGTTACTTTCCAATTCTAATCTATCTGTAAATTGATTGACTACAATATCTGTATTATCATCAAAATTAACTGAAGATTCATTACCATATAATTCACATGTGAAATCTGAGCCAGACTCTAAATACCCCATTGGTATTAGTTCTTTCCCTATTAGAGCTGGGTGATACTTTGACAATTTCTCTGCTCTGAATACTTGATTACTATTGCTAGTCTCTCCTTGATTAAGCAATAATCCATTGAAACCGGAAGGGCTAACATACTGCCAGACTTTTTCTTTATTTGGATTTATCTCCGTAAATCTGCCTATCCATCCTTCACAAATCATTGTATTCCCGTTTGGTAATCTTTGGGTACTAGACATATTTTTGCTATAAAAATCAGTTTTGGGACTGCCCATATATGACCAGTAAATATCAGAGGGTCCAAACTTACCTTCACTTAATATATAATTATCATTATCATCCATATCTGGATCTATCATATATATTGCAGAATACTCTTGATGTTCGAGACTACCTAATTCATTATTGAATACAAATATCTTACCACCATCTATTAAACTATCTGGAATCCAATGAGGGTCGTGCTGAACAAAAAGCTTAATATCCTCTTCTGTACCTTGGCCAAAAGACATTGGGTTACCCCAACGATAAAGTAAATCTCCTCCATGACCATATTTTCCACCTTTGTCTGTCTTTGCTTCTGATGTAGTAGTAGAATGATCAATAATGAATATTTCACCAAAATTGTGATTGCTCAATAATATCTGGTCTAATCTAGGGTTATAATCTATTGAATTAATATGTAGCCAATCTCTATTATCAAAACCGCGTGTACTATAATTTACATTTATCTTTCTAGGATTTGTTACATCGCCATAATTATCCAATTCTTCGGAATAATCTTGTACTAAATGACCCCATGTATCCCATTCCCAGACAATCTCACCACCACCATTAACTAAATCAGGTTTGATTTCAATAATTTTCTCAGACCATAATTCAATTGGTGATAATTCTCTTCCGGCTTGCTCAGCTTCTTCTTTCGTATGAGTTAACCATAACAGAACTAATATGTTTCCATTAGGGAGTGGCTCTATATCGTGGTGTTGGCAATATGTTGTGTCAGAGACGAGGTATTCCCAAATTAAATTACTATCCCAATCTAACATTTGTATAAGACCTCCATTCCCACCAACATTGAATTTGGCATTGTAAGATTTAGCAGTTTTAAGCAATATACCATTGTCTAGCAAATATACTGTATTACCGGGGTTTGTACTAGCAGCCCAAGAGTGAACCCTCTCACCACAATTATCTATTAGATAAACTGTATCACAAGCTGAAGGGGCAAATATAGTATAACCATCGTAGGATTGAGGAGTATTATAGAATAGACCAATCGTTTGCTCCGAGTACAAATGTAAACTCATTATCACAACAAGAAAACTCATTATTATTATTTTCATTTTACACTCGGATATTCATTTTAATAATTCACTTATTAAACGAATGAATTAATTTATCATTATCTTTCTATATGAAACTTTATTATTCAGATATATTTTAAGGAAATACACCCCAGTTCCAAAGTTAATAGTGTTAATAGATTTGGTCTGTAATTTGGTTGTAGTATCGTAAATAGTAGCACCAATCGAATTGAAAATTTCTATTCTATCAATTATTTCTTCACTTTCTAACTCTACTCTATCTGAATACTGATTTATTAGTATAACAATATTATCTTCGAAATCTACAGAAGTCTTATTATCATATAATTCGCATGTGAAATCTGAGCCGGCTTCTATATACCCATTTGGGGTTAAATCTCTTCCAGTAAAAGCAGGATGAGACTTTGAATATCTTTCAATCCTGAATGATATGTTACCATTTATAGCATTACCTTGATTAATTATTAATCCATTAACACCAATAGGATTTACATATTTCCAAACTTGCTCTTTATTTGAATTAATTTCAGTAAATCTGCCTATCCAGCTTTCACAAATCAATGTATTCCCGTTGGGTAATCTCTGAGCACTTGACATATTCTTACTGAAAAAATCAGTTTTGGGGTCTCCCATATATGTCCATGATGGATCTACTGGTCCGAATTTCCCTTCAATCAATTCATAGTTATCGAGATTATCCATAACTGGGTCAATAATATAGATAGCGGAATACTCTAATTTTTCAGTATCCCCAATGTTATTATTGAAAATCATTATTTTGCCACCATCAACTAAGCTATCAGGTATCCAATGAGGATCGTGCTGAGTGAATAATTTAATGTCCTCCACTGTCCCTTGTCCATAAGACATTGGGTTACCCCAGCGATATAGTAAATCCCCACCATGACCATATTTTCCACCTTTATCAGATTTTGATTCGGCCGTTGTTGTAGAGTGATCAATAATGAATATTTCACCAAAATTGTGATTGCTCAACAATATTTGGTCTAATCTTGGATTATAATCAACAGAATTAGCATGGAGCCAGTCTTTATTACTAAACCCTTTAGTCGAATAGTTTATGTTGATTTTTCTAGGGTTATTTACATCGCCGTAATTTTCTACTAATTCTGGATTATCCTGTACTAAATGATCCCAAGTATCCCACTCCCAAACTATTTCACCGCCACCATTAACTAAATCTGGTTTTACTTCTAATACTTTCTCGGACCATAGTTCATTTGGAGAAATTAATCTACCTGCTTGCAAAGCTTCTTCTTTGGTATGCAAAGACCAAACTAATGCAAGAATATTCCCATTAGGTAGTGGTTCTATATCATGATGTTGACATTGTGTAGAATCGGAAATAACATATTCCCATATCAAATTACTATCCCAATCTATCATTTGAATTAGTCCACCATTTCCACCAGAGTTAAATATGGGATTAAGTGATTTTCCCGTTCTAAGCAAAACCCCATTATCTAATAAATAAGCGGTGTTTCCAGGAGTTGTATTCGTAATCCAAAAGTGGACTTTTTCACCACAATTATCTATTAGATAAGTTGTATCACTAGTATTGGGTACAAATAATGTAAAGCCATCAAAGGATTGAGGTGTATTATAGAATAGACCGACTGTCTGTTCTGAGTACAAAGTAGAACTTATTATTAGAACAAGGAAAATTAACACTATTCTTTTCATACAAAACTCAATTATTTATTTTTTTGATAATTCTAAATATAAATCATTTAAAAAACTAGCTACAGACTAATGTACATTTTATCTTTCCAGTTTTGCTTTTGCCCCAAATCTGCTTTTTCACAAAACCGTGTCCTTCTATCTCCACAGCTATCCCATTTGATTGGAGCACAGATATAGCTCTTCGCATAGAAAAGCCCATTACGTCGTGCTTTATGTCAGTATCTGCTGTAGTTGTATCTATCTTCGCTAGAGGGAACCCTGTAGTAAGTACGAGCTCTTCGTTTCCTTTTACTAATTGTCCAGGTTGTGGGTACTGATTATATACAAATTTCCCATCTTCTATTTCTTCATGCTCGAAATTATACTTTGTCAGGACTCTGTTTGCTTCCTTAGCTTTCATACCCACTATATTAGGCATCATTATGCTGTCGTTCTCGGTTTTGAGTATATTTTTGATATCATCATAACCTTTGGAAAGCATCCAACGTGAAGCAATATTCTTAAATATAGGAGCAGAGTTGAAACCTCCATATATACTACGACGTGGGTTTTCCACTATTACTATCATTGCTATTTGTGGATTGTCAGCAGGGAAAAAGCCAGCAAATGATGCATTATAATCACTTTTAGAATATCTACCATTTGTTATTTTCTGAGATGTACCAGTTTTACCAGCGATTTTCATCCTCTCTATTTGTGCTCTCTTACCAGAGCCACTATCCACTACGCCTACTAGTAAATCAGTAACCCTAAGAGCCGTTTCTTTGGAGACAACTTGTCTGACTTTTTCGGGTTTGTTTTGTTCCAATATCTCGCCTGCGGCTGTGCTTATTTCTTTAATTATAAATGGTCTCATCAGAGTACCACCATTTGCCAATGCAGCGTATGCATTCACTACTTGAAGAGGTGTAGTATTTAATCCATACCCATGTCCCAAATAACGTTTTGTATTAGCATGGAATTGCTTTGGCTTTGGTACATATCCAGATACTTCACCTGGTAAATCTACATCGGTAGGTAATCCAAACCCAAAATCTCTTATATATTTGTATAACACTTCATTCGGTAATCTATTTGCTACTTCACCCATTATTATATTTGATGAATTATGCATTGCCTCTCTGAATGTGACCATACCCATACCGTGAACGTCCGATATTCTCGCACCACCTTGGTACACTGCTATACCATTGTGCCCATTGAGCACTTCTTCCTCGGTCACTATGCCTTCTTCTATTCCCATAGCAGCAGTTACCATCTTGAAAGTAGAACCAGGTTCTAACACGTCCGTTATACCCCTTAATCGCATACCTTCATTCGAATGCTCATCTATATGATATGGATCGAACATTGGATAAGATGCTATTGCTAATATCTCGCCCGTTTGTGGACTAATCGCTATTACCGTACCTGCTTCGGCTAGTAATCGCTCCATACCCGTACGTAATTCATATTCTACTATACGCTGTAGCTCTATATCTATAGTTAGTTGTATGCTATTACCATGTATTGGCTCTACCACAGGCAAATCGGGGGAGGGGCGTAATCGGCTGAGTCCGTCACGATACATCTGCATAAATCCACTTCTACCATGCAGTACAGAATCGTATTGCATCTCAAGTCCACTAATGCCTTTGTTATCAATATTAGTGAAGCCAATTATCTGTGAACCGGTAGCTCTGTAAGGGAAATTCCTCTTTGGCTCTTCTATTTTCAGAAGACCCTTTTCGCTAAGTTTTAACGTATTGTTCAGTAAATCTGGAGAAACTCCTCTTTCTAGCCAAACAAAAGAACCCTTGGCTCTGTTGATTTTCGATTTATACTTAGACGCAGGTTTACCCAAATCTT
>PGYR01000035.1 GCA_002839765.1 Ignavibacteriae bacterium HGW-Ignavibacteriae-4
GAGCGGATTCCCAGACTTATCATTTACAAAACCAACTAGCTTTGCTGTGCCATAAGTTTCGGTAATAACTTTAGGAGTGTATTCATTGCCCGGTGCTACGATATCGCCTTCATCTTTTTTACAAGAGTTTATAGCAAGTATAAATAGGAATAGAAATAGTATTTTTTTCATTTTTAACTCAAAATTGTTGTTTACTAACTGTATAAATTAGTAATAAATCTATAATATAAAAATTTTAAGGTGTTTGATTTCCGAAGAAATCATTATCTTATTTCCGATTCAGTTGAACAAATCAAAAAATTAGATAAATATGGAATTTGTACTAATAGTTCTAATTGCCTTTGTATCAAGCTTTATGACGTTTATGTCAGGGTTTGGATTAGGTACACTTTTGCTTCCAGTTTTTGCACTCTATTTTCCTATTCATATTGCCATTGCTATGACAGCAATAGTTCATCTGATGAATAATCTATTCAAATCATTTCTAATGAAGAAGCACGTTGATTGGAAAGTAGTGCTAATCTTTGGTGTTCCATCTATGATATTCGCTATCCTAGGCGCAAGTATATTAAACGCATTGATAAATTATGACATTCAGTATAATTATTTACTGTTTGGATATGAATTGACAACTACACCGATTAATATAACAATCGCATCACTTATGATTATATTCGCTTTCTTTGACATTGTTCCCAGATTACAAGAAATAACTATTTCGAAGAAAGCATTACCAATAGGTGGAGCTCTCAGTGGTTTTTTTGGTGGTCTTTCTGGACACCAAGGCGCACTAAGAAGTACATTCTTAATAAAAGCAAAAATGCCCAAAGAAGTTTATATAGCTACTGGTATTATAATTTCACTAATGGTTGATGTTTCAAGACTTTTCATTTACGGCTTTGGCAGAATAGCCACAGGAATAGAGGATAACTGGCAACTTTTAATTGCTGCTGTACTATCAGCTTTTATAGGTGCTGTGATTGGTAAATACTTTTTAAAGAAAATAACTATTGATTTTATTCGAATATTAATTGGTACTTTTCTTATATTAGTGTCTATCGCAATTGGACTAGGCGTGATTTAATCAAAAAAATATAGAATAAAAATGATTCAAAAATTATATAACCCTTCGCAAAAAGTATTAGATAAAGCTCATATAAAAGATTGGGACAAGTTAAACGATTCAGCTCAAGCTAATCCAGAACAATTCTGGACTGGTATGGCAAATGAACTTCATTGGCATAAGAAGTGGGATAAATACATAGACGTTTCGAATGCACCTTTTTATAAATTCTTTGTTGGTGCACAGACTAATATAACTTACAATTGTCTTGATGTTCACTTAACGACAGCTAACCGAAATAAGATTGCTTATATATGGGAATCGGAGCAAGGGGAGACAAAGTCCGTTTCTTACTTCGCTTTGCATAGAGAGGTAAGTAAGTTCTCCAATGTACTAAAGAGCTTCGGAGTTAAGAAAGGAGATAGAGTTACTATATATATGGGTAGGGTGATGGAACAGGTCATTGCTATGCTAGCGTGTGCTAGAATAGGTGCCGTTCACTCTGTTGTATATGGTGGATTCTCTACAGAAGCACTTCATGAGAGAATAGAAAATAGTAAATCGAAAGTTGTTATTACCTGCGACGGTTCTTACCAAAGAGGAAAAATAGTAGAGTTAAAGAAAATTGCAAATGAAGCTGCTGACCGTTCAGGTTATGTAGATACTATTATTTGCGTGCAAAGAGTTAAAAATGAAGTAGAAATGGTAGCTGGTAGAGACCATTGGTATCATAAGTTAATGGAAATGCCAATAGCATCTTCAAAGTGCGAGGCCGAAATACTAGATGCAGAAGACCCACTATTTATGCTATATACATCAGGTACTACTGGCAAACCAAAGGCAATACTACACACGCACGGTGGTTATATGGTAGGTACTTATACTTCTCTAAAATATGTGTTCGATATTCAAGATGAAGATAGATATTGGTGTGCTGCCGATCCAGGTTGGATAACTGGGCACAGCTATATTGTATATGGACCTTTACTCAATGGGGCTACATCTATGATATACGAGGGTGCACCAAATTTCCCATATCCTGACAGATGGTGGGCGATAATAGAGAAATATGGTATAAACATACTCTATACTGCACCGACTGCTATACGTGGACTTATGAGATACGGAGACGCTTGGCCTAAACGTCACGATTTATCATCACTGCGTTTACTCGGCTCAGTCGGTGAGCCAATAAACCCTGAAGCTTGGAGATGGTATCACGAGACAATAGGTAATGGCGAATGCCCTATTATGGATACGTGGTGGCAAACGGAAACAGGTATGTTTATGATAACACCTATGCCCACTGTTCCGCTCAAACCTGGTTCTGGTACTCGTCCATTCCCAGGAATATTAATGGATATTCTAGATGATGACGGTAATCCTGTAGCTAATGGGGAAGAAGGTAATCTAGTTATAAAGAATCCATGGCCATCTATGATGCGAACTATATATGGCGATGACGAAAGATACAAAGCTCAATACTGGTCGAAATATCCAGGATACTACTTGACTGGTGATAGTGCAAAACGTGATGAAGATGGCTACTATTGGGTGATAGGTAGGGTAGATGATGTAATAAAAGTTAGCGGTTACCGATTAGGAACAGCCGAGATAGAATCTGCACTCGTAAGCCACCCTTCCGTTGCAGAAGCTGCCGCAATTGGGCTACCGCATGAATTGAAGGGAAATGCCATTCATACTTATGTGATATTAGTGAACGGGGTAAACCCGACAGAAGAACTGAAACTAGAACTAATCCAACATGTCGGAAAAGAAGTAGGGCCAATTGCTAAACCACAATCTGTTGAGTTTGTTGACTCGCTACCTAAAACAAGAAGCGGTAAGATAATGCGTAGAGTACTTAAAGCAAAAGCACTAGGCGAAGACCCAGGAAATATCTCTACTCTTGATGATTAGGAAGCGTTTTGAAAAGCCCTCTTGAATTTTAAGAGGGTTGGGTGATTTATTTTAAGGGTTAGTATTTAGTGCAAAAACCTGTACCATGCGAAGCCGAAATGAAAAGTCTAATATAATCTGCAAATAAAAAAGCCCAAACTGATAGAACAGATTGGGCTTTAGATTTATAAAATTAATTTACTATTTCTTTTAAATAATCTTACCTAATTAGTGTTTCTGAATTGTTCGAATATTTCTTGAAACTAATTCTCCAGTATAAGTATTCATTTTTTTTAAATTTTACGCTATTACTTTCAATCTCCATTAAGACATCACGAAGTAAAGACAATGAATCCAAATTTAACTCTTTATTAATATCACCTATTTGCTGATCTTTTTCATTTATAATCCATTTAATAGTTGCTTTTTCAGCAAGTTGACTATCATTATTATTTATGATTTCAAATTCTACATCGTTTATATCTTTTATGATTTCATCTATATTATCTTTTGTGACGAAAACTAGCAACGTAGAATCTGTTAAATATACTAAATCCTCAACATATAAAGTAAATTTAGGTACTAATATTTCTGAGTCATTGCATGAACTAATAATTAACAAAGCTATTATTAATATTATGTTTTTCATTTTGATTACCCCATTAAGTTTCTTTCTTTAGTTCAATTATATATAATGTTAGAACTCTCATAATCCGGCAAAAATATAAAATTGGATTAATTATGGATACATAATACTAAATAGATAAAAAATTTCATAATTATATTATTTTTTTCTGAGTAAAATTATAGATGTATCTTAATATATCACTCAACTAAGAGTAAATACTTCATCTTTTCTAGTTCTTCAAAGTGATAAGGGAAATTCCCTTTTTGAAGTATAGTGATGTTGGTGGCAGCTACTTCTGAAAGTAGTTTATAGATTGATTTGTCTTCTGTGTATAGTTCGTATTTCTTCGATGGATTATTGTTTAGATAATCGAGAATCTCATCTGAATTATCAGTTAGTATATAGCTTAACTCACCTGATTTATTGAAATCAACGGAGATATCTATCTTTTTATCGAATCCATCTTCAGATTCTACTATAAAATTTAATTCTTTCTCATCGGTATTCTTAATTAGGTTATCTATATCAATTTCTAATCGGTTAGATTCTTCCAAACTTTCGATTTTATAGACCTGTTTTTGGTCTGTTAGTACGCTAATACTAATCGTTCTATCTAACTTATTTTTGATACCCACATAAGTAATAAGTGCTCGGTGAGGTCTTAGAACTAATTTATTAGTTTTTGAAGTTGTTAAATCCTTAGCTTCAGCATAACTCAATTGTATTTTCCTCAATGAACGCTCTACCGTGCCATTTAACTCAAATAAAGCAATAGTAAACTCTGGCTCTATTACTTTGTTCCTCTCTCCAAAAATATCATTTTCCCCAAGTACAAAGCTAACACCAACTGACAAATCAATAAAGTCAGTCTTCCAGCTAGTAAGGTTATCGAGATTGTCTGAGAATATAAAGCTATAAGATACTGATGGTTTTAGGAAAACCGTCTCGCTTTTGTTCATTGGAAATAAGCCATTGAATCCGATAGTAGCTCCTAGTTTTGAACTATTTGAAGGGATTGAAAACCGTTGCTCATTTCTAATTCTTGTGCCTTCCTCTTTGAAAATACCAGCATCTACAGGCTTTACTATCGTCTCTTTGCTGTGTATTTGATAATCTGAGACAGGGGAGGTATATAGAATTCCAACTTCAACAGCAAATCTCTGACTTACTCTATATCCACCACCAAGTGTGAGGTTGATTGACTCTAAGTTATAATCAAAATAATGTTCAAATTCACCATCTACGGCTTGACCATTTATATTAATTACTTCTGGTTCATACTCTAAGAAAGTAGTGTTCTGGTGTCTATATGCGGCCTTTAATCCTATGTAATAATCTCTATCGAAATAGTAATTATAGTAGCCACCAAGACCATAGTGGAATCCCATTTGGAAATCTTCTTGACCATAGAAATATGTTTGATTTTCAACTGATTCTAGTTTTGTGTATTCGAGGTTAGGCCCAGCTATTATATTTATCCCAGCTTCGCTTCCAGTCTGGCTGATAGGGAGAAGGAGATACAATATGTTCAGTATGGCAAGCATAATAGGTTAATCTTTATACTTGAGCATATTCTCAACGTACTTTCCAATTATATCAAATTCCAGATTTACTCTGGTACCGGGTTGGAAATCCTTGAATGTAGTATATTCAAAAGTATGAGGGATAATAGCTACTGTGAATTTATTATCTTGTATTGTGGCAATAGTCAAACTAACACCATTGATAGTAATTGAACCTCTTTCAACTAAGTATTTTGCTGAGTTTTCTGGAATATCGAAAGTAAATAGCCAATTCTTTGTTTCTTTAACTATGCTATGAACAGCTGTTGTAGTATCAGTATGACCTTGTACGTAATGCCCACCAAATCTATCACCTGCACTCATAGCTCGTTCCAAATTGACAGATGAACCCAAAGCTAAATCTCCGAGGTTTGTTTTACGCATAGTCTCTTCAACTGCTGTGGCTTTGAAAGAGTTGTTTGTGAATGTTTCAACGGTTAAGCATACTCCATTCACACAAATTGAGTCATCTATATCAGCGTCTGCTAATATACTATTACATTCGATAACTAGCTCAACAGCTTCACCTGCTTTTTCAATCTTAGTTATTTTCCCAACTTCTTCTATCAAACCTGTGAACATTATAACTTCTCAATAAATTCAAAATCAATTTGTGATTTACCAATGTTAATCTTTGCAATTTTTACTCTCAATCTAGTACCAATAGTGAATTCGGTTTTAGTTCGCTTACCTAGGAATTTCAGATTTTTCTCGTCAAATCGGTAATAATCATTTCCTAAATCTTTGACATGCAGCAAACCTTCCACATTTAACTCGTCTAATATAAGGAATAATCCGAAATTAATAACACCAGTAACAGTACCGTTGTATTCATTCCCAACTTTATTACGAACCATAATTACTGCAGCTAGTTTATTACTAGCTCTTTCCGCTTCCATAGACTTTCTCTCAGTAAGAGATATATGGTCTGAAACAGTTTTAGTAAATGGTTTAAGGTAATCAATTCTAGATTTAGAAGCTTTACCATTAGATTTCATATACTCTTTGAGTAATCTATGAACTACCAAGTCGGCGTATCTTCTGATTGGAGATGTAAAGTGAGTGTAGTCTTCAAATCCTAGCCCGAAGTGACCATAATTTTTTTGTGAGTATATAGCTTTTGCCATAGAGCGTATTAATACTTGATTAATTACAGGTGAGTTCGGAGTATCTTCAAATTTATTAAGAATATTATTTATATCCTTAGCCCTTACTTCACTAACTTTTTTGAACTTATTACCAGTCAAATGACTTATGAATTGGAATGCTTCATTAACTACAGCTCTATCTGGGTCTTCGTGTATTCTATAAATGAAGGGAAGAGTGTCTTTGTTACCAGCCTTTTTACTTAATCCTTTTACAAATAATGTAACAGAACGATTAGCAAGCAACATAAACTCTTCAATCATTTGAGTGGATTTGGTAGCACTCTTTATATTACTTTTGATAGGAATTCTATCTTCATTTAGTTCAAAACGAAGTTCAGAACTAGAGAAATTGATACCACCATTCTCAAATCTTTTTCTTCGTAGCTTTTGAGAAATTTCTGCTAGGGTTTGCATTAAAGCAGTATTGTCATCTTTACCACCATTTATTGTGTCTAGAGCTTCTTCATAGCTATATCTCTTTTTACTATTGATTAGAGTTTCGTGCAATTCATAGTGGATTAATTCATAATTGCTATCTAAAGTCATAAAGACAGAAAAAGCATTCCTATCTATGTTCGGCTTGAGTGAGCAAATATCATTCGAAAGTACCTCAGGTAGCATAGGCACAACTCTATCTACTAGATATGTGCTATTGCCCCTTTCTCGTGCCTCTATGTCTATCTCTGAGTTCTCTGGTACATAGAAACTTACATCAGCTATGTGTACACCTAGAACTATATTATTATTTTCATCATACTCTAAAGAGATTGCATCATCGAAATCCTTTGCATCCGCTGGATCAACTGTGATTATAAACTTATCTCTTATATCTTTTCTGCCCTTGCTTAATTTTGTTTCACTAGGGTCTTTTATTTGATTTGCTTCTTTTTGTACTTTGATGGGGAATGTTTCATTTAGCTCATATTCATCTACAATCCTATTGAAAGCCGACCTTAAATCATCTATATTTTCGTTCACTACTTTTACCTTTACTTTTGGTGGCTTTTTCGGATTACTCCAATCTGTTAAGACTCCTTTGGCTTTTTTTCCTTCCAACAATCCTAAATCATCATGCCATTCTATTAAAAAATCATATCTATATTTATCAGGATTTGTTTTCAGATAGTATTCACCATCACTATATTCTACTGTTCCTTCTATATCACTGTTCTTTCTTTCTACTATATCTACTACTACACCGTATTGCTTACCTTTTTTAACATCATATAACTTTACCTTTACCTTATCACCATCCAAAGCAGTATAACTATGTTCATTATCTACATAGAATATGCTATTATGCGAGTCATTCGTAACTACAACTGAGTGGCCTCTTTTGTAATTGTAGAAACCTTCAATTAAATCGGTAGAGTCATCAACTAAGCTGTATTTATTTTTACTATTCTTAGTTATAAGATTATTCTCAGATAGGTCAATTAAGATTTCTTCTAAATCAGAAACTTCAATTCCATTAGAACTTGAGTCTAATTCTTTTAATATCTGACTTATATTAAGCGGTTTAGCAGTATCTGATAATACTAGTAATAATTGGTCGGTGAGTTGTTCTTTATTCATATTATGAATAAACACTTACAGTGTTCGTTTTTTCCTTTGATACTTTTAGTGTGTCGTTTACATTTTGTATTGAGTTTCTACAGTTAGAATTACTCTCTAATTCACAAATACCGACACTTACTGTTATGTTATAACGTTTATCTGCAAGATATAGTGATTCGCTTGCTATTTTATTTCTTATTCTTTCGGCCCATAACTTAGCAGTCTGTGCATTTTTACCAGGTAGTATTAATATCAGATTGTTATCTAATACACCTTTCAAGTCTAATTTATCGAGTGTGGAATCCAACGAACTATTAATAAATTTTAAAATTGTTTCATTGATTCTTTCATCTTGATCATCGATCGATTTATATTTATCAAATCCAATCGAAACTAGTGAACTTTGATAATTGAAATTAGAAATTCTAGAGAGTTCTTTTTCAATCTCAAATACAATAGACTTTTCAGTTAATAAACCACTTTCTGGATCTTTATCAAATCCAGTTTTTATCATCTCTAGTAAGTGATTGTTTTCTATTATATTAGAAGCTTTACTTACTAGTGACTTGATAAATGCTCTTTCATTTCTGTCTAAATTAGTTCCTTCTTTCCCTTCTATAGCAATTGCACCATAAGTTTCGATATCAGTAGAAAGGGGTATAACATAGAAAAAACCAGAGCTCATATCTTCGCCTACATTAATTCTAATCAAATCACTATCTGGATTAACTAAATAAATTTCTTGGTTTGTATCTATACATTCGGAAAGAATTGAATTATCATTATTAAATACAAATTCTACTTCAAAATCTGCATTTTCAGTTTTAGCTACAGATTTAATTATGTAGTTCGTTCTCGTATCATCAAGTAAAACGGAGTAAACATTTCTAGTATTGAATAAAGTATCAAGATTACTTACTAACTCATGATAAACTATATTATTTCCCTTAGAATGTACTGTTTTTTCGAGTTGATTATATGCTTTTAAGTACTTAGAATCTTGAGCTAAATCATATTTATCTGAATAACTTCTGATGAGACCTGATATTAGCTTCGCAAAATGACTAAGAAAGTTAACCATAATAGCATCATAAGCATCGGAATGTTTAGAATCAGCCGTTAATACACCTATAACATTTTTATCATAAATTACTGGAATTCCAATGAAGGAATTAGTTCCAGAATTCGAATTATAATAGGGGAGAAGGTCTAACTCAGCTGCAGGATTTATATCCGTAAGTATCTCTGGCTTCATACTTCTTGCTATCTGACTTACTATGTCATTTCCAGCGATAAATTTAGATTTACGATTGATAACAGTCTTACTCTCAGTAGCGAATGAATTGAGAATAATTTCATTCTTATGTTCATTGTAAAAGAAATAGGCTGCAGTTCTAGTATTACTTACTGACCTAATTGCCATTAGTATCCTATTGATAAAAAACTCAAATTCCTTATCAGGATGTTCTTTAAGTATAGGCATTTCTTCTAGAAGTCCTTGGGTAGGGATATTAATCTCACGTTTTCTAAATCTATTTGGAGCTTTGAATTCTTCAACTACTTGAGCTGGTTCTTCAACAAATCTCTTTTCTATATTAATTGCATCAATTGTCTTTTCTTCACTTTTACTACTTTCAACAGACGACTCCTTTTCTACTTGATTATTAGAATCCTCTATCTCTTCTTTTTCCTTTTTTACAATCCTAAAACCTTCTTCATCACCCATTGTATTTTTAACAGGTTTATTAATAATTTTAGGTAATTCTATATCGTCATTTTCAGATTTAGTTTCCTTATCCTCTATATCACCGCTATAGTTCTCTATAACTTGTCTCACAGCTTCAGGGCTTTTTTTAACGGTAATTTTAAAATTGGGAGGGGGATTTGATTTAAACTTCGTTTCAAATGATGAAGACATACGAGTAGTTAACTTCATCAATAAAACAACTACACCTAATATAGAAATACTAACTCCAATGAGTTTGATTGCTATTTCAGATATAAAAAGAGAGATGATTATCCCTATTAATATCATACTGATAGGCATGATATCACTAGGGATAAACAACGATTTGAATTCATTGAATTTTTTGTTGGACATCTATTATTCTATTTAAAACTATATAAATTGAACAATGCCAAATATATAAGATTTGTTGTACTGTATCAAATAATACTTGTAAACATATATATTAATATTGGAATCTACCTATCAAATCCCAAGTGTAAGTTGTTTCAACTAATTGATTAAACTTAAAATTGCCGACTTTACCCGTTAATAGTGCTTTTATTTTAGCTTGAGAATATTTTACATTACCGCTAGTATGTAAATCTATATTCATCTCTCCAGTCGCAACACCAGAAGTAATTACACAGTTTTTATCTAAATCAGGTAAGATTACATTTTCCATCGGGTTATTTAAAGTTAGACTATCCATTTTAGTAGATATGTGATATTCATTATTTGAAAAACCTTTAAAAGTATTATTCAAATCACCACTGAATGGTACATTACAAATGAAAAATTCAGATTCACTATTCCACGAAGTATCTTTGGTTACTTCAAAAGGAGGATAAACCCCTTTGGGCACATCAAATGAGAATTTCAGCCTATCATTTGAGAGTGAATAAAGAATTTGATTTCTTTTGATTTCGTCGTGAGTTTTTGCGTATTGCATCTTTTCTGATTCTAATTGGTCACCATCTATTTTTGAGACATCACCATAAGGTGAGTAAAGCATATTGAATGTCTGACCATATTGAACATACGAAGTGAAAAAATCCATATAATTCAGTGGCATGTCCATGTCATAATCAGTAGTTCTGTAATAGACATTTAATTCTTTAGAGGATAATCTATACTCCATAGAGTCTGTTTTAACTTCGACTAATAAAAATCCATTATCATCAACTGGACCAGGCACAAATACATTGAACCAATAAGTGACTGTTTTATCATATTCATTAACTGTACTATCCTCAAAGACTCTCTTTACTTTAGTTGTTTCTGTAAACCTATATATATGGTACACTAACTGACTTAGGTTAAAAGATACATCGTATTTAGGAACCTCAGGAACTGTTTCTGATTCAGTTTTTGAAGAATTTTGACTATAAGAAAATGAATTAATTGAAAATAAAAGTAAGAATAAAGTAATAATTCGCATGATTAAACCAATAGTATTAAAAATTATTAAATATATTATAAGAAAGATTTCTTTCGGATTAGTTACGTAAATTAGTTTAAATAAGTTTCTATAAGTAGAAATGGTAGGCGATAAAAAGGCCCTCTTTTAAAAAAAGAGGGCAAAATAATGAAGACTAATGATTGATATTAACAATATCAGATCTAGAGAAGAAGAAATTTGTTTCAATTGCTGCATTCTCATCAGAATCAGAACCATGTATTGCATTTGCTTCTATTCCAGCACCATACAATTTTCTTATAGTACCTTCTTCAGCATCAGCTGGATTAGTAGCACCAATTAATTTTCTAAAATCTTCTACTGCATTTTCTTTTTCTAAAGCAATAGGTACTACAGGACCGCTTGTCATATAGTCTATTAATTCACCATAAAATGGTCTTTCTTTATGTACTTCATAAAAAGCACCAGCTTGTGCTCTTGTTAATCTAATTAATCTTAAACCATTTACTGTAAATCCAGCTTGAGTTATTTTAGCTACTATTTCGCCGATTACGTTTTTAGCTACCGCATCTGGTTTTATGATTGCTATTGTTTTGTTTGACATTATTTGCCTTTTCTAATTAATAATACACTTAATAAAAATTATAATCCTAAAGCTTTCTTTGCAGTTGTACCCAGAGTACCTGGAGTATCAACAACAAAAATACCTGCATCTTTCATAGCAGCTATTTTGTCTTCTGCAGATCCCTTACCACCAGCAACTATAGCGCCAGCGTGTCCCATTCTTCTTCCTGGAGGTGCTGTTCTACCAGCAATGAAACCTACAACTGGTTTTTTTACAAATTCTTTGATGTATGCAGCAGCTTCTTCTTCTGCACTTCCACCAATTTCACCAATCATAACTATACATTCCGTTTCAGGATCTTCATTGAATAATTTGATAGCATCGATAAATTGGGTACCTATTATTGGATCACCACCAATACCAATACAAGTAGATTGACCTAAACCTTCTTCAGTTAATTGCTTTACAGCTTCATAAGTCAAAGTACCACTACGTGAAACTAATCCAACTTTACCTCTTGAATGTATAAAACCTGGCATAATACCGATTTTAGCTTCACCTGGTGTAATTACACCAGGACAGTTTGGACCGATAAGTCTTGAATCTGAATTTAATAATGCAGATTTAACTGAAATCATATCTTTAACAGGAATACCCTCAGTAATACAAATAATCAATGGAATACCAGCTTCAATTGCTTCTAATATTGCATCAGCAGCAAATGGAGGTGGTACAAAGATAACTGTTGCATTTGCACCTGTTTTGATTACGGCTTCTTTAACAGTGTCAAATACTGCTACATTTTTTTCAAATTTATTTATTTCGTTACCATTATAGCTCGTTCCACCTTTACCTGGTGTAACCCCTGCTACTACGTTAGTACCGTATTCTATCATTTGCATAGTATGGAATGTACCTTCAGTACCAGTTATACCTTGCACTAATAATTTCGTGTCTTTGTTTACTAAAACGCTCATATATATTATATTGTTAATTATTATTTTACTTTTTTAATTTTCAAAGTTAAAGAAAAATATCAAGATTTCACTATTCTAATTATTCTACGTGGAGAAAAATATCAATTTAAAGCTATTCATAGTATATTCTTTTGTATTAATTCTATACATTTTGAATGTACAATCATTACAATCCCAAACATACAAGTTAAGGGGTATTGACGTCAGAAACGGACTTTCTCAGAATTCGGTAAATTCTATTTATGAAGATAAATTTGGATTAATTTGGGTAGGTACTAATGACGGTTTAAATAGATTAGAAGGCGATAAGATAGAGATTTTCTATAGTGATGCAGAGAATAATTGTGCATTAAAAAGTGATAAAGTATTAGATATGAAGGAAGATAATAGAAACCGCTTGTGGTTGGCTACTTCTGGAATTGGGATTTCATATTATAATTATAAAAAGAATTGTTTTAGCTTTCTTGATATATCATACAAGGGTAATCAGGAGTTAGTGCAATCAATTGAAGTAGATACTGTTGATAATTCGTTATGGGTAGCAACTGATGGTGGTGGAGTATTTTACTATAACTATGTAACTAATAGGAAAAGAGATTATTTCAATAAAGTGAACAATGAAATTTTATCAACAGAGTTCAAAGCAATTAGAAAAATTGGAAACAAAATATATGCAGGTAATGCCAAAGGTCAAATTATAGAATATAGTATATCTAAAAATTCAAAAAAAGTATATAATGTTGCTAATTCAAGAATTATGAATATTGAGAAGCAAGATAATAGTCTATTTGTAACTACAGAAAGTAATGGTTATTTTTTATTTAACCCTATATCAAATCAAATAAATAAAAATATAATAAATCTTACTGATGATATTGATAGTACTTATTTGTTAATAAAATCCTGCCAAAGAATAACTGATAATGAATTTGTAGTAGCTTCACTAGAGGGTATTTCATACATTCGAATAAATAATAACAATTTGACTTTGACAAAAAAAATTAGCAACAAGAATACAAATTTGGATTATAATTCATTTCTAAGTGTTCTAATAGATTCAAAAGGAACCGAGTGGTATGGATCGAATGGATTTGGACTATTCTATAATAATGATTATTTCAACTCATTTAAAATAATAAAGAATAAAGAAAAAGAACTATCATTTAGTTCAGTACGAAGTATTAGAAAGATTGATGATAAACTTTGGATAGGAGGTTATGGAGGTCTAAACAAGTATAGTGAGTTTAATAAAAAGATGGAATATGTACCATATTCTGATCTTAATACTGAGACATGGGAATCATATATAGGTGCACAAAGTATTTATTGTTTTTTGCAAGATCCAAATAATTCTGATATAGTATGGATAGGCAGTGAAGACAACGGATTATATAAGTATTCAAAGTCTAGAGATAAATATAAGTTCGTAAAGTTTAGTCAATTTAATGAGTTAGATAATAGACTGAACTCTGTATTTACAATATGTTTATATAACAAGAATTTTATAATCGGAACTTCAAATGGCATTATTGCATTCGAGCCAAAAACGGAGACATTTGGATGGATAGAATCTATAAATGAGGAAATAGGTAAAGATATACTACATGTGAGGAATATGTTTGTAGAAGGTAATCTACTTTACTGCGTTTTTGAAGGAGTTGGGACTTATACATACTCATTTGAAAATGCAAAACTAACTCAACTCGCAAATAATTTTCCTGGTATAGATAGAAGAATGTTCACCAATGCAAATTCTATTATACAATATGGAGACAAATTAATACTCTGTACTAAGGAAAAAGGCTTCTATATACTTAATCCAATTGATAGTTCCTTCACTAATTTCTACACTGGTAATGGATTAAATAATAATTGCGTTTATCAAATATTAGATGATGGAGACAATAATCTATGGGCATCTACTAATAAGGGAATCTCAAAAATTGATTTGTCTACAAATATAATTACCAATTTCGATAACAAAATATTCGAATTGAATTCAGAATATAATTTAAATGCAGCTTTTAAATTAAATAACAATTCACTTTATTTTGGCGGTACTGACGGTATAGTTAATTTCAATCCTGCATCCATTTCAAATTTCGAGTTTAATCCAAACCTAATAATTAAATCAATCGAAATGAATTATAAAGATAGTCTATACTTCTATTATTTTGTAACAGATGATACAATAAATGTATCATTTTTAGATGATTTAGTAGAAGTTGAAGTTATGACAGATGAGTATTTATTTAATAAAGGTATAAAATATGAATACAGATGGAACGAATCAAGATGGATTTCTGGAACTGGAAGAAAAATACGATTAACAAATTTAATAATTGGAATGAATAGGATTGATATAAGAGTTTTCGATAATAATGGTGATATCAATCAAAGTATTACATTCTATATTAACCAGGAAGAAAGTATTTTAACAACAAGTACACTAATTGCTAGTTCTGCAATTTTTCTTCTAATAGTATTATATTTCTTATATAGAAGATTTATTCGTAATAGCACTAAAAAGAATAAAATACTATCAAATCAAAATGAAAAACTTGCCAAGGAATTAGTTCAGATCAAATACTTCAAGAACTTAATAGAAAATAATATATCAAGTGTAATTTGGAAAACAGATAAGAATTTCAATTTTGAATATTTCACTTCAAACATATACAGTTACTATGGTATAAATAAAGATTTTGAATTAATGAACTTATCAAATTTATATGTTCAAGAAGATATGATAGAACTTAAAGAAGAGATATTTAAACTAAAACATTTCAGGAAAAAAATTGAAAGGAAGTTATTTCATAAAAGACCATTCAAGACAATAAATGAATATTCTGATGTTATTATTACTATTACAGTTGATAAGAATGGCAAATATGAAGGTCTAATCGGTGTAGTAGTAGATAATAAAGAGCATCAGAAAGCCAAACAACAAATTATAGAAAGAGAAGAGCTGTTTAGTACATTAGTTAGTACTATACTCGAACCAGTATTGATTACTAACTGGAGTGGTGAAATACTTTTTGCTAATAATGAGGCGAAGAATGTTTTAGAAATAACTCAGAATGATATTTCTGAAAAGAATTTGTTTGAATATTTAGATGATTCTTTGAGTAATGAACTTAGAAAGGATTGCTATTTAGTCAAAAATGGAGAGTCATTCGAAAAGAAACAATATGAATTAAAAGTACAAGACAAACAAAAGACAATAGAAGGTAATGGTACCCAGTTAACATACTTCGGGAAAACAGTTTTTCTTCTCACATTTAGAGATGTAACTCAAAAGATAAAACTAATAAAGGAATTGACAATTGCCAAGATAGAAGCTGAGAGAAGTTCTGAATTAAAAACTATGTATCTATCTAATTTGACTCATGAACTCAAAACACCTATAAACGCAATATCTGGATTTACTGATATTATTATTTCAAAAAATGAAGATAATACGCAAAAAAACTATCTGCAATCAATAAAAACAAGTTCAAATTTATTACTTCAATTAATAAATGACCTGTTGTTTTATACAAAAGCTGAAACTGGAAGACTTGAGTTAAGACCTGTACCAACTAATATTAAAACTCTATTCTCTGAAATTGAAAATATATTCAACTTAGAATTGAAAAAGAAGGATTTAAAGTTAACAAAGGTAATTAATACTAATGGTATTGAACATTTATTAAATATAGATCAGTTGAAATTCAAACAAATACTTATTAATTTGATGAATAACTCTATTAAATATACCGAAAGTGGTAAAATTACTGTTAGTATAATATTAAGTTCAGTGAGTAAATCACAAGTTGACTTGTTACTTGTTATAGAAGATACAGGAAAAGGAATACCTAAATCCAGATTGAAAGAAATATTCTCAGCCTTCAAACAAGTTAATATTTCGGATGAGAATGTTGGATTTGGATTGGGATTGGCAATTGTAAAACGTATTTTAGATACTATGAACGGTACTATAGTTGTAGAATCTGAATTGGAAAAAGGAAGTAAATTCACTGTTCAGATCAAAAATATAAATTTGGTAATTAATAAAAGAATAAAACTAGAAGTCTCTAACAACACTAGAAACAAATTGATTGAAAAATTAATAACAAGAGATAATAAATTAAGTATATATTCTTACGAAATACTTGATGAAATGCAACTTATGATAAATGGTAGATTCACAAGTAAGTTAAAGAATATAAATACAAACTTCCTACTAAAAGACATAAGTGAGTTTGCAGAGCAACTTCACAATGTTGCCGAAGAAAAGGGGATAGACTTTATAAAATACTATGCTGAAGAGTTAAAAAATGCAACAAAAGCAATAGAAGTAGAAAAAATTAATTATTTGCTTGAAAATTTTTATAAATTAGTTGAACTAATTAATAGATTAATGGAAAAACGGAATGGAAACTAGCAAAGGGAAAATACTAATAGTTGACGATAACCCAACTAACATACAAGTTGTAGGGAATATATTGACTGAAAAAGGATTTGATATTGCATTTGCTCAATCAGGAGAAAAAGCAATAGAGCAGGTTCTCCACACCGATTATGACTTGATACTATTAGATATTATGATGCCTGAGAAAGATGGTTTTGAGATATGTGAAACTCTAAAAGCAAACCCTCAGACAAAGGAAATCCCAATTATTTATCTTACTGCAAAATCTGATATAGATTCAATTATTAGAGGACTCCGTAATGGTGGTATAGACTATATTAGCAAACCATTCATCAAAGAGGAATTAATAGTAAGGGTTGAAAATCAGATTATGATGAAGAAAATTCAAGATGAATTAGTATTTGCTAATCGTTCTAAAGATAAATTCTTTTCTATAATTGCACATGATTTAAAAAGTCCTATTAGTGCATTTAAAAATATTACAGATGTTCTAGTTCGTGATTATGATGATTTTGATAGAGAAGATATACATGATTTCGTTAAGAAACTGAATGAATCAGCTATTAATGTTTATAAACTTTTGGATGATTTGCTAGAATGGTCTAGAAACCAAAATAATAAAATAACATTTGATCCAAGTTTAATTTTACTCTCTAAGCTTTCTGAAAATATAATTGATTTGTTAGGTAATAACATAGAAAGAAAAGAATTAGAAGTAATAAATAAAATAGATGAAGACATAAAAGTATATGCCGATTTGAATATGATAAATACAGTACTTAGAAATCTGATTTCTAATGCTATTAAATTCACTCAAATAGGTGGCAAAATAGAGGTTGGATGCTCGGATTACGATGATGATAGTATGATTGTTTGGGTGAAAGATAATGGTGTAGGTATGCAACAATCTGATATTGAGAAATTATTTAAAATTGAAATACATCATACTACTCATGGAACTGACGAAGAGGTAGGAACAGGACTTGGATTAATACTTTGCCAAGACTTTATATTGAAGCATAATGGAAAAATTTGGGTAGAGAGTGTATATGGCGAAGGATCAACATTCTTTTTCACAATCCCAAAAGTGGATATAAATAATCTATAATCATTTTATTCAAAAGATATTTATTCATAATTTTGTAAAACTTATAATTACAAAAACAAAAGTTGGTGTTATTTTATGAAAATTGGTTTGATATACGGAACAAATACAGGCGTTACTGAGATTGTTGCTGAGAAACTAGATGAAGAATTAAGAGAAAACGGCTTAGATGTCGAATTACACGACATAGCAAGCGTTGACTTTGATACGATTGATAACTATGATACTTTGATCATTGCTGTTCCTACATGGAATGATGGTGATTTACAGGATGATTGGGATGAGGTATTTGACCAATGGAGAAATTATAACTTCGAAGGTAAAAAGGTAGGTTTTGTTGGTACTGGTGACCAAGAAGCATATCATGAGAATTACCTAGATGCAATCGGTAAAATGGCTGCACCTGTTAGAAATTCTGGTGGGGAGGTATTTGGTAGAACTTCTACCAAGGGATTCCAACATACTAAATCAGTAGGTGATGATGGAGATGGTTTTTTCTGTGGTCTTGCTATAGACGAAGATAATGAACCTGAATTAACTGACGAAAGAATAGCTAATTGGGTAACACAGATTAAATCTGAATTGGGATTATAATCTAACTTCAGAATATTAAATTGAATAAAGTGGTTGCAGTGACTAATCTTCTATTAGTCCTCGACCACTTTTGTTTATTTTGCCATCAGTACCTAATTTTTTAAGTACAGAATCCAAAATTCCATTTACAAACATTTTACTCTTATCAGTACTGTATTTCTTTGATATTTCGATTGCTTCGTTTATACTAACTTTAGGTGGTATTTCTTCGAAGAAAACAAGCTCACAGATAGCTGATTGAACTAAATATCTATCTATCTTAGCGATACGATCTATTTCCCAGTTCTGAGCAAATTCTTCCAATAACTCATTAAGGTAGGATGCTTTATTTATAATAGTATTAGCAAGCTTCTTACCGAATACTATATCTTCTTCACGCCATTTTATGGGAATATCAGATTCCATTTCAAGTATTTCTTCAGGTCTTAAGAATTTACCTTCTTCACTCTTTTGCTCGTCTTCTTCATCACCAAAGTAAAAAACTCTGTAAAAGATGTGATCAAACAATATATCGAGATCAGATTCGCAGCTATAATAAGCCATTATTATCTGTAATACTTTTTCTCGGGCTAATCTTCTGTTTCCTTTCAGACTTCTTTTATCACTCAAAGGAAATACTTTATTTAATTCATTCATAAAGAACTGGTAAACTTATTAAAATTTGTTTTTATTTTGAAACAGAACATAATACAAATCTTATAAATAATAAAGAAGAATATGATATAGAAAGCATATTTCATTAAAAATATCTATTTTTGTTAATTCAATGAGTGCAAATTATTAGTTTATGACCACACCAGAGAGTATAAAGAAAATCGTAGAACTATTATTAGTTTCTAATAATATAACTGCACTTACTGGTGCTGGAGTTTCAGCTGAAAGTGGGATTGCTACTTTTCGTGACCCCGAAGGGTTATGGGCAAAGTTTGACCCTCTGGAACTAGCAAGTATAGACGGTTTTATGTCTAATCCTGAAAGAGTTTGGTCGTGGTATCAGTATCGTGTAAACATTGTAAATAATGCGAAGCCAAATAAAGGACATTATGCACTTGCAGAATTTAATAAATTAAATATGAACTTCAATTTAATAACCCAGAATGTTGATGGATTACATCAACGAGCTGGTTCAGAAAATGTAATTGAATTACATGGTTCAATAATAAGAAATAAGTGCTTTAGTTGTAACGAAATTCACGAGGAAGAAATATTAAGTGAAAATCTTCTTAATTATTGCAAATATTGCAATGGTTTGATAAGACCTGACGTCGTTTGGTTTGGTGAGATGTTACCAGAAAGGGAAATTGATAAGGCACAAAAATTAGCATCTAAAACAGACTTATTTTTCTCTATTGGAACTTCTGCAGAAGTACATCCTGCTGCAGAGTTACCAATAATTTCTAAAAGAGAGGGAGCTGTATTAATAGAAATAAATCCTCTTAAAACGCAACTATCAGAATTTGCTGATATACGGATTGCATTACCTTCAGGCGAAGCAATGCCATTGATTATAGAAGAATATAAAAAAAGAGTTATAAAATGATACTAGGAATCGGTACAGATATAATCGAAATAAATAGAATTCAAGGTACTTTAGAAAAGTACGGAGAGAGATTTAAGAATAAGATGTTCACACAAATTGAAATTGATTATTGTGAGCAATACAAAGAGAAAAAATATGCTCATTATGCTGCTCGTTTTGCAGCAAAAGAAGCTTTTTCGAAGGCTATAGGTACTGGATTTGCTCGAGGATTCAATTTTAAAGAAATATATATTCAAAATTTGAATTCAGGTGAGCCTACAGTTGTATTGGAAGGAAAATTGAAAGAAAAATATGGTGAGAATTTGATTAAAGTGTCGCTCTCACATACTGATAATAATGCAATAGCATATCTAATAATGGAATCAAAATAAATGAAAGACAACTATATATACGGTAAGAACGCTGTACTACAAGGAATAGAAGCAGATAAAGTAGAAAAAATATTCATAGCTTTTGGGGCACAAGGTGCATCTATAAATCAAATCTTCAAAGTAGCAAATCAGAATAAAATCCCTGTTACAAAATATGATAGGAAAAGATTTCGTGATTTAGAGAAGCTTGTTTGTCCTGGTGAAAATCTTTCTCAGAGTGTAATAGCAATAACTAAGCAAGTCGAAACTCTTACAATTGTAGATATATTAGAATTAGCATACCAAAGTTCTGATAAACCTCTTATAGTGGCTTTAGATGAGATAACAGACCCACAGAATCTAGGTGCAATAGCTAGGTCTGCAGAGTGTGCGGGTGCAGCTGCACTTTTATTAACTGAGAGGAATTCTTCTCCTATTAATTCCTTTGCAATTAAGGCATCGGCCGGTGCATTAACTAAAATACCAGTTGCTAGAGTTACTAATCTTGCTACTGAGTTATCTAATTTAAAAGAACATGGATTTTGGATAGTAGGTACTGAGGTTGATACCCATACAAACTATACCGACGATATCTATGATTCACCGATTGTTTTAGTAATTGGTTCTGAAGGAAATGGGATGAGACCAAGAGTAAAGAAAGTTTGTGATCATCTGGTTAAAATACCAATGATTGGTTCTACTCAATCTCTAAATGCTTCTGTTTCAGCTGGAGTAATACTATTTGAAATTCTAAGACAAAGAGGTTTTAAAAAGATTTAGTATTATTGTCTAATGAATAGCGTTTTTCTAAATATTTTGAAAGTTTTACAAATGGAAGTCCGATTATAAGATAAATTATTGCCACGATTATACCCGTACCTATATAGTCGTAATAAGTTGCTGATAACTCTAGATAGCGTTTTGTTAACTCAGCCATTGCGATTACAGAAACTAGAGAAGTATCTTTTAATAATGAAATAAAGTCATTAGTTACTGGTGGTATTACTAGTCTTATAGCCTGTGGGATTATAATATGTTTCAGTGCTTGTCTTCGAGACATACCTAAAGATACAGCAGCTTCCATCTGACCACGAGGTACAGAAAATAAACCAGCTCTATAGTTTTCTGCTTCATAAGCTGAATAATTCAATCCTAGCCCTAATATAGCCGCGGAGAATGGATCCATATTGATTCCTATGCTTGGTAGTGCATAGTATATAAAAAACAATTGTATGAGCAGGGGAGTGCCACGTATCACTTCTATGTATGTAGTAGCTAAAAACGAAAGGGGTCTCGGTGCATAAACTCTAGTTAATGCTATAATGAGTCCTAACACAATGGCTAATATCATAGATAGAACAGATAGAACAATAGTAGTAATGGCTGCTTCACCTAGTATCGGCAAATATCCTATATATCTTTCTACATAGTCATCAAACGATAGTTCAGTTTTTCTTGATTCAAGAAATGCTTCATATTTTACAGGTTTGATATTTGATACTGTTTTGTCGTCCAGATATAATGCGACCATGTAATTCCACATATCCCATTGTTCAAGTATCTCTCTTAACTTACCAGATGTGATAAGTTTCGTTATAGCAGTATTGATTCTAGTTTGAAGCAATGTATCTTGCTTTCTCATAACTATACCATAGACTACTTCGCCTATCGGTTCGCCTGTCAATTTTAAAGCTGGGTTCCAACCGGCATAGTACTTTGCTACTGGTTCATCTATAAGAACTGCATCTAGTCTATTATTTTTTAAATCTTCATAAGAACTTGCCTCACTATCATAAGTTTTGACAGTAATATTGCCGTGTTCTTTTAGAATCCTTTCAGCTAATGACCCTTTTAGTGTGCCTACATTCTTATCTTCTAATCCATTCAGATCTTCTATATCTTTAGAATCAGTTCTTACTACAATTTGTTGGAATGTTATATAATAGGGGATAGAGAATGCAACTTCTTTCTTTCTATCTTCAGTTATTTCCAATCCATTGATTGCTAAATCATAGTCATTTCTTTTTAAACCTGGTATTAGACCATCCCATTGATTTTGGAAATGCTTATTCTCAATACCTAATTCTTTTGAAATTGCATTGATTATATCGACTTCAAATCCAATTAGCTTTGTAGGAATTCTTGGGTCTTGGAATACGTAAGGTGCGCCGCTTTCAGCGTCAGCAGCCCAACGCAACATATCTTTATCTTGGGAAGATAAATTAAGAGTAAATATAAATATTAAAATGGAGTAAAGTAAAGATTTCATATACTATATAGCCAGCAGTTTAAGATAATCCCTAGTTCTACTATCCTTAGGATTTGAAAACATTTCTTCAGGAGGAGCCATTTCTATTATCTCTCCTTTGTCCATAAAGACTACTATATCGGAAGCATTCTTTGCAAAATTCATGGAATGTGTAACCACTATTTGTGTCATTCCTTCTTTGTTCAAATCAGTCATTACTTTGATTACTTCGTCAACTAACTCAGGGTCTAGGGCAGAAGTTGGCTCATCATATAGCATTACTTTAGGATTCATTGCTAAAGCTCTAGCTATAGCTACTCTTTGTGCTTGACCTCCAGATAATTGATTTGGCATTCTATCAATAAAATCCTCCATCCCAACTTTAGCTAGTAATTTGATTGCATGTAGTTTTGAATTTTCTACATCTTTGCCTTGAACTATTTTTGGAGCAATAATAATATTGTCTAATACATTATAATTTGGGAAGAGGTTTAAACCTTGAAAAAGCATCCCAACTTTAGTTCTAAGTTTGTGTGCTTTTAGTTTAAAATCTTGGTCTAATTTATTTTCTTCTATTGAATTTATGAAAGGCATCCCAACTTTATTTCGAATTTTACTGACTTTCTTCTCAAATTCTTTTCTATCTTTTGTTCTAGATAATTCAATATCATCAATTTTAATCGTACCTTCATCTAAAATTTCTAAGCAATTTAGACATCTCAACAATGTAGTTTTACCACAGCCTGAACGACCAATTATTGATATTAATTGCCCTTTCTCCACATCCAAATCTATACCTCGGAGTATGTGTGAATCTCCAAAGTATTTATGTAGGTTTCTTATCTGAACTATTTTATTTTCGCTATTCAATACAAATTATCATTTATTATATATACAAGATATGAATAATAATGTATTTTTCACAATAGATGTGCAAAAAAAAAGACGTTCAGTAGAACGTCTTTTCGATTTATATTATAAAGAAACAATTTTTATATAGGATCTACCTATATATCTCTTGCCTTTGGCAGCTTTTTCAATAGGAGGAGGATTTTCTGGATCTGTGTTCTGATTAGCTCCTATAGAAATCCTATCTACACTTACTCCAGAAGTAGCAAAAAAGTCTTTTAATGATTGTGCTCTATCTTTAGTAAGCTTTTCATTAGCGGCTTTATCTTTGTTATTATCTGGGAAACTGATTATTTGAACTTTTACTTCTGGGTTTAGTTTTAATGTTTCTTGTAAATCGTCCAATAATATCTCGCTACCTACTCTTAATTTCGATTTATTATACTCAAATGGAGGTACAGAAAGAGGTAATCTTACTCCAACTTCCTTGGGCATAATTAGAAAATCCTTAGAAATTTCAGCATATTTGTCAGTATTCGGAACATCAATAGAGAACTGTTGATCCATAAAACCAGTTTTCTGTAATTTAATATCATAGGTTTCACCAGCTTTTAATCCTGTGATATAGTAATAACCATTTTCAGAAGCACGACTACGAGTAGCCGTTACACGCTTTCCATCTTTCATTACTAATAGAGCAGTAGTTTCTGGTTGCTTAGTAACTTGATTAAATACGTTACCTGTCAATGAAACGACAGCCTTTATAAAACCTTGTGATTGTAATTCACTGCTAATTAATAAAAAAGCAACGGTCGCAATTAATATGTGTTTAAATTTCATTTTTATTCCTGTTACTTTTGTTTTTCTAAAAATCTTACTGTACCGTCAACACAACCTAAAATGATAGTACTGGCATCATAAACCAAATCAACTGACCATATTTCTACACCAGCGTCATATTCCCATAGTAACTTAGAGTTACTTGAATCCCAAAGCTTTACTTTCTTGTCTAGACTTGCACTTACTAAAGTTGTATTATCTTCAGCAAATGAAATATCTTGTACTAACTCATCGTGAGCTTTCCAACTATTTAATAGCTTACCATCAGGCATTGACCAAATCTTAATTACTCCGTCTTGGTCAGAAGATGCTAGTTTCTTAGAATCAAATGAATATAATACTGTCAATACAGGTGCTTTGTGGTCTAACAACGTCATTACTGGTTCTTTTGATTCTAGATCTGTTGACCAAATCTTAATTGATTTGTCATCACTACAAGATGCAATAAATTTACCATCGTAACTATATGCTACGTTATTTGTCGGCTCAGTATGATCCCTAAGGGTCTTAATCTCTGTACCTAACCTATAGTCCCATAATTTAACCGTCTTATCAAAACTAGTTGAAGCTATAAAAGTGCTACTATCATCTTGACTGAAGTAAACTCCAATAACTTGGTCGGTATGACCTCTAAATATTTTTAATTGTTTACCTGTTTCTACATCCCAAACTCTAACAGTATGATCGCCTGAAGCAGATGCAATCCATTTATCGTTCCCAGAAAATGAAAGGTTATTCACTTGTCCTAAGTGACCTCTCATTGTAACTAGTTCCTTTCCTTCTGGAATACTCCATATCTTTATAGTTTCATCCAAACTACAAGTCGCAACTTTAGAGTCAGCCTCATTTACGAATACACCAAGAACCTCATCATCATGTTTCCCCACTATTCTTTCTTTATACTTTAGTGAGTACAGGCTACCATATGACATAGCTAGTATTATTAAACTAATAGTAAATTTCTTCAACATTAAATTCCCTGTGTTCGTTTTCAAATTTTTCAAAAATAACAATTTTTTTCTTATTAGTTATTACGTTCGTAGTAATTCAATAGTTTCCACTAGTCTTTTCTTTATATTTTGCAAATCTGTCAAAGATACTTGTTTCAGTATCTCTTTATACCCTTTACTTTTCTTGTAAATATAAACTCTGTCTTCTAAATTGTCATCATTTATGTCAGTATTCTTATTGATAAATGAAGATGCTTGTTTAGTAGTTAACTTGTAAGTATAGAGTAGTTCTTTCAGTATTAACATCTTATCGACTAATGCTTTATCGAATCTTCTGTTCCCTCCACGAGAACGCTTTGATTTTAAAAAAGTAACCTCACTTTCCCAATATCTAATCACATGTGGTTCGACTTTTAATAATTCACATACTTCGGATATCGACCAGTATAATTTTTTCATATCTCAATTATAGTAAAAAGTAAAAACAAAAATTAATATACTTTCCGTTAAAATAAAAATATTTTTTTTACTTCTAAGGATTTCGTAAATTTGTAATCGTTCAAAATTAACTTTTCTAAGGAAATTATGGAAAAATATATAGTTAATCCTGTTCAAGTACGTATGAAAGAAACTGCCAAAGGATCAGTTTACCAAGCTATCGTAGCTATGGGCTTTCGTGCTAGACAGATAAATGATGATATTAAAATGGAATTAAATAGCCGTATGGCTGATGTTATTCCTACTGGCGATGATTCTGAGGTTGTTAACCATGACCAATTGAATATAAGCCGCGAATTCGATAGAATTCCTAAACCTACATTTTTGGCTATGAAAGAAACATTTGAAGATAAATTAAAATTTGGTGATCCCAAAGAACTTCAAGGTTTATAAATTCAGTTTAAAATTCTAAAAAAAGCTACTTATTAATTTAAGTAGCTTTTTTTTTATTCTTTAATCGATTTTACTTTTTCATACATGTCTTTCATTACAGAATTATAATTCCCTTCAGGAAATTTTTTATCATATAACATTATTATATTCTGTGCTTCATCAACTCTTTTCATTTTAAGTAGGGACTCTACTTTACCCATGTATGAGTCTTCAAAATACTGAGTGTCATCATATTTATTAATTACAAAATCATAATAAACTAGAGATGCTTTCGGATCATCTAATTTCTTATATAATTCTGCAATAGAAAATTCTCTATGAGCTAATTTTTCTCTCATTTCTTTTATTTTAAAGTCTGATTCTATTGATAAAGAATCATTTGGGTAAGTTCCTTGGAACTCTATAAATGATTCTATAGCCTTCAGTGTATATTCTTGATCTCTTTCAAAAGGAGGTGAAAGATTATAGTAGCAAAGTGCACGCATGTAAAGAGATTGTTTATTATACTCTGAGGAAGGATAAATTCTTCTCAACGAATTATAGTTAAACGCTGCTAAAATATACTTTTCTCTTTTAAAGTCTATCTCTGCCAAGTAATATTGTGCATCATCAGCATATTGACTAGCAGGGTACTGTAGCTTAATAAGATCAAACATTTTTTGAGCTTCTATATTTTCATTATCCTCAAAATAGTCTTTACCTTGTTGGAATAGATTCTCTGCAGTCATATTCCTTGTATCTAGTCCACTTCCACAAGCTGTGAGTAAAGCTAAACTTAATATTATAATTAATTTTTTCATATTTGCAATATACGTAAAGAGAGTTAGTATAGTTATAAAAAAAAAGGTTGATGACTAAAAAATCATCAACCTTAGAGTACCCAGAGGGGGACTTGAACCCCCACGATGTTGCCATCACAGGATTTTAAGTCCTGAGCGTCTACCGATTCCGCCATCCGGGCACATATTTGAGTCACAAAACTAAATAACTTTTCGTTAAAACAAAAAACTTTTTTTTAATTTTTTTTTGAAACTAAAATTTAGCATATTCGTTTCATAAAATAAAAAGGAGTTTCAAATGAAAACTATAATGTCAATATCGATCTTATTTATGTTCGGGTTGATGTCTTGTACATCAACTAGGACTAGTAATTACTACAGCTATGATAAGCCAGATGAACAGATAATTATTGTTGATAAAAACAATGTTCAAGGTGACTCAGGCAACAATAGTGGATGGGTTAATCCTCTATCAAATAAGAAAACAACTAAAAATGTTTATACATCTGATAGCGGCTCAGACGTAACAGTTATTAACAATTATTATAATCAATCACCATATTATCAGCCCGTAGTTGTACCTTGGTGGAATAACGTGTATTATTCTGGATATTATGGTTATCCATATTCTGGTTTTAGTATAGGTTATTCATATAATTGGGGACCGAGTTATTACGGTTGGTATTCTCCTTGGTATAGATACCACCCTTCATTTGGTTTCGGTTGGGGTTACTATTATGATAATTATTACTATAATGGATACAATAATCATCACCATCACAACTATTCAGGTAAT
The DNA here is from genome assembly GCA_002839765.1 of Ignavibacteriae bacterium HGW-Ignavibacteriae-4. Classification (GTDB taxonomy): domain Bacteria; phylum Bacteroidota; class Ignavibacteria; order Kapaibacteriales; family UBA2268; genus PGYR01. Next base: position 27,902 of record PGYR01000035.1, read on the forward strand.
TATTATAATAACAGAAATAATCAGAGATCTCGTGATTACGCTCAAAGAGACAATTACAATTATTACCGATCTCCTAGTACAAATACAGTAAGTTCTAGAAGTGCAATATCAGGATCATCTGGATATAATAGAACATCGAGTGCAGGTAGTGTTTATAATAGAAGTTTAGATAATTCTGCATATAACAGAAATACTGGCACTAATTCGAATTATAACAGGACTACTGTGAGAGATAATTCTAGCAATACTAGAAATGCAAATGAATCGAACTATAATAGAAATAGTACCAATACTAGAACAAACACAGATTCGTATAATAAATCTACATCACCAAATACAACTAGACAATCTACAAGAACAAATTCTACTAGAAGTACTGATGTGAATAAATCTAATAGTAATACTAATACTAATGGTTCAGGGTATAATAGATCAAGTGGAAGTTCTGGGTCAAGTGGCTCATCAGGAACTCGTTCAAATGGTTCAGGTTATAACAGATCTTCTGGATCTTCTGGAGGTAGTACGGGTGGAAGTAGCGGACGTACATCTGGTGGCAGTTCTGGAAGTGGTGGGTCTAGCAACACAAGGGGTGGTAGAAGATAATAATGTATAAAATATCATTATTAATTATATTAATAGCAACTACAGGATTGTCTTCTCAGAATATCGATGGTACTTTGATAGATGCAATTAGATACTCATCTGACAATAAAATTGTAAATACCCGATCCGCAGGATTGGGTTTTTCTTATATGGGCATACTTAATGATGTTGCAGCTATACATTATAATCCAGCAGGATTGGCATTAAACAACAAGGCAGAAATTTCAGTTGGGACAAATTTTCAAAATAATTCTATTACTTCTAACTATTTAAAGAATACAAATAATACAGATACGAAAGACTTTAACTTTACAAACATTTCAATATCTTCTCCTGTAAGAGCTAATTATCAGAATTTAGATTTGTATAATATCGGCGTTTCATATTCTAATAGTATGCAATTCAATCAATTCACAGAATCTGGCGGGTTTAATACAAGTAACTCATATATAAACTCCGAATCTAAGCAGGGAAGGGATTGGACAGAGAAGACAAAGATATCGCAAAATGGTGTGACTTTTATCAATGATAGTCTATACCAAGATTACGAATTGACTGAGTCTGGAAGTAATCATGATTTAACTTTTGCTTTAGCAAGTGAATATTTTGATGGCTTTTCGTTCGGTGGTAGTATAAATTTTGCCTTTGGATCATATAAATATGTTAGATTTCTAGATGAAACAGATACAAAGGAAATATACCAAGAAAAAAGTGATGTGCCTCCATACTCTGATATAGATAAAGTATATCATACATTAGAATACAATCATGACTATACTTCTATAAGCTTTAATCTTGGATTAGTTTATACTTACCAGGACAATTATAGATTTAGTTTGAATCTTAATACTCCTGCTAATATGCGCATAGAAGAGTATTTCTATGAAGAAGCCGAAGTTCTTTTTGATGATAAAAGTAGAACAAAATATAATAATTTGGGTAGTAACAATACTACTTTGTATGATGTCTTATTGCCATGGTCAATCGCTTTTGGATCATCATATAATTCAGATGAACTAACAATTGCTGCAGCTTTTCAATTTAAAAATTATTGAAACTGAATAACAATATGCAAAGTGTTTTGGATGGTAATATAAAATTTGGTCTGGGTGTAGAATATCAAATACCATACTCTATAGTTCAGTTAAGAGGAGGAGCAACTTTTGAAACATCACCACTTGATAATAATAGCACTTTAACCAAATTATATAGTGGGGGAGTGGGACTATTCTTATTTGAATCTCTTAGAGTAGATTTCTTTGGTCAGCTATTTCAATCAAAAAAAGATATATATCTATATGATTCACAGATTGTTAAAACTGAAAATAATATCTATAAACTAGGAATGGGTCTAACTTATAGATACTAATCCATCATATAGATCGCAATGTTAAAGTAAATAAGAAGTCCTGAAACATCGACTATAGTTGTTATAACGGGCCCCGAAATAACAGCAGGATCTAGTTTCATCTTATGCAATAGTATAGGGAGTAAACTGCCAATTACATTTGACCAAAGTATAAGTATAATAAGTGAAGTACTAATAACCCATGCTAATTGTAAAGCGTGATCAGACTCTAGGTATCCTCTTATAAAGGCCACAATAGCCAGAGATACACCTAATAGCAATCCAACAACCATTTCTTTTCTAAATACTCTAAGCCAATCATTGTACCTAATATCATCCGTAGCAATCCCACGAATAATTAAAGTGGCTGATTGAGTTCCAGAGTTACCACCTGTCCCAGTTAATAAAGGAATAAACGCAACCAATGAAACAAACGCAACAGTAACGTAGTCGTAATGACTAATTACAGAAGCTGTTATAAAATTAGCGAAAACCATAGCTAATAGCCAGGGTACCCTTTTCCCATATAACTTCCATATACTAGCACTTAGGTATGATTGATCTAGAGGGTTAATACCAGATGTTCTTTGAAAATCCTCGGTTGTCTCTTCTTCTGAAACATCATAGATATCATCAAAAGTAACTATACCAACAATGTATCCATTTGAATCAACAACTGGTAAAGCTAAAACATCATACTTTTCTAACATTCGAACTGCTTCTTCTCTATCATCGAAAGCTGAGAGTGATAAGTATGTATCATCCATTAGTTCAGAAATTTTCATCTCCTCTTCAGCTAAGATGAGATTTTTTAAAAGAATATCATCAATTAGTCTTCCATTATCATCAATAACATACACACGGTAAATAGTCTCGCTATCTTTACCAAATTTACGAATATGTTCTATTGCTTGTCTAATTGTATAGTCGGGTTGAACTGTCACAAAATCGGGTGTCATCAAACGACCAATACTCTCCTCCGGATAACCAAGCAAATACCTAGCTTCTTTCAAATCTTCAGCTGAAAGCATATTCATTAGTGATTTTGTCACTTTAGCCGGAAGCTCTTCTAGCAATGCAGTTCTATCATCGGGTGACATATCAGCAAGTAATCGACGAGTTTCTCCATCAGTTAATTCGTTTAGTAACTGATCTCTTTCTTCTGAATCTATATGACTGAATACTTGAGTAGAGACTTCTCTAGGTAACGCTCTGAATAATAGAACTTTATACTCTTTCTCAATTTCAAGTAATAATTCAGCAATCTCAGCTGGTTCCCAACCTTCCAAACCAATTCGGAGGTCTTTCCATCTTCTTTGCTTAATAATATCTTCTATTTCAGGTCTGAGAAGTTCTTTTAACATTTACGTTTTTTCATTTTTAATATCGTACAAGTTAGTTACAATAGAAATAAATACAAATATATTATAGTAAATCTTTCTTTTATTTTGCAATAAAGTAATATTAGATGTATTTTTGAAGTCAAATATTTTGTAAATAATAAAATCATTTAAGATTATGGCTAATCATCAATCATCTGTCAAAAGAATAAGACAAACTAAAAAAAGAAATTTATACAATAGAGAGTATAAAAAGCAAGTAAGAGTAGCAGTAAGAGCAGTTAGAGAATCTACTGAATATGCTACTGGTATGGACAACCTAAGCACTGCTATCAAAGTACTAGATAGAGCATCTGCTAAAGGTATCCTACATAAAAACAATGTATCTAGAAGAAAATCTAGACTTTCTAAGTTTATCAAATCTTTGAAAAAAGACTAAGTATAAAACAAAGAAATAATTTGCACCCGTAGCTCAACTGGATAGAGCATCTGACTACGGATCAGAAGGTTTGGAGTTCGAATCTCTTCGGGTGTACACACATCTTATATTAAAACATCTTAATATTTATTGAGATGTTTTTTTTATTTTATCTCTATTCTCCGTACTTTAGCATATATATATTATTAATTATATTCAATTCATAAAATGAAGTGGATGATATATTATGGATTTAGTACTCTTATTTATTTCTACTTTCTTGGCTGTTGTTTTATTATTAATATTAATAAAACTCAGAAAAATTATAGTTGAAAAAAACAAGCTTCAAGAAAGGTTTGATTACTTACAAAGATTATCTAAAACTGGCTATTTCGATGGTTATTTTTCAGATGATAATGTTTGGTGGTCAGAGGAACTAAATAAATTAATAGGTTTAGAACCGGATAATTATATCACACATAAAAAAGCAGCTTTAGATTTGATTTATGAGAAAGATCGAGCACAATATATAAACCAATTAGAGAATCTCATACAAACAAAAGAACCTTTAGCAACTGAATATAGAGGTCTAAAAAATGACACAGGTGAATTAAGACATTATAAAACAAATGTAGAGTTAATAACCGACAAACTAGGAAATCCAATTGGTCTAAGAGGAACAGTACAAGACAATACTGATAAAAAAGAAATACAACAAGCTTTGAACGAAAGTGAAATCAAACAAGCAAATGTAATGTCGAACATCGATGATTTAGTATTTGTCGTGAATAATGATGGTATATTTACTGACTTTTATAATTCATCAAATAGAGATGAACTATATGTTACACCTGAACAATTCCTGAATAAACATCACTCAGCAGTATTACCTGAACACATATCCAAGAATTTCGATTCAATAATAAATCTGATAAAAATTGATGGTCAATCAAGACAATTTGATTATTCTATTGAAATAAACGGGGAAGTTAAATGGAATAATGTAAAAGTTTCAGTATTCAAAGGTAAAGATGGAAACAAAGAAGGGTATATTGTAGTAGCTAGAGATTTCACAGCAAGAATGCAAATAGAAAACAAACTCATAGAAAGTGAAAAGCGATTTAGAGAAATGACTGAACTATTACCAGTTGCTGTTCTCGAAGTTGATTTGGATGGCGCTATTAACTATGTGAATAGTAAGACATTAGAGTGGTTCGGTTATGAAAAAGGTGAAATGTTAGGAAGGTTGAAAACTAATGATTTAGTAGTACCTGAACAAAGAAATAAAATAAAGGAAAACTTGAAAAGTAGAATTCAAAATCCTAACATGGGATCAATTGAATATTCAGGGATAAAGAAAAATGGTGAAGCTTTTGATGTATTACTATTTGCAAGTCCGATTAGGAATGGCAATGAGTTAATAGGTTTTAGAGGTGTCTTGATGGACATTTCTGAAAGAAAGAAACATCAATCAGAATTACAAAAAATATCCAAATTGGAATCCTTAGGAATACTAGCTGGCGGGATAGCACACAATTTCAAGAATATATTAGCAGCTATTACACTATCCGTTGATGTAATTAAAATGAGTCCACTTTCAATAGAAAAACAGCTAAATAGAATAATAGCTAGTTTGGAACAAGCTAATGCATTAGCAACAAGATTTCAAACCTTCACTAAATCAAATGAACCTGCATTAGAGACTGTAAACATAAATGAAATAATTGAAAATTCTGTAGAAATTGCTTTGGCTGGGACTTCTAATAAAATCAAATTGAATTTGGAGACGGAAATATTTTCTGTAAAAGCAGATAGTAAACAACTAAACGAAGTTATACTTAATCTACTCATCAATGCTTGTCAAGCTATGCCTAAAGGAGGTGATATTTCAATTACTACTAAGAACGTACATATTTTAAATAATCAGATTCAATCACTTTCTGAAGATGATTATGTGAAAATTGATATTGAAGATGAGGGAATGGGAATTGAAAAAGATGCAATTGAAGAAATATTTACTCCATTTTATACTACTAAGAAAGATGGACAAGGTTTAGGATTACCAACTGTTTATTTTATTATTAAAAATCACGAAGGAGCTATTACTGTAACTTCAGAAATAAATAAGGGTACAATATTTACTATTTATTTGAAAAAACAAACAGAAAATCTAGATGAAATTTTAATTGAACCATTTATTGATAATCCAAGAGTATTGAAAAAGACAAGAGTATTTCTAGTAGATGATGATGTTAATATCACAAATACAATGTTAGATGTGTCGGAAATAATAACCGAACTAGAAATACAATCTTTCAACAATCCATTAAAAGCAATTAGCTTTTTTAAAGAAACTCATTTAGAAAATCCATTCGATATAGCAATTCTAGATATGACATTAGTTGGATATGAAATAGATGGGTTAGATGTATTGAACGAAATTAAAAAAATCGACCCCAATATAAAGGCATTAGTCTTTAGTGGTCATTCCTCAAAGCCAGTAGTCTCTCATTATGAAGAATTTGGTTTCGATGGTCGATTAGAAAAACCGTGTAATTTTGAACATCTATTAGACACAATCCATAAAGTTTTAAATACAGAAAGAAACGCTTAATAGTCTAGCTATTAAGCGTTTTTGGAACTAATATGAATTTGAATTATAATTACATACCTAGTGTATTAAATATAAATTTCCATTGTAAATATGTGTTTTCTACTTGCTTATCAATTGACTGTCCACTACCATGACCTGAATCAAAATCTACAAATAGAAAGATATCATTTTTCTGACCAGGGTTGTTTTGCAATGCAGCTGCAAACTTCTTAGCATGTAAGGGATCAACTCTCGTGTCATTTTCACCTGCTTTAATCAGTGTAATAGGATAGTTAACGCCTTCTTGTATATTTTGATATGGTGAGTAAGGTCTAATGAATTCAAAATCTTCAGCTTTATCAGGATCACCATACTCTGGTATCCAATATCTTGCAATTAGGAATTTATGATATCTCAACATATCTAATAAAGGCACTGCAACAACAGCAGATTTGAATAAATCTGGTCTTTGTACTAAACAAGCGCCAGTTAGTAATCCTCCATTTGACCCACCAAGAATACATAACTTTTCAGATTTAGTATATTCTTCTGATATTAAATATTCGGCAGCAGAGATAAAATCATTGAATACATTTTGCTTTCTATCTAACATACCTGCCTTGTGCCAGCTTTCACCGTATTCACTTCCTCCTCTTAGACATGCAATAGCATAGACACCACCTCTATTGATAAATGAAGCTTTATCACCTAAGAATGATGGCCCCATAGAAATATTGAATCCTCCATAACCATATAGTAATGTCGGATTAGTTCCGTCTAACTTTATATCTTTTCTATGTGAAATGAACATAGGTACCATTGTACCATCTATTGATTTGTATTTAATCATTTTAGAGACGATATTATCAGTATTAATAGGTAATTCATCTTGGTAGTAGAATGTCCATTCTAATGTCTTACCATCGAGCTTATATAGCTTAGCAGGGCTAGTGAAAGTAGATAAACTAACGAATAATGTATTCATCTCTTCATTATAACTCATGCCTGATATATCTCCGAATTCCGGAGTTCCTACTTCTTTAATATAATTACCATCAAAATCGTAAGCTGCGATATGACTAAGTACATCTTTCTTATACATAATTAGTACATAGTCGGAAGTAAATGTGAATCCTTCTAAGACGGTTTCTTTTTCTGGATAGAATTCATACCAATTCTCAAATTCAGGCTTCTCTATGTCAGTTACATATATTTTGAAATTCGGAGCTTCATAGTTTGATTGAAAATATATTTTCCCCTTATGAACATCTGGAAAGGCTGTAAATTCTTTAGAACTGAAAATTGTTTTAGGATCTTTATTATCACCTTGTTTTCTAATTTTCAGAGTATTAGAGTAAAAATCGCCTTGACTAAAGAATGTTAAACCTTCGTGTTTAGTATCCCAAACACTAGCTACATCTTTTGCATCATCAGGTTCTGCAAGTAATACATCTTTGTCTCTAATTGTACCTAACTTATGCTTATAAACTTGAATAGGTTTTTGATTGTCAATCATTTCGCGAGTTTGAACTGTTATATATGCATAACTTTCATCTTTAGCGAATGAAAAGGACCTAAGACCAGTAATGTCGGTTCCTATTTTCTTACCAGTTTTTGAATCCATTAATCTATAAGTATCTATTTCATCGCCTTTATATTGGGTTCCAATAGATATGATATTTCCATCTTCTGTAAAGTCTAATCCAGAAAGTGAAGTATTACCAGTCGGATCTAAATCAATAGGTGAGAACAATCTTATTTCTTTTCCTTCTATTATAGTATAAAGAGTATTGTGTTGCTCACCTTGTTTTCTTGCGTAGAAGAACTCACTTTTAGCTCTGAAAAATGGAGCACTTCTATAATCTCTATCATTAAGTGCTTTTATTTCATCTTTCAATCCATCTATATCTTTTCCATTATTAAGTATATAGTCCACAGTTGAATTATGTTGCTTCTCTGACCATGCCCTTACTTCTGGGTTAGATTTATCCTCTAACCATCTGTAATCATCTTTTATAACTTCACCGTGAAGTGTATCATAGACAGTAGATTTTTTTGTTTCTGGCGGTTGATACTCCGTCATTTCCTTTCCTTGTAGATTAGTTAATGCTACAGTAAATAGTAATGTAGCAATAGTTGTTTTAAACATATTAATTCTCAGTTTAATTATTTAATTCAATTTTATATTTATTCTAATTCTAAAACAGTAACACCTTCGCCACCTTCTGCCAATGTACCATTTCTGAAAGTCTTGATTGATGATTGCATTTTCAAATACTCATGTATTGCTTGTCTTAGTGCCCCTGTTCCTTTACCATGCAAAATTGTCAAGAAAGGTAAGCCCGCTATCACTGCATCGTTCATAAAATTTTCAACGATTGCAATTGCCTCATTAACTCTTTCTCCTCTAACATCAATTCTAGTCTCTGCACCCATTTTGAAATACTTACTTGTGTCACTGTTTGATTTACTATTATCTTTCTTTATTTTCCCAGTTACCTTTACTAGCTTACTTAGTTCCGTTCTGAATTTCAATCCATTGAACTCTACTACAGCATGCTTATCATCTTCTACAATCTCAATCACTAGACCTGGAGTGTCATAAATATCAATTCTAACAATATCACCTTTCTCAATTTTATCATCAGTTTTTGCTTTGACAACTTCTTTTTTCAATGGTTGAGATACTTTTCGTTTTAGCTCTTCTTTTTTCATTTCAAATTCTTTCTTTACTTCACCGAGCTTTCTTTTACCTTCTTGAATCTCTCTAATTGTATTTTCAACAAGTTTATTTGCTTCTGCAAGAACTAAATTAACTTCTTGTTGAGCCTTTAGTTTATAATCAGATTTATTTTTTCGGATTTCTTCTACTAATCTTTCATATTCGAGTTGTTTATTTTCTGCTTTTCTCAAACTAGTTTCAGCATCAAGCTTCATTTTCTCAGCTTGTTTTCTATAGTTGACGATCTCAGAAATACTTCTATCTATTTCTGAATCCTTTGTATCCAAATAGCTTTCAGCTTTTTCTAGTATCAACTTTGATAGCCCAATACTTTCTGCTAAGTTAAAAGCATAACTGTTACCTGGTACTCCAGCTAAGAAATTATATGTTGGTTTTAGATTTGTCTCATCAAATTCGAGTGATGCATTCTCAATATTTTCTTTATTAAGAGCATAAGTCTTGAGTGATGATTGGTGAGTGGTTACTATGAATTTCAGATTATATTTTAGTGTAGTATCTAGGATACCTGATGCTAAAGCAGATCCTTCCTTAGGGTCTGTCCCTGAACAAATTTCATCCACTAACATTAGTGCATCTGGGTCTGCAACATCCAATATATCTTTGATTCTTTTCATCTGCGAAGAAAAAGTACTCAAATCCATTTCAATTGATTGATGATCACCAATTGATGTAAATAAATCCCTAAGCCCTGTCTTACAATATCCAAATGTATATATTCCTGACATTGCCATTAATAGATTGAGTCCGATATTCTTCAAAGCTACAGTTTTACCACCAGCATTCGGACCAGATATTAAATGCCCTTGTTTGATGGAATCAAAACTAATAGTAAGAGGAGTTACTTGTTTCTTATTTTTATTTTTTAGTAATAATGGATGGTATATATCTTTTAATTCTATTTCATTGCTTTCTACAATTACTGGCTTCATACCATCATATTTACGAGCATATTTTGCTTTAGCGTTGATTAAATCAATTCTTGTGATAAGTTCGTTAGTTGCTCTTAATACTTCAGCTTCTTGACCAATTTCTTCTGTGATTTCGCTTAGTATTCTGTATATCTCTTTTTTCTCATCATTTCTAAGTATAGATAAACTATTATTCATATCTATGATTTCAGATGGCTCTAAGAATACGGTACTTCCCGTATTAGATAATCCGTGTATTATACCTGGTATTTGCTTTTTGAATTCAGTTTTAACAGGAATTACAAATCTTTCTTCCCTCATTGTATAGAAATCATCTTGCAACAAATCCTCTTGGAAAGTCTTCTTGAGTATTGATTGTAACTTGTTTCTCAGTCTATCGGAAGTAGAAAGTATGTTTCTTCTTATTGATTGTAATTCTTTAGAAGCAGTATCTTTTACATCACCATTATCACTAATAGCATCATCTATATGCTTTTCTATAAATTGATTAAAGTGAATTAGTTCCTTCACCTTACTGAGATTTATTAAATACTCACTTTTGTTGTAAATGTAATTATTAACTAATCTAAAAACTCTCAGATTATCTTTAATTCTTAATAGCTCATATTCGTCCAATACAGAATTTCTGATTTGTGCTTTTTTAAGTGAAGAATCTATTTCTCTTAATCCTGAAAGAGGTAACTCCTCTCCACTTTGGAAAATCTGAATTACATCTTCTGTCAAATCTAATTCGTCTCTTAGGTCTTCTACATTATTATAAGGCTTTATATTAAGCGTGTATTCTGACGCTTTAGTAGAATTACAAAATTTCGAAATCTCTTCTAATACTGTACCGAACTCTAATTCTTTTTCTGTTTCAATCAAAAGCCTACTTCTTAATAGATCTAACTCTTTACTCATTAACTATTACTCAATAATTTTCTAACAATTTGCTGTACCATATTACCATCAGCTTTGCCACTAACCTCTTGCATCGCAGCACCCATCACTTTTCCCATATCAGAGATTTCTTTAGCGTCTATCTTTTTAATGATAGATACTATGACATTATTCAACTCTTCTTCAGTCATTTGAGCAGGCATAAACTCTTGAATTATCGTTAGTTCTTGTCTCTCCTTATCAGCAAGTTCAGTTCTACCTGCTTGCAAATACATACCTATTGAATCCTTTCTATTTTTAGCTGCTTTATTTAACATTTTAGTAACCTCTTCATCATTAAGCTCTTTTCCTGTTCCGTTTTTCTGAAACTCTAGTATCAGAGCTTTTAATGAGCGTAATGTTTCCAATCTAAGTTTCTGACCTTCTTTAAGGGCTATTTTCATTTCTGAGGTAATTTTTTCTTCAAAATTCATTTCACTTCTCCATTTCTTATATCATTTGTTGCATTTTATTTACGCATATTTATAAAAATAGTATATTGTTTATTAGTTTTGGTAAACTTTTAAAAAATAATATACGAGTTATTTTATTCATAGTTAAGAATGATTAAAACGTATTTATCAATAACCTTTTAGAGTATTATATGTTAATGAAAATAATAAAGTCTGACTATTTTTTAGCTATTCTAATTTCACTAATAACTACTGCCATTTTCTTTTGGGCTAATATAATAGGAGACGCATTCTTTTGGGAGGATATTGTTGAGTATGTATATCCATTTCAAAACTTTGCGGCTACTTCAGATGGAATTCCTTTTTGGAATCCTTTTACTTTTAATGGGATGCCATTTTTTGCAGATATTCAGACAGGTTTTTTCTATCCACTTAATAGATTATTAGATTTATTTGTTTCGGACGGGAAATTACCTTTTGCTGCTCTACAATTAGTAATTATTCTTCATTTTGTGATATCGCAATTCAATACTTTTTACTTGTCACGTAAGTTAGGTATCTCTAAGTATGGAAGCTTATTAGCAGGAATTGGTTATAGTTTTTCTATGCTAATGATTTGTCATACTATCCATCCTATGATAATATATCAACTAGCTTGGCTACCCTTAGTAATTGGCGTATTATATTCAGCATTTACTAAAGGGAAAATATACTTAGGAGTATTGAGTGGGTTGATATTAGGATTATCAATTCTTGCAGGTCACCCACAGTCAATCTTATATGAATTTATTTTTATAGGATTATTCTCACTAGGTTTTCTTTTTAAGTCTTTCAAATCTGATGAGATGAATACACCCAAATTAGTGGTATCAACAATATTGACATTTATTATAGCGTATGGACTATTTACTGTCCAATTATTACCGGCACAAGAACTCGCTGATTTATCTCAAAGATCTGAAATAAGTTATGAAAAAGCAACAGAAGGTTCTTTACATTTCAAGCAAGCCTTGACGACTGTAGTTCCGAATTTATTTGGGACTGTGACTGGGAATGACTTAAGAAGTGCATCATTCTACTTACCATTCGAAGGTGTTCAAGGTATTCATTACTATTGGGAAACTAGCTTTTACTTTGGAGCAATTATTTTTGCGCTTGGCTTATTTACAATTTTAGTTGGATATAAGGATATAAAAGTAATTACTTTTGCCGTTATTGCATTATTTGGATTCTTGTTTTCCCTTGGATCTAATTCATTTTTCTTTGATATATTTTATAACCTACCTTATATAAATACATTTCGTATGCCAGCGAGGATGATGTTCTTCGTTACTTTAGGATTCAGTTTACTTGCTGGAATGGGGTTTGATTTACTTTTCGATAAATCTAAAAAATATAGGAAAGAGCTAATAATTGCATTTTCAATACCTTTATTAATGACATTATTAGTCTCTTCAGGCTCATTATTCGAGAGTTTCAATACGCCACAGTTACTTCAAGAAGGCATAAGCTCAAGAGCAATAGGAACAATTGTAATTCTACTTCTAGCTTTTGGTATCGCTTTCTTTACCTCGAATAAAGTTTTAAAAGCCACTGTATCTGGATCGTTGTTAATTATTATTCTCTTTTTTGATCTTTATACAGTTGGAGGAGACTTTAATAAGAGTCCTCAGAATCCTATTGAAGACCAAATACCTAATGGTTATAAAATGCCACAAGAATTTAAGAAAGCGTTTACACCTAATTTACCAGATGATATTTTTAGAGTGAATATGAGACTTTATCAGCCAGTTAGATATATGGCTATGAAACGTAACCAAGGTATGGTTGATAATATAATGCTAATTGAGGGTTATAATCCTTTATTATTACAAAGAGTAAGTCCACCTATGGCTAACATTGATTTGAGTATGGATATACTTAATGTTAGATATTCTGTAGGTATAGATAGAAACCTAAATGCTCCTAGATTCTTTGAGAACATGGACAGATTTGGGAATGCTTGGTTCGTAAATAAAGTTCTTGAAACTGATTCAACTAATATAAAGTCAATTATGGAATCGGGGGAATATGACTTAAAGAAAACAGCTATATTTGAGAAAAAAGTTGATTTTAAATCGATTGAGGAAGAACCAAACACTAAAATTAAGTGTATTAGTTATGAAAATAATCGAATTGAATATAAAATCAGCAATTCTACTGATGGATTCTTAGTATTAAGTGAGATATATTACCCATCGTGGAGAGCTGAAGTCAACAAAAAAGAATCAGAAGTACATCTAGTTGATTATTGTTTTAGAGCAATTAAGTTGAAGAAAGGAGAAAATCATGTTGTTGTTGAATATGATTCTGATACTTATAATACTGGATTTATTATTTCTATAATTACTCTTTTGCTCTCCATAGTTTCAATAACTATCCTAAGAAAATATGAAATATAGCATTATTATATTGTTTATCCTTTTATCAATACAAATTGTAAAAGCTGATGAAGCAACTGATAAGTTGGAAAAATTATATAAACGAGAAAACTTAACTAATGAAAAGAAGGTTGATTTATTATTCAGATTATTAGTTGAATATAGAAATGTCCTACCTATGAAAGGTATAGATTATGCTAGAACTGGATTAGAATTATTAGATAAAGATTCTAGACTTGATAGCCTTTACCGATTCAAATTCATAAATGGAATTGGTGATTCGTATCGATATATAAGTCGAAATGAAGAAGCAATAGATTATTATTTTAAGGCATTAAGGATTGCTGAAAAATCTAGAAAGGAAAGAGACAGAGCTATAGCTCTTAATAATATTGGACTTATATATAATAATATAAAAGACTTTAACCTTGCTTTAGACTATATAAAAAGATCATTTCGTATTTTCAAACAATACAATGAAAAACCTTTAATTATCCAATCTTATAATAACTTAGCCTCAATTTATTGGAATGATAAGCAGATAGATAGTGCACTAAAATACTATAATTTAGCATTCGAAGTAAGTAAAGAGATCAATGATTTAGTGGGGCTTTTACACAGTTATAATAATCTAGGTGTGGTATATTTAGGAAAAGGTGATAACTATACAGCACTAGAATTTTTCTATAGATCTCTTGAAATTAGTAAAGATTTAAAAGATAGAAAAGGTGAAGCGCAAACGCTTAATAATCTTGGTCAAGTATTTATTAGTTTGGAGAAATATAATACAGCTGCGTCTAATATAGAAGATGCTTTATCAATAGCTCAAGAACTTAACGCTAAGGCAATAATTGCCGATAGTTATTTTT
>PGYR01000003.1 GCA_002839765.1 Ignavibacteriae bacterium HGW-Ignavibacteriae-4
TCTGGAACACAGATGAAACGAGCAAGTCCATCGAAGTAAATGAAACTGGAAGATATATACTAACAGTAGAAACAAGTAAGGGTTGTACTATATCAAATACAATAGATATTACATACCACCCCAAAGTACAAGCTCAACTAAAACCCACACCAACTACTATATGCAATGGAGATTCAACATTGTTAGAATCAAAATACGATGTTCCTTATTATAGCTACGAGTGGAATACAGGAGCTACAACAAAGAATATCTATGTTAGCGAAAGTGGTACATATAAGTTAACAATAACCGACACAAGAACTGGCTGTACAGACAGCACAGAAATAGCAATCAAGGTAGAAGATAACTTACAACCAACGATAACTGGTAGCAATATTTGTTCTGGTGAATCTGCTACACTTACTGCATTACCAAACGACCCAAGCTATACTTACCTTTGGAGCAATGGTGAAGAAACACCAGTAATAGTAGTTAACCAAGCTGGTACATATTCCGTTACCGTTAGCAAGGCAGGATGCGTAGGCACAGCAGAAACGACAGTAAAAGAAAGCCCAACACCAACGTTTGAAATACAAGGTGAGAGTATAATCTGTAATAATGAAACTGCTTTGCTCTCATCTAGCGAAGACTTTGAAGAATACCTTTGGTCAACTAACGAAGTAACCAAAGAAATAGAAGTCACAGAAGCAGGAACATATACATTAACTGTTACAGATACTGACGGATGTACAGCAACAGTAACACATATAGTTGATAAATACGAACTGAAATTCGACATAAGCAAAGGTAATATAGATTTTGGTAAGGTTTATATAACAGAGACTAAAACTAATAATACAACTATTACAAACAAAAGTGGGTTTGATATTACTTTAGCTAATGGACAAGTAATCGCAAATGGACAACCATATCCATACAGCTATGATTTTGTACCAACACAATTAGGTCCATTCAACAACAGTATTGATATTAGCATTATAGCACCGTGTGACACTGTAATTACAATCCCAATAACAGCAACTGTATATGCCCGAACTACTATCAGCACAACTGACATATACACCCAAATCGGGCAAGTTGAAACTATACCAGTTTACCTAGAATGTGAGGCTAATCTACCAACGCAAGAATACACAATTACAACAGATATAGATAGAACTGCATTCTTTACGAGTGATAGTTACACGATTAATCAGACTCAAGCAATCAACCAATCAAGAACTAACATACATAACCTTACAGGTACGGTACTACTCTCAAATTCTTTGGAATACGACATCACATTCCCAAGCTACACATTCATTAATCCTTACATAGAAGTAATAGAACAACCAGGGAAGATTTACATAGATTCTGTCTGTGTGTTTCCATTGCGTAACATCACATCATTCGACCCAACAACTCTAGATATAAACCCCAACCCAGCTAGTGAGCAGCTGAATATAGATATTACTACTGGAGTACAAGGAACGATGAAGCTAGAACTAGTTGCTACTGATGGACGTGTGATTTATACCGATGAGTGGACACAATCAACTAGAACGAAGCAGATGCTGATAAATACGCTAGCTATCCCAAGTGGGCTATACCAAGTAAGATTGATCACTCCTTATGATGCTATTACTAAGAGTGTTGTGGTGGTGGAGTAAACTAAAAAGAATATAGAAATTTAAAAGTCTTTAGCCTCCGAAAACATTAAAGTATATAGAGTAGTTTATTTATTTAAACTACTCTATATACTTTAATACTATTTGATTTTTCTTTCCTTTTACCATCTATCTACTTTACTCCTTACTGCATTAATTGCATCTGAGTCTGAAATTCTTATATATTTATCGAATGAAGCTCTAGAGGTATGTCCAGTTATTTTCATAATTTCAGATGGAGTTATTCTATCTAGTATAAGCCTTGTAATAAAGGTACGACGTGCTGTATGAGATGAAATTACTTTATATTTAGGTAACTTCTCTTCGAGTTGTATATTATTTCTAAAATCTGTTATTACTACTGTATCAGTTAATCCTGCATCTCTAAGAAAACGTTTTAGCTTAGAATTATAATGGGAAGCACCATGATCCTTTATAAAATTCGACACATTATTTTCTTTTAAAATTTGCAATAGTTTTTTACCTATTGGAATAGCTATCTCTTTATTAGTTTTTAAAGTGATTAATCTGATTATTCTATTTTTCAAATCAATTTTATCATCAGTCAACCGCATTAAGTCAGACAGCCTAAGCCCTGTATATATCTGTATTAAGAACTTATTTTTAATATCAATTTGAGTCTTTCTAGTTGGCTTATAATTATGTATTTTTCTAATATCTTCATCTGTTAGAATGATAGAGTCCGTCTTATGTCCTTTGATTTTGAATTTTTTGTAATCTTGGTTATTAATATACTTTTTATCGTATGCGTAGTTCAACAACGTATTTAATATTATAAACTTTGATTGTATTGTATTATCTGAATTACCTATTTTCGAAAGGTAATCTTTAAACTCCAGTTGAAAAGCCTTTTCTATTTGGTCTACTAATATTTCTTTTTTTGTTAGTAATTCGAATTTAATAACTGTGTTCTTGAAAGACTTATATACAGTTGCTGAACTTTCTTTTAGGTTAATTTCTATTTTCCTTTCTTTTAAATATTCATCTATGAGATTTATCAATGTTATACTTTTTTCTGATTCATTATTATTGAATTTCTTAATTGAATGTTTTAACTCATCAAACTTTAATTCATTATAGTTTTTATAATGTTCCGCACACAATTCATTTAGAAATTTAAATTTTTGATCTAGAATATAGTTAAGATTAAATGAGTTCGGATGAGCTGTCTTAACACGCTGTAATTTTGAATCCCAATATTTTGTTTCAATTGAAATAGCTAATGGTAGCTTAAGTCTTTTTTTATCACTTATACTGAATATTATACTGCTCTTTTCCTTATTTGCATGAGCTAGGTATTTCCGTATTGAAAACATATTATCTATAATTTATTATTAATATGGATTCAATATAAGAGAAATTACATTTAGGACAAAATATAGGACAAATTATACTTACTTTGACTTATATCTCTTTACTTTGATTAACATTCTCATACAACTAAGCCCATTGAATAGCCTATTACAAGGTATATTATCGTATTTTGGGGTTAGCTGAAGTATGTATATACCTAAATGGTTACAATTAAGCACAAGAAAAGAGATAAAAGTAGTAAAATTAGACTAAATAAATATTTTCGTTCTGGGTTTAAGTAAATTTTTTAAAGTTTTATAATTATAAGTTTAAAAAAAGCCCACTGATTAGTGGGCTTTGATAATTAAACTTTAGAGTTGATTAATCTATATAAGTGCTATTCTTATTTTTGCACCAAACCTAGGTGATGCATTTAGTATAGTAATATCTATCTCATTATCTTGATATGTTGGATTGGCAGATGTCAAAACTAATTCAGTAAATGAAATTCCATTATCCTTACTCAAATTTAAAACTACAGTATAATCTCTTCCTGAATCATCTGGACTTGCAGAAGATACTAACTGAATAATTTTAGAATTATCAAATTCAAAAGATTCATTAATAATCATATCTAAAATCATTATTTCTCTGTGAGTTGAATCAAAGTCAACGATTGTGTCATTATCACCACCGTTATGACCTCTATCATTTCCAATATCGGTTGGATTCCAATTACATGAGGCTAATATTACAGTGAATAAAATCACTGACAAGTGGATAAAATACTTTTTCATTTGCGTTACCTAAAAAATTTGTTAAAAATCATTTCTAACCAAATAACACATCATTTTCGAAATGGATACAAAAGATTATTAGAAAAATTAATTTCTAATAAATTTATCAAAACTTTGACTTTTGTCTTTGTATGTTAATCTAACAAGATAAATCCCACTACTCAGACTTCTTAAATCTATATTAATATTGTCTTTTAATGACAACAGTACTATTCCATTTACATCTAAAATTTCAATTTTTTTGATTACTTTATTGGTTCTAATATTCAAATACTCGTTACTTGGATTCGGAAATAATTCTAATTTATTATTCCCAATATTTTCAACTAGATTAGTGGTAACTATATTGACAGGAATTGTGCAATCCGGATTATATGTAACTAAATAGCCCTTAAAATTAGCTGGGAATTCCGTGATACCATCTCTAAGCACCATAGCATATCTAGTTGTATCACCTGGCTTAAATGGGAAAAAATAACTCGATTTGTAATAATCGGTATTTGTAATAGTATCACCATTATTATCTACAAGTGCAAAGCTAATATATCCAGTATTCGGAGCTGTAATCTCATCATAAGTCATATCAAAATAAAAACCTTTTCTAGGTTCATCCCATATCCAATCATCAATAATTGAATCTTGGAAGTTAAATAAATGAAAAGTGCCACAATCCTGACTATAAAGATTAATTCCAGAAAATGTTATTAATAATGAGAGTAAATAATAATTCATGGTAACTTCTATTTTATTAATGAGATGTATAATGGAGGAATAACAACTGAAACAGTGATTAGTTTCAGAATTATTAATAAAAATTATGTGCAATCAAAAATCCAGCAACAACTGCCGACTCTCATTCTTGTTAATATTCAGATTAGATAACTGCACGCCCAATAGTCGGACAGGATCTTCCGGGAAATTCGGCATTCGGAGTAGTTCGTAGATAGCATTATACATTTCTGGTGTAGTCGATATGTATTCGTCCATAGTCTTGCTTCTGGTGTTCACTACGAAGTTGTGGTACTTTATTTTCAGGGTTATGGTCTTCCCTGCTATATTCTTTTTTTCTAGTAATTCGGCGAGCTTTTCGATTATTCCGTGGAGCTTATCTAGCATTTCATTCGGGTCATCTATATTCTCGTTGAAAGTACGCTCTTTACCTACTGATTTACGTAAACGCTTTGATATAACAGGACTATTGTGGGAGAACGTAACTTGATTATACAGATAAACCCCTGTCTTTCCGAATTCCAAAGCCATGTTTATCTTACCCTTTTTAAGAATATCTTCACCCTTGTATATACCAGCTTTGTTCAGCTTTTGCTTGTTCACATTACCTACACCTGGGATTTTCTCCACCGCCAATTGCTTAACAAAAAGCTCAGCTTTATTGGGGTGAATAACATAATATCCATCAGGTTTATTGCAATCAGAAGCAACTTTTGCAAGAAACTTAGTGAATGATATACCAGCTGAAGCGGTAAGATTCACTTCCTTCTTTATCTTCTTACGGATTTCTATGGCTACTTCTTTGGCAGTTACTTCGTCAGGTTTGTAGTCAGTTATATCCATATATGCTTCGTCTATAGAGACTTGCTCTATCAGCTCGGTGTAACCTCGTAGGATTTTCATTACCTTGTTCGAAGCTTCCTTGTAGGCGTTATAATGCCCATTTACAAAGATGAGATGAGGACAGAGTTTGAGTGCTTGGTGCGATGGCATAGCCGAACGAACACCGAATTTG
The DNA here is from genome assembly GCA_002839765.1 of Ignavibacteriae bacterium HGW-Ignavibacteriae-4. Lineage (GTDB taxonomy): Bacteria > Bacteroidota > Ignavibacteria > Kapaibacteriales > UBA2268 > PGYR01. The sequence continues at coordinate 5,502 of PGYR01000003.1, forward strand.
CGGGCTTCGTAGCTAGCGGCAGCCACTACTCCACGGTGTATACCCCCAACTGCTATGGGTTTACCTCTGAGTGCTGGATTATCTCTTTGCTCAACGGAAGCAAAGAAAGCATCCATATCTATATGGATTATCCTTTTGAACTTATTCATATTTCTATTGATTTTAATATTGAAGAGAGGTGGACTTCAATAAGACAAATATCCAAAAGAATTTCGAGAACTACAAGCGGAAGTTATTAGTTAGGATTTATTCATTTATAATGAAGGTTGAGGTTGAGTATGCGGAAATTCCCCTCTCGAGGGGTGGCCACGCCTAGGCGTGGACGGGGTGGTGATTATTGAAATACTATTATTCACATCTACGGGGTGGTTTTCCGTTTTATATTCGATTGCTACAGATATTTAGCCCCGATGGGGCTAATACAGGAATCTCTTTTATTACCTGGACTCTTCGGACACTGCGTGTCCTCTGAGTGACGTATTGACAAGGAGCTTTGGAATTTGAGACGTATGCAATACGTCTCTACGATTTCTGTTAATCCAATTAATCGGTGATTTAGACGAAAGAGATTACCCATGCCTCTGGCTTGGCAAGCACGTCCTTTGAAGTCCTAGCTGTGACATATAATTAGAGCTGTTTTAGACTATTTATCATGGATAACTATCCACTCACCAGTCCAATCATACATAATGTTGATAGCTGCTTGTGCGCCCGTACCCGCTACTATTGGGTAATGGGAGCTAACATCGGCGAGTAAACCGCAGACGTAGATATTATCACTAACTTTGTACTCGGTGTGTTCTAGTGCTACTCTTGAGCTATTGTCAGTTCTTGTGAATGGTTTGATTGGTAATTCTAGCCCTTTTATATCCCAACTTCTGAAACCTGTTGCTAATAGCAGATTAGAAGCTGTGAATTCTTTATCCTTTTTTGTCTTTATTATAAAGAACTCATTTTCTTTTATTATTTCTACTATACGGTTGTCAAATAGTTCTACTACACCGTAGCTTTCAACTTGTTTTGTTAGTTTTTGGATAGCTTTCTTACCCGAAGTACCTTGCTTCAGACCGGGTGCATTGAAGAACTTCGCTTTCAAAGCATCAGAGCCACCAGCATCGAATACAGCTATGGACTTGCCTTTCATGCTTTCTTTTTCCTTGATTCCAGCGGAGAGAATCAAAGCAGCAGAGAGACCAGAAATCCCACCACCTATAATTGCTAAGTCGTATTTTTTCATCAATGAACTTTATCTTTATGGTTTATTAATGAGTTATCTAGGTATTGATGTACTGTTTCTTCAAAATCTTTGTTTGTAGTGATTATAGGTTCCATCTTGAATTGCTCGATACTATCCCATGCATTAGCACACATACCACGAGCAATTACTACTTGGCAATCAGATATAGATTTCGCTATTTTCATGTGCTTGTCTTTGCTAGCATCAACTACAGTCAAAGAGAATTGACCCATTCCAGTTCCGCTACTATTTTTAGATATTAACTTTGGAACTTCATCATCAGCTTTATCAACGTAAACTTCCCTTAGCTCTTCGTTTACTATTTTGCTGTTTTCTATTTCATATACTTTGAAGTATTGGGACGATCCGAAAGTACCTACAATGGATTCCCCATTCTTAGTAACTATTGCAATTTTTAACATTTCATTCATAATAAGACACAAATTTTTAAATTGGTTAATGCACACTAGACGCAACATATATAATTTAATTTAGAGAATGAATAAATATTGACTGAAATAGATTATAAATATATGGAATTGGCTTTGGAAGAAGCACAAAAAGCAGCTGAACACGGCGATGTACCAATCGGGTGTGTGATTGTTCATATTGGGAATATAGTAGCATCGACTCACAATAGAGTCGAGAAAGACCAAGACTCGACGGCACACGCGGAAATATTGGCAATTCGCGAGGCACAGAAAAGTATTGGCTACAAGCATTTACTAGATTGTGACATGTATATTACTTTAGAACCATGTGCTATGTGTGCTGGGGCTATAGTTTTATCGAGGGTGAATCGGCTTTTCATAGCTACAGCGGACCCGAAATCGGGTGCTTGTGGTAGCGTAATGGATATAACGAATAATCCAGAGCTAAACCACAGATGTGAAGTTCACTATGGTATATATGAGTCAGAATCTTCAGAATTACTGAAGAATTTTTTCAAAAAGATACGAGAAAGAAATGGCAGAAGAAGTTAAACCGGCACTATACATAGTACCAACCCCTATAGGCAATATGGATGATATGACATTCAGAGCAATAAGGATACTAAAAAGTGTAAACGTAATAGCATGTGAAGATACCCGAGTTACAGGTAAGCTACTTTTCTATTATAAGATTAATACACCTATGATTAGCTATCACGAACACAACGAATCACAGAAAACTGACTTTCTAGTTAGTGAGATATATAGCGGTAAATCGGTGGCATTAGTCAGTGATGCTGGAACTCCACTTATCTCAGACCCAGGATTCCCACTCGTTCGAAAGTGCCGAGAAGAAGGAATTGACGTCATAGCTTTACCGGGTGCTAGTGCATTTGTTACTGCTATTAGTGCTTCGGGGTTCCCCTCTCACCAATTTAAATTCCTTGGATTCGTCCCTAATACTAAGGGGCGTAAGAAATTCATGGAAGCCCTGCTACAAGACAGCGGTACGTTAGTTATGTATGAATCACCAAATAGAGTCAAAAGGTTCTTGAAAGACCTAAATAAAATGAAAGAAGAAGATTTTAATATCTGTTTGGCTAGGGAGTTAACTAAGAAATTCGAAGAATATATATTCGATACTATAGAAAATATACAACCTCGGCTTAATGAGTTGACACTAAAAGGTGAATTTGTTATAATAATTGATATGAATAAAAAGTAGCAAGTTTTTTAAAATTTAAGAATAATTACGTAAATTTAAGTTTTTTTCAACGGTAGAAATATGTTTATTACTTTCGAAGGTATAGATGGTTCGGGAAAAAGTACTCAAATATTATTACTAAGGGAGTACTTAGTTAAGAATGGTCATAAGGTAGTGACACTAAGAGAACCGGGTGGTACGGAGCTATCCGAATATATCAGAGCTGTATTACTTAACAAGAAATTGGAAGTATCCGACATATCTGAATTACTCCTATTCCAAGCAGCAAGAGCAGATTTGGTCAAGACTATAGTACTACCATCATTAGATCAAGGAAGGATAGTACTCAGCGATAGATTTTTTGACTCTACAACAGCTTATCAAGGTTACGGCAGAGGAATTGATATGGAAATTATCGAAAAGAGTAACCAAATAGGTAGTTTAGGTGTCTTACCAGATATGACTTTCTACTTAAATATAGAAAGAAGTGTAGGAATCGACAGAGATAAAGAGAAAGACAGAGATAGAATGGAGCTTTCGGGCGATGAATTCTACGATAGAGTAATACACGGTTATGATGAGTTAGCTAAAAATGAGTCGAGATTCATAACTATAGACGGCAACCAAGATGTGAAAACAATACATGCATTGGTTGTAGCAGAAGTTGAAAAATTAATTAATAAATAAGTTTTAGAGGAATTTTGTGAGAAATTTAAAAATAATAATAATGCTCGTAATAATTACAGCATTTACTATAAACTCAGAGGCTAAGGATTTCGAAGCTTCTGAATTTGTATTGGAAAACACTAAGAACAATTTAGTCCAATCTGATCTTAATCGCTATGATTTCGAAGTATTAGATAGTAAAGCAAAAGAAATTTTCAATTCAGGTGCAAATCGTATCGTTATAAATAACTTCCCAATCAAACCAGATTATAAAGTTAATCTTATTCTAACAAAAGGTAACAGCGCAATATCTAGTGATGCTAGTATAAAGTATTTCAAGAATGGTGAGCAAGTAGATTACAAACTGCAGAATAATGCAAAATACTATGGCTTAATCGAAGGTGATATAAGATCTGATGTTTTTATTTCGTATTCTAGTATTGGTCTAGTAGGATTTATACAAGATGCAACAGGACAGATGTATGATGTATCTTCTGACTTGACAAAATTAGGTGGAGAGAAAGTCCCACATTGTGTTGCTGAAACTACTTTAGGTCAGTTGAATGAAAAATATTCTCAGATGTGTGGCACTGACGATTATGGTGACTACCACAAAGAGCACATAGAGTTAGAAAATGAAAAATCTCATAATGAGATACAAAAAGATGATTTATATGAAGTGACGATAGCAGCTGATGCTAACTTCGAGTATTATCTTATGTTCATTGCTCGAGTAAAAAATAAAAGTAAAGTCAATTGGGAAGATTGGTTTGAAGAAATAACAGAAGAAGAACAGAATGAAGCTATTCAATTATCTCTTGATTATATAGATAATATTATGTCTGCAGTCTCTAGAATATATACAAGAGAAGTTGCACTTATAATAACAGTTTCTGATGTAACAATTTTCAATGATCCATTCCAAGATCCTTACTTCAATTTATTTGGTGAGGGATTGCAAGATAAACTAAATGCAATGCCAAGTATTTGGAATTCAAGAGCTGGGAGTAAAGACAGATCATTGGCTACTGTATTTACAGATTTAGGAAGACAACCATCTGGGTCTTCAACTGCTGGAATTGCAATGATGGATTTTGACCGTACAAGTACTCTTTGTAGTTCTACACGCGGATATTCAGCATTAGGAATGAGAGCAGATGTAATTTTCCCTAGAATTACTTACTCTCAGGATTTGATGGTAGCTACTCATGAGTTTGGTCATAATTTGGGATGTCCACATACTCACTTCTGTGGTTGGCCTGATATGGGTGAAACAATAATAGATTCATGTGTTTCAATTAATCAAGCTGATGATGCATATTGTATTGCTCCAAATCAAAGAAGAATCAAGTATGACGGTACTATAATGAGCTATTGTCACCTTGGTGGTGCAATAGAATTAAAATTCCACCCTAGAATGAAAGAAAGAATACGTAAATTCACAAAACAAGTATTAAAGAATTGTGTTTCTATACCTACATATCCAGTTGTTAAACTAGTTAGACCAATTGGACTAGAAGCATATATTGCGGGTTCACAAGAAACAATAGCTTTCAATGCAGCAAATGTTAGTGCCTCAAAACTTTTTTATTCAGCAGATTTAGGTGAGAATTGGACAGAAATAGGTATTGCAAATACTGCTGATGATACTCTTTATACTTGGACTATTCCTTCGGAATTAGGGACAAAATATATGGTTAGAATAGAGTCTGCAACAGACCCAAATGTATATGACCAAAGTGAATTAGCTTTCAAAGTTACTGATGTTTCAATTTTAGCTACTTTCCCTACTCCTGGTGCTAAGTTAGGTTATTTAACTAAACATACGCTTAGCTGGACAAGGAAAAATGTTGGCAATGTAACTGTAAAATTATCAACTGATAATGGTGAAAGCTTCACTAAACTTGGTGGTGGTGATATAAATATATTACAGAATGTTGACTTTCCTGATGTAGTATCAGATAAAGCAATATTACTTATAGAATCAGATGACAATCCAAGTGTAAATCTAACAATTCCATTTTCATTGGGTAAAGAGAAAGTTGAATTCACAAACCCTATGTTGCACGATACACTTAATACTAATTTGAAATCTCATATTATCAAATTCAATACTGACTTCGTTACTAGTGAATTTGAGGTTTATTACAGAGCTGATCAAACGGGAGAACCAAAACAGATTACCAAATTCAACAACAAAGTTGATTTGGAAAACAACCAATTTGAGTGGACTTTTGACGCAAGTATTGTACCTGGTCAATTGGGTGAATTAACTGCACAAGTTGCAGGTAACTCAACTTTGATTGGAGAATCTGGTGTGTTTTACTTCGAAGGATTATCTTCTGTAGGTAAAACCTATTATAATGGATTTACTATTACATCAATAGCTCCTAATCCAGCGGCAAGTTTATTTACTTTAACAATAAACAATTCGAGAAATCAATTAGTAAGAACTAATATAAGAATAGTAGGAGTTGATGGTAGATTGTATCAAACTATTGGCGACAAGTACTACGGTAGTGGCCTAACACCATTAGAAATAGATATTTCTAAATTACCAATCGGCACTTATTATGTGATGATTGAGTCAGATAAATACAAAGACGTTCAACAACTAAAAGTTGTTAGATAGTATTAGTATAATTTTCGTTAAATTCCGCAATTGAAATTGTTTCAGTTGCGGAATTTTTTTTGGATAAAAATATATGATAAACAAACTAATTACAAAGACCTTACCTCTATTTCCTAAGTCTTTCATCTATCTATTTGCAAAAAAATATATAGCTGGTGCTACACTTGAGGAGGCTATCGAAGTTTGTAAATTACTAGAAGCGAAAGGTGCTTGCACAACTATTGATACTTTGGGCGAATTTGTTAGCTCCAAACAGCAGGCAACTAAAGAGACATCTATGAGCCTAGCAGTATTAGATGCAATTAAAAATAACTCGCTAAACTCGTATTTATCGATTAAACCGACATCACTAGGATTAGAAATAGATTTCGATTTCGCATATAGTAACATAAAAAGTATAGTTTCAAAAGCAAAAGAACTAGGACTATTTGTTCGATTGGATATGGAAAATACTCCTTACACTTCTAAGACATTAGATATATATAAGAAATTAAAGAATGACGGATTAGAAAATGTTGGGTTTGTTATACAAGCATACTTAAAAAGAAGTATGGATGATATAAAAGCAATGAGCAAGTTTAACCCAAGTACTAGATTATGCAAAGGTATCTATAATGAGTCACCTTCATTAGCTTACAAAGACAGAGAGAAGATACGTGACAATTACAAAGAATTGTTAAAGTATATGTTTGAGAATGGATATTACACTTGTATAGCTACACATGATGACTTGCTATTGAACTATGCAGAGAACCTAATCAAAGAGAAGAAGATACCAAAAGATAAGTATGAGTTCCAGATGCTATTAGGCGTCACAGAATCGTTAAGAGCTAAGCTAATCTCTAATGGGCACAAAGTACGAGTATATACTCCCTATGGAATTGATTGGTATGGGTACTCTATAAGAAGGCTAAATGAGAATCCGCAGATGGCAGGGCATATTGTAAAATCAATCTTCACAAGAAAATGAAAGCAATACTAATAGTTATCACTTCAATCCTATTACTAACGAGTTGTGGGTCTAACAATGATATTACTATTGGAACTTTTAATATTGCTTGGCTAGGAGATGGGATAGATGATAAATCACCTAGAACACAAGAAGACATCAAAAATATAAGCCAAGTTATATCAACTCTCGATGCCGATATACTTGCCCTACAAGAGATAGAGAACAGTAATGCAATAGCAAGTATAGTTGACACTGTCAAATACTCTATTATCACTTCTACTTACCCAATAGAGCAAAAAACTGCTCTTATTATCAACAAGAAAATAGAAATAGTAAATACTTACCAGCTGGATGCAATCTCTTTAGGAAACGAAGATTTAAGACCGGGTTTAGTAGCTTATTGTAGGTATAACGGATTCGACTTTTTTGTCGGTTCGTTTCACTTCAAATCTACTTCTAGGTATGATGACACTCCATACAAAAAGTCTAGGAGCTTTGATATAAGACAGGAGCAATCAGAAATACTAATAAAAGAGATTAAAAAACTAGTTACTATAAAAAATGATAAAGATGTAATATTATTAGGAGATTTCAATGATAATCCATCAAAGAAAAATAGCAATATAACCGCATTAGATAATGATGAATTTGATTTTTTAACAAGTAATATGATGAGTTGCAAATACTCAATATGGAAATCAATAGATCATATAATAGTGAGTCAATCAATGAAAAGTAGAGCTAAGAACTCAACCCTTACTATGATTGACATTAATGCGATGTTCCCAGAAGAAGCAGCAAAAAAAGTATCTGACCACTGCCCTGTTATAGTAAAAATGAATCTAGATAATTAAACTTTTATCTCAATAAGAATTCTGTTCTTCTATTATTTGCTCTTCCATCATTAGTATTATTATCCGCTATTGGCTTAGTGTCTCCATGACCAGTAAAGCTAATTCTACTACCTTCAACTCCTAAAGCAACTAACTCATTCTTTACAGTTTCGGCTCTTTTATCAGATAGCTTCAGATTGTAATCAGCATTTCCAGTATTATCAGTATGTCCGTGCAGTTCTATTTTCAACTCTGGACTAGACTTCATATAATCCGCCAACATTTTTACAGCATTCTTTGATTCTTTTTTCAAAGTAGATTTATCGTGATCGAACAGCACATTAAGCAATACCAAGCTACCAACTGGCGGAGTATTATCGTAGCTGTATTCGTCGAAGTACTCTTTGCCATCTAAGCATATTTTTAATTTTAATTTATGCTCACCAAAACTATCTACATCATACTCAATCAGATAATAGTTATTCAATCTAGTGTAAACATCATCAAATACATAGTCAAACTCTTTAGTCAGGTATATATGATGATATATACCATAAGTCCTATTTGCAATCTCTTGAAGCATTTTTTCATCTACATTGTAACCATAATCAACTGTCGAAACGAAAATATTTTTTTCTCTAGCCGATTTGACAACATCATCTATACCTTGTGTTGAAGAATTATCGAAACCATCTGTAAATACTACGACAGCTCTTTTGTGGGTAAGTGGCTCATTCTCGAGTATCGTTACAGCTTTTATAATAGCGTCTCTTGTAGCTGTCAAACTACCGTAACCTTGCAACCCATTTATTTGATGTGCTGTTTTCAGAGTAGCGATATCTTTGTCTGGACCAGCATGCACTGCAATTTTATTATCATATCTGATAAGTGTAATTCTATCTTGGTCTCTTTTATTATCAATTAGCTTTTGAACTGCCAATTGCATGTTCCTTGCTCTTTCTTCACCCATAGAGCCAGAATGATCCATAACAATAGCAATACTAATAGGAGCGCTATTTATATCCTTGTATTCTATTATATTCGATTTGATTATGCTCTCACCTAATGTTGTAGAATCTATTACTTCGCACCAAATATCCTTTTTGTTACTTGCGTTCGTAAGTAGAGTATTGTTTTGATTAATCAGATGTATAAAAGCTGAAGTTTTGTTCCCTTCGTAGCGAACATTACTTACATTTACTTGGAGAGAATCTTTACCATTTTTATCAAATTCCATTTTCTGAGTTATGAAAATAGGGCTGTAACCTGCAGGGGGAGTAGCATCTGCAACATAATTTTCTCCATCATTTTGGAGTGTTTTACAAGATGTGATAACTAATAAAGCAGCTATAAGTAAAGCAAATTTTTTCATAATATTTCAAATTTGATTAATAATGAGAATTTACAAATTAAAAGAAATGAAAAACAAATCAAAGAAAATCTAGTTAAGTATTAGCTTTGAAAGAAAAGAAGATTTATTAGTATTTACTTTTACTATATATAGTCCTTTTATTAGGTGTGATATATCCATACTATTACGATTAGAGATAAATACACTTTCACCAAGTAAATTGAATATTTCAGTATTGTTATGATTTGATTTAGTATTTATATTCAATATTCCTTCATTGGGATGTAGGTATAACAATTCACCACTATCATCAATTTCTACTTTTGTTGTTGTCTGCTTTATAAAGTCTATACATTCTTGCATTTCATTTGTGAATCCAGGAAACGTAACCGTATGACCTATTCCAGGCATTGAATTAAAGTAAGTCACTCCCCCATTTGCCTTTAATTGATTGTATAAAGTTTGATTACGGGAATAATTACCATCATTAGTACCCGAACAAAAACAAGTAGATTTCTTTGAATCTAAGTTATATTTATTGTCATATTCAGGAGGTAAATATGCATTAAAAGGGATTAACCCTTTAAATTCATACAAATTGTTTAGACCATGAAATAACGTCATTGCCGCATTACAAGAAAAACCGGTCAGGTAAACTGATTTCTTATCAATACTATACTTCGTAGATAAATAGTCAATTGCGGCAGGTATTACCTTTCCTCTCTCATCTACCATCATTTTGTTTAATTGAGAGCCATCATCTAATGCATTAATACACATTAGAATTAATCCGTTATTCTCAGCTACTTCCGAAAGAGCTGTTCTATAACTATATGCGTCTTGACCGCAACCATGAAGCCCAATAAGTAGTTCAAAGCTCTTATCTGGAGAGTAATTTGTAGGTAAATAGACAGCCAATTCTCTTGTTATACTCTCGTATTCAAAATTTAAATCAATATCTTCACCAATAGCTATAAACGGCAACATAAATAATAAAACAATAGGTATATACTTCATAAATATCTCTAGATTAATAATCCAGTAAGTTAGTAATTAATAGATAAGTTAATCATCTAATTTAACTATTTTTATTGGCAGGAGGTCATTTTTTTTTCATTTTAACAAATTGAATCATTATATTGTTAAGTAACTGACATAAATAATAAAAATATGAATAAGAAAAAGATACTAATTACAAAAATGTCCGGTGAGAAAGATGAATTCGATGAATCTAAACTAATGGGTTCTTTGGAAAGATCAGGTGCAGATGATGAAACTATCTTTTACATAATTAAGAACATTAAAAGTCTACTATTCGATGGTATAAGTACAAAGGAAATATATAAGAAAGCCTTTGAATTGTTACGCAAATCATCGAGACCCACGGCTGCGAAATACAAGCTAAAAAAAGCCATATTGGAGCTTGGTCCGACTGGTTATCCTTTCGAGAGGTTTATTGGTGAAGTACTAAAGTATGAAGGTTTCGATGTAGAAGTCGGAATAATAGTTGATGGGCACTGTGTAACACATGAGATCGATGTAATAGCCGAAAAATACAACAAACATTATATAGTTGAATGTAAATTTCATAGTGATCAAGCACGTAAGTGTGATGTGAAAGTACCATTATATATCAAATCACGATTCGATGATGTAGAAAAAGAAAGAAGAAAAAATCCCAAAAACAATGGTAAGATTCACAAAGGATGGATTTACACTAACACTAGATTCACTTCTGATGCAATACAATACGGGAACTGTTCGGGATTAGGTCTAGTCAGCTGGGATTCCCCTCATGGTAGTAGTCTCCGTGAGAGAATAGATAGAGCAGGATTGCATCCTATTACTTGTTTGACCACGCTTAATAGTCGAGAGAAACAAATGATAATAGAAAAAGATATAGTTTTATGTATGCACTTAAATGAGAATCCTGATCTACTAAATATAGTTGGGATAAAGCGTTCTAAACACAAGTCAATATTAAAAGAATCAATGGAATTATGCAGGAAATAAAGATATGAACTCAAATTTGAAAATACACTTTCTCGGTGCGGCCGGCACAGTAACTGGCTCTAAGTATTTAGTGGATACTGGTGATAAGAAAATAATGATTGACTGTGGAATGTTCCAAGGTCTCAAAAAATTAAGATTGCTTAATTGGAATTATCCTCCCGTTAAAGTATCAGAAATCGACGTTATATTATTAACACATGGCCATGCGGATCATACTGCATTTCTGCCAAGATTAGTTAATATGGGATTCAATGGACTAATAAGAGCCACAAAACCTACACTAGATATTGCCTCTATAATAATAAGAGATAGTGCCAAGATCCAAGAAGAGGAAGCCGAAAGAGCTAATAAATATGGTTATTCGAAGCATGAAATAGCTGAACCACTTTACAATATGATAGACGCTGAGAATGCTATATCACGATTCAATTCATTAGAGGATGGTATATGGATAGAGCTATATCCAGATATAAAAGTTAGGTTTCAATATAATGGACATATACTTGGCTCTACTTTTATTGAGTTAGAAGTAAGAGGTGAGGTAATAGTATTTTCAGGTGATGTCGGTAGAAAAAGTGATTTACTATTAAGAGAGCCGAAAAAGCCACAAAAAGCTGATTATCTACTTATCGAGTCAACTTATGGTGGAAAAATACACGAGAATCTTGATTTGGAAGAAGAACTTAGTAAGATTATTAATCACACTTACGATAAGAATGGAACTTTAATAATTCCTAGTTTTGCTGTAGAAAGAGCACAAACTCTTATGTACTTGCTCTGGAAATTGAGAGAGAAAGGTAAAATACCAAAGTTACCTATGATTATGGACAGCCCAATGGGAAACAATGTCCTTGAAGTATTCAGGAATCATAAGAGCTGGCACAAAATGAGCGCAAATGACAGCAAACAAATGTGCAACGCATTTATCATAGTTAAGGATTTCAGAGAAACTCTAAATATAATGGACGATAAACAACCCAAAATAGTAATAGCTGGAAGTGGTATGGTGACAGGTGGAAGAGTCTTGAATTATTTGACAGAATATATAGAAGATCCTTCAACTACGGTTATGTTAGCTGGATTCCAAGCAGAAGGTACAAGAGGCAGACAATTACTAGAAGGAGCTTCTGATATAAAAATATATGGGAAGTATTACAATGTAAATGCAGAAATTTATAATATGACTGCCCTATCTGCACATGCAGACCAAGCAGAACTTATAGATTGGTTGAGTGATTTGGATACTAATCCAAAGAAAGTATTTATAGTACATGGTGAACCACACTCCTCTGATGCTTTCAGAGTAAAATTGAAAGATACTTTCGGTTGGGATTGTATTTTACCAGAGCTATACGATATGTATGAACTTAAATAATAAGGAGTAATAATTATGTCTTCCAGAAGAGGTTTTGTGAAGAATATGGCTGCAATATTAGGAACCGCATCAATACATACCATGATTGAATCAGCTGTAAGTAGTGGTTTAAAAGCGGCATCAATGAATAATCTAGCGATGGATAGTGATAAATCTGCAACTGATGGTATATTCTGGAACTGGGTAAGGGACTCTTACACAGTTTCTAGAAACATACTTAATCTAAACAATGGTGGAGTAAGTCCTCAGCCCAAGATAACACAAGATGCGCAAGATAAATACAACAGAATGGCTAATGAAGCCCCATCGTACTATATGTGGCGAATACTAGATGCGGGAAGAGAACCTCTCCGAGAGAATCTCGCTCAATTAGCTGGCTGCTCACCTGAAGAAATTGCAATCAATAGAAATAGTACGGAAGGATTGAACACAATTATATTTGGACTGAACCTGCAGAAAGGTGACGAAATTGTAATGTCTAATTTTGATTATCCAAATATGCGTAACGCATGGAACCAAAGAGTAAAAAGAGATGGTATAGTACTAAAAAAAGCTATATTACCATTACCTATGGATAATGATGAAAAGATAGTAAAACTCTACACAGATTTATTTACAGAAAGAACTAAGATCGTCCACCTTACTCATATTATTAATTGGACTGGTCAGATAATACCTGTTCGAAAAATCGCTGATGAGGCTCACAAAAGAGGAATAGAAGTAATAGTAGATGGTGCACATTCTTTTGCTCATCTCGATTATAATATTCCTGACCTAGGCGCGGACTACTTCGGTACCAGCCTACACAAATGGCTTTGTGCTCCATTCGGTAGTGGGCTTATGTATATTAAAAAAGACAAGATAAAAAATATCTGGGCTTTGCTTTCTTCTGATGAACCAGATGGGGATAACATAAGAAAATTTGAATCATTGGGAACTAGAAGTTTCGCCAAAGAAATGGCAATTGGTTATTCTCTCGATTTTCATAATATGATAACTACAAAGAGAAAACAAGACAGGTTACAATATTTGAAGAACTATTGGGCATCAAGAGCGTTAGAAAATCCAAAAGTTTATATGAACACCTCACTCAATCTCAATTACTCTTGTGCTTTGGCTAATTTTGGGATTAAGGGAATGACTGGTAGTGAAATTGACCAGCAACTTTTCAATAAGTATAAAATACATACAGTAGCTATTTCACATGAACATATTGACGGAGTAAGAGTAACACCAAATATATATACTAGTGAATCCGATTTGGATAGATTAGTCACGGCAATAAATGAGATCGCTGGTTAAGTAATATTACTTAATTAGAAAAGAATATTCAATTTAGTTAATTTTAGTAAAGATAAATTCATAAATTGTGTATATTAACTTTGTATTTTCTGAAAATTTATAAAAATTAACAGAAATATTTAAGTAAACTGCTTTTAATTATAATAATACAATTGAATGGCACACAAATTGTGAAAAGTAATATATGAAGAAATTAAAAATAGAAGATACTTTATCCCTCAAAAATGATGGGAAGTTAGAGATTGTTTTTATAGGTTCTGGGACAGCTTTCTCAGAAACTTTGGGAAACAATAATATAATAATCATCAAAGGTGACACGCATATACTAGTGGATTTTGGGCTAACGGCTCCATTTGCACTCAAACCAGTCACTGGGCTAGATATTCTAGATATAGAGAATGTATTACCTACACATAGTCATTCGGACCATATCGGTGGATTGGAGTATTTGACTCTAAAAAACAGATATTTCGGTCAACCAAAAGGAAAACCAAGATTAACTATGATTATACCAGATGAGTACAGAACTGTACTTTGGGAAGAATCATTGAAAGGTGGACTAAGATATAATGAATTAGGCAAATATGAAAACGAAATGACATTCGAGAGCTATTTCGACTATGTAACTCCTAACATTACACATGAGAATGGAAGAATAAAACATCATATCAATTTCAAAGGAATTGATTTGGAATTCTTTCACACTAATCACATACCAGGTCAAGCAGTTAAAACTGAAGACGCCTTTATAACTTACGGATTACTAATTGACGGAAAAGTCTTCTTTTCTGGAGATACAAAATTCGATGATGAGTTGATAGCTGAGTATGAACACAAAGCAGATTATCTGTTCCATGATTGCTCATTTTTCCCAAATCCAGTTCATGCAGATATTGATTCGCTTAGAACATTGTCAGAAGAGTTAAGAAAGAGAATAGTATTAATGCACTATGGTGATGATTACGAAAATCATGATTATAGCGATTTTCATAGTTTGGCAGAACCAGGCGTTAGATATATATTCGATTAATTATCGGCTACTAATTTTTTAATCAAATCTTCACTGAAAACATCATTAAGTTCTTTTTTGATGCTTTCATTTTTTTTCAAGAAATCAGTTAGTACCGTTTTATCCCAAACTACCATTTCCGTTTCTTCTAATGTGTCACAATTAGCAGTAGTTGCTTCACCTGACATGAAACTCATTTCCCCTACGAATCTACCATCTTTGATGTATGCTAGTACTTTTTCATTCCTTGTTATTTTAACAAGGCCTTTGGTGATAAGCATAAGTTCATTTATATGTGTGTTTTCTTTGATAAGTGAAGTACTTTCAGGTACAACTTTCAATGTTCCTAGTCTAACTAGTTTTTTGAAGTGAGTTGGATTCATTTTACTGAAAGTGATTTCCAACATCCGTTTTTCGTGTTCACCCAAATTCAAAGTCAATTTCTCATAATAGAGAACAGAGACCCACCATAAGTTGGTTCCTACAAAGACAACAGACCAAATAATATCAGTCCATAGAGGCTCATCGGTGATATTGAATGAGTAATATAACTCTAGTAAAGCCGCTAAGATTAACGTACTTCTTAGCCAAATCATCTTTTCGAAAGAAGACCCTACTATATATAAGACGTTAGAAACGTGTCCAATTATTTGAACAAATAAGCTCAAGTTAAATCCATTTTGGGGCTAATTATTTGAATCCAATATAATTAATATTTGCTAATTAAAATAGAAATTTAATCGACAAGAATATTAATAGTTATTTATAAATGATACTATCTTAGTTCAATTAGCAATAATAATCACAATTAAAATCCATTTTGCTATAACCTATTTAAAATTCATGCGTATTATACGCATATTCATTTTAAGCCCAGAGCAAAACCTAAATTAGCCCTCCAAAGCGAATAAGGTTTTGCTTTTTTTTATTTCTGTATAATAATCGGTAAAGTAACTACTGCTTCATTTTCCGACAAAATTCTTATAAAATAAGTTCCTGACGATAGATTGTTTACATCAATATCAAAAGAAGTATTATTTGCTATGTGAGTTGGGCTGAATAATTGTAATAACTTCATACCAGTAGCATCATACATGATAGCCGATATTTGTCCAGCATTCTCTGTATCCATAGATTCAACAACTAACTGCCCCCTATTTTTAATTGGGTTAGGAGCTATACTGAAATGATAAGTTCTGTTTCCATTTTCCCACATATCAACGTTAGAAGTTGATACGCCTGTACCAGTCATTCTCTTTTCATAAACAGGTTCATTTACAGCATCACTCTTTATTATCAATTGTGCTGTTAATAGTTCCTCAGATTTGGGACTAAAAGTTAATGTGATTTCTTTCTTATCTTTTACTCTTATTGGAAAATCTTTTTCAGAGTGAGAGAATGTACCTACTGGGTCTATTTCAATTGAATTAACGACTAACTCTCCTTGACCTATATTTGATATAGTTAACTTTTGTTCTTTAGAGTCATCTGTTCTTACATTACCGAATGCAATTACAAACTTGGCATCAGTTGCAATTTCTGAGTTTGGTCCGTCGCATATCGCTAGTATATCTATGGATGAAACTGTGTCTTTGTTAAAAGCATCTGATTCTATTGTAATCTTACCAGTGTATCTATCTTTTTGCTTAGGTAAGAATTGAATACTAATATTCTTAGTTTGTTTTGGCTCTAAAATGAAAGGAGGAGTATTCGGAATAGAAAGAACATCAGTATCACCAGTTAGGCTAATTGAAGATACAAATAAATCCAACTCACCTGTGTTAGTTATAACAAGGTCATTAGTCTTTGTACTATCCATCCAAACTCCCTCGAATACTACGTTCTTTGTATTTACTGTAATTAGAGGTTTATCTTCGTTTCCAAATCCCTCTAAATGAGTGATGAAATCAGGTGCATTATCTGAATTATTTTTAAAAGATATTTTTGCTGAATATTGAGTTCTAACTTTTGGAGAGAACTTTATTGGAATTGAAATTAATGAGTCTTTGCAGCAAATAGTTATTGGGAATATTGAATTATCAATTCCAAATACCTCATTATCATCTAGAGTTGCACCAGTAATTGTTATTGGACGACCTGAATTATTTGAAATATTTAATAATTTTTGATTCTTAGTTGCAGTTTCACCAACATTAACTTTACCAAAGTTGATGGTTCCAGAGCCAACTACAGTGAGTAGTACTGGGTCTTCATTTTGCATATCAACATAATCTATATTGTCACCAATTTTAATTAAAGTATTAACGGGTGGGGCAAGTATAACAACTCTACTCTTTGCTTTGTTAGGATAATATACAACTACTGAATCTATAGCTGTTTCTTTACCTAAACCGAATGTTTTGATGAATGGTTGCATACCTGCGAAATGTCCTAATCCCGATTGTATTTCTTGTTTTTGTGTAACACCATGAACATATACAAATACTTTTGCTCCAATGTAAGCTGCATTTGCACCTTTAATAGCAGAGTTTTTATCTAGCTTTATTTGAATGAAATTATTTTCTTCCGCTTTTTTATTCTCTACTAATTCAATAGTATTATAAGTAATGTTCTTCGGTTCACCATTTTCTATTATAGTTTCGCGAACTATCCTTGAAAGGAATAAATCTTGGTCACCATCCATATCGAAATCAGCAGGCTCCATTGAGTGAGCTTCTTTTAGAGTATCCATTTTGGTGACACTTGGTAGTATCTCGTTAAAAGTACCAAACTCATTTTGAAGTAGTAAATAAAGTCTTTCTTGACCATATATATTAGCAGTAGGATAAGAGTTTTGGCCAAGAGCTATATCTTGCAAACCATCATTATCAAAGTCGAACCAAGTACCTCCTTGGTCGCCGAGATGCGATTCCATAGGTGCTGCTCTTTTTATTCTATCTAGTTCCCAATCTAATTTGAAGCCATTTTCTTGTCCCGAATTAACAGTGATAGTAGTTCTACCTTCACCTGGATTATACCCACCATGAACTTTTACTTCTAGTATATCCATATCACCATCATTATCAAAATCAGCAGTATTAGCTTCCCATTGACAAAGGTTTTGACCGTGATCTCCGCCTAGTCTTTGAGTATTATAACCAGCTTCGGTTGATGCTTCTATGAATTGACCATTTACATTTTTGAAAAATTGCCCCGAAGTACGGCAATAAGGAGAGTTGATAATATCTGGCCAACCGTCATTATTCCAATCTGTGACATTAGTACCATATAGCGGTTCAGTGGCACCCAGTTGAATTCCTTTTTGGAATGTACCGTCACCTTTACCTTTGAAAAGGAAATTACCCATATAGACATCAGCTCCTTCACCATAATGTGCGAACCAAGTACCAACATATAAATCAATATTTCCATCCAAATCGTAATCTAGAAATGATAATCCAGTTGTATTTGTCTGCCCCAAAGCCAAGCTACTAGCATAATTAAAATTGTCTAGACCATGATTATCAACAAGAGTGAAATGTCCACTCCCATCATTAAGCATTACCTCTGTTCTATCACCAGTGCTAACGTAATTCTGTACTCTATGACCATAGATACTAGTAACTATATCCAAATCACCATCGTTATCTAAATCGGCTAATGCTGCTATATCTACAGTCCTACTAATATTAGTATCTATTCTACTTTTTTGAAGTCCAGATTCGGTAGTGAAATCTTCGAATATTCTTTTTACACTTGAATTCTGGTCTGGATTAGGAACATTCATCATCAGATAAATACTATTATATAAAGCACCTTTGTCTCCACCCCAAAGTAAATCAGGATAATCATCACCATTTACATCAGCTAACCACACACGAAAACCCTTAGCTTCTTTTAGCCCAGCTTCATCAGAAATTTTGTTAAACCAAGTTTGGGAAAACAGTTGAGTGGAAGATAAGATTATAATTATAAAAAGGATAGATAGTTTTCTCATAATAATTTCGGTTTTTAATGGATACTAAAAACAAAATATACGAAAAAACTAATAAATAATGTGAGGTTATAACATAAAAAAAGCCAGTTAAATCAAATTTAACTGGCTTAGTTGCTTTTATGTTGTGACTCCTACAGGATTCGAACCTGTGGCCCTTTGATTAAAAATCAAATGCTCTACCGGCTGAGCTAAGGAGTCGCCGTCTCAAAAACAGAATGCAAAACTAAGGCATATTAAATTAATATGCAAACATTTTGCAAAAAAAATACTAAATTTCTATCTTATGATTAATCTTATTTAATATAAGATTCGCTATCCCTTTACTATCCAATCCGATAGATTCGAATTGTTCTTCTTGTGTTCCATGCTCTACGAATATATCATCTATACCATGTATGGTAAGATTGTTGTGATAATTCATTTCGGCCATATATTCTGCAACTGCGGAACCAAATCCGCCTTGCTTTTGCCCATCTTCTACTGTGAATATATGCATATCTGTTCTGCATATTTCATCAACCATATTATGATCTAACGGTTTAACAAAACGTGCGTTCACTACTTTCGCATGAACACCTTCCGCTTCTAGTAGCTCAGCTGCTTCCATAGCTATTGGAACCATATTACCAAGTGCCAATATAGCCACATCCGACCCATCTCTTAGGGTTTCTGATTGACCAAGCTCTATTGCGTTCATCGGTTTGATTGGAACGCCTACAGACTCGCCACGAGGGAATCTGATAGCTACAGGACCATTTGTAAATTTGTAAACTGCAGAGTAAAGCATATCACGTAATTCTTGTTCATCTTTTGGAGCCATTAGAACTATACCTTGTATAGGGCGAAGGTAAGTGATATCCAATACACCGTGGTGAGTTGGGCCATCAGCACCTACTAATCCAGCTCTATCCAATGCAAATACTACATGTAGCTTCTGTATTGCACAATCGTGAACTAAATGATCATACGCTCTTTGCAGGAATGAAGAATAGATAGCAACTATTGGTACAACACCTTGCGAAGCTAATCCTGCTGCAAAAGTAACAGCATGACCTTCGGCTATACCTACGTCTATTACACGCTCTGGCATTTCCTTTTGTACTCTATCTAATCCAGTACCATCAGGCATTGCTGCTGTGATTGATACTATTTTAGTATCTTTTTTGCATAATTCAAGAACCGCATCACCAAATACATCTTGATATTTTGGTGGTTTAGGAGCAGATGGAGCACCAGCAACCGACTTACCTGTGATTTTATCAATCTTGCCAATTGCGTGCATATATTGTTTGTCGCGTGTAGCAAACTCGTAGCCATGTCCCTTCTGAGTCATTACGTGTAGGAATATCGGCCCTTCCATATCTTTAATGTTTTCTAGAATACTAACTAGTTTGTTTATATTGTGACCATTTACAGGCCCAATATAGTTGAAGCCAAGTGCTTCGAACAAAACTCCTGGTGTTATCACAGCTTTTACGCCGTCTTCCAGCTTAGAAGCTATCTTACGCAATCTATCACCCAAATCATCCATTTTGCCAGTTACTTGCCAAGCTTTTGCTCGCATTTTCTTAAATGGTTTCGATGTAAATATTTCACTAAAATAGTTTGATAAAGCAGAAACATTGGGAGCAATTGAGAAATTATTATCATTCATTATTACTAGTAAGTCTTTTTGCAACACACCAGCATTATTCAATGCCTCGAAAGCAAGACCACCAGTCATAGCACCATCGCCTATGATAGATACTACTTTGTATTTGTGATTATTAATATCTCTTGCAGCGGCAATACCAAGTGCAGCGGAGATACTTGTACTAGCGTGACCGGCACCAAACTCATCATACTCACTTTCAGTTCTTTTAAGAAATCCAGATAAACCATCTTTTTGACGGATTGTATGAAGTTGATCTCTACGACCAGTTAATACTTTGTGAGGGTAACCTTGGTGACCAGTGTCTATTATAACCTTGTCTTCGGGAGTATTGAAAACATAATGTAAAGCCACTGTAAGCTCGACTATTCCAAGACCAGCACCGAAGTGCCCACCAATCTGAGAGATAGTATCAATAATATACTCACGGACTTCATCACAAACAACCGGCAGACTGGAAGCTTTAAGCTTACGCAAATCTGCCGGTGAATTTATATCCATTAAGTATTTATAGTCTGAATGATTAGACATCAATCTTATTTTTCCTTTGGAGTAATAACATAAATCTGTACAGTTCTTGATAATTGACGACCAATAGTCAAATCATTATCATAAGGTTGGATACTTTCACCAATACCATATACTTCAAATTTAGCATCTTTCGCTTTAGAACTGATATACTTTTCTACATTACGTGCTCTTTGTAGAGCAAGTTTCTTATTGTAGTTTTCTTCTCCGATTCTATCGCTATAACCGTATATTTGAACAGTCGAATTATAAGCAATAGCTGGGAGTATATTGTTGTCAATTATTTCTTTGTCATGAGCTGAAATCTCTGGACTATCGAAATCAAATACAACTAAACTGAATTTAGAAATTGTTTTATCTGGTTTAACTTCTTGTGATCTTTGTGAAGTTGAGATAAATTCAACTGGTATAGATCCAGTAATGTTGTTTGACTTTCCTTTTACATTTTCAACTGACAAGTTATACTCAACTGGTAAATCACTAGCTGAAAGTTGATTTGGTTTGATTGCCCATTGGATTTCATTAGGGTTTCCACCACCATTGAAAGTCTTGATCATTTTACCTGATTGGGATAATTCTAATTGCCATTTAGTAACGCTATCTGATGATGTTACTTCAGGAACGAACTCTACTAAATCTGGACTAGCAATTGAAGATTTCTCTTTTTCTACTAACATTGGGTTTAATAAAGTTCTGTCTTTTGTAGTGAACTCTACTCTTCTGTTCTCTGCTACACCGTCTTCAACTCTTGTAGATGATGGCTTAGAAGGATTAGCTAATCCTTCTACAGTAATTCTATCAGGAGAAATACCATAGTTAACTACTAAATAGTTTTTAGCTTGCTCAGCTCTTTCTTTTGCTAGAGCTGTTTTACCTTTTTCAGTTTTATTATCAACAGTACCAGTGATTTTTAAATCAGCTGCAGTGTTTTGTTGCATACGAGTACCGATAATATCAAAAGTGTTTTTGTTTATTTCGATAGCGTCTGCTTCAATATCTTCCATTACAAATTTACCAGTTTCTCTCTCTGCAGCTAATGTTTGAGTCGAAGCTGATGGATATTTACTACCTTCGTTATAGAACACATAAGGTACAATTGGGAACAATTCAGTGTATTTAACTTCTTCTACTCTGATATTATCTACACTGTAAGCCATACCATCTTTGTTGTAAGCTCTTATATCTTTAAGACCTACATTTATAGAAGACTCAGGATCTGGTTCAACGTCATCATCACCGAAGCCAAATGTTAAGCTAACGCCAGCTCTTAGTTGAGCGAAGTTCCAATCATTATTAGTACCACCATTAAAATCACTTACATTCGAGAAAGGTAATCTGAAACTTACTTCAGGAGTTAAGAATATATTGTCATCAATTTCCATCATATAGCCAGCACCAAGTGCAAGAGCTAGTCTTAATGGAGTATCCATGATATCTCCAGAGGATGGTAGATCCGTTGAAGTCGAAATACCAAATTCATCTGTTGTAATCCTAGTTTCTAATCTATTATACGATGCAGTTATAGGTATTCCTAATTCAAGACCAGCTAATAAGTATAGATTGTCAACTGGAATTACATTATGGAATTGCATAAACAAATCAATTTCACCATACATCAATGAAGATTCGAACTCATCAAAATAAGTACTAGTATCTGTTAAGAAATGAGTGTACTTATCGCTAGTAGTTGCAAAGTCTGCACCAGCACCGTGCAATCCTAATCTTCCAGAAAAAATGAACATATTGTCAAATGGTACGTTTATAATAAATCCACCATTCAATCCAAGAGACGATTCTGCACCATAGAAACCAATTGGTACTGGATTATTAGAACTTGCATTGAATGAAGTTGGATATTGGAAATCGCCATTGTGCATATTATAGTTTAATCCAAGATAGCCACCTAAGTTAAGAGGAATATCTTTTTCTTTGGATTGTGCGCTTAGATTAATTAAATTGAAACCAATTAAAATTGGTAGAATAAAAAGGACTAACTTTTTCATAGTAAAAGAACCTTAGTAAATTTAAAAATTATTTATTCAAAATTAACAATAATATAGTCAAATGAAAAGTATTAACGCAAACTCAAATAGAATAGTTACAGGATTTCTTCTTGTAACGAGTATTCTTCTATTTAATTTTAACTCTGCAGAAGCTGCTGGTCCATTAGGATTGCACTTTAAAGCCGGTTTATCTACTCCAAACGATAAAATCTCAAAAGTTTATTCTGATGAAAGTCTTACGACTAAAAACGTTAGTTCTGGTGATTTTTTAACAGACAATGCTGATTTGGGTTATCATCTGGGTGTAGCTGCACGTGTAGAAATGACGGAAATGCTTCACTTTGTTGGCGGAATAGAATTTCATCGTTTCCCACGTTCTGAGTTCCGAATAATAGATCCACAAACAGGGGAGAAACACAAATTCAAGTCAACTCAGAATATAATTCCAATTCATGCTGGAATAAATTTAGCTTTTATAAATACTGATTTGCTAAATATTTATGCGACAGGTGGATTTGCTTATAATTATATTTCTAATTCTGTAGATTATGTGACTGAGGAATCAGATTTTGCTGTCCCACTTAATCTTGACTTAAGTCCGACTGATTCTAGAATTGGATATTTTGTTGGCGCTGGAACTGATTTAGATTTGAAGGTATTTAAGTTAAACCTAGAGTTGAAATACCAACATATAAATCTAATAGGCAAAGATACTGGCGAGCCAGATAAACAATTCCTAGCTGTTAGTTTGGGTATTATACTTTAGTTATCCGACTTATAAAAATACCCATCTTTGAACGCTTTTATAACTGTTTGTCTATCTGATTTGTTGCTTGCTTTTCGGAGCCAAGAGATTAGATAGGCATACGGTCTTAACCACCTAACAAGAAAACTCCCATGCAATACATCAATTGCTATTATATTACGAATAATATAATAGTTTTTCCAAGAAAATTCCTTATTCAAATCAGGTGCATCGAGCATTCTATCTAAGTTTGCCTTAGAAATAATATAAGAGCTAAACCCTGCTTTTTTAGCACGGATCATATATTCACTATCATCAGCAAATATAAAGAATTTCTTTTCTGGTAAACCGATTTTCTCAATTAATGATCTATGAAACATTGGCCCTTCAAAAGTAAGACCGGTGGCTGGTATTATGTCGCTCACCAAATCTTCTTTCTTCAGTAATCGCTTCCATATATTGCTGAATGGGTTCGTCAGATTAAATTCGATTGTGTCATTTATGAAAGGAGTACCGTCTAAGCTATATCTAAGAGGGGCAACTACTTTATTAGCCGCTATATTCGCTACCAAATGTTCTAAACAATCAGGTCTAGGTACTACATCATCATCCATAGCCCATATCCACTCGTGCCCCCTATCATAAGCAGTTTTGAAGGCAGTATATTGACCACCAGAGCTTCCTACATTTTCTTGTGTAACTACGAATATATCACCATTCTCCGCTAACCATTCTACAGTTCCATCAGTAGAGCCGTTGTTCACTACTATTATCTCATCTATACTCTGAGTTTGCGCTCTCAATCCAGCAATAGTTTTCTTGAGTAATTCCAATCGGTTGAATGTAATGACAATAGCTGCTATACTCATATCGAGAATATCCTTAGTTGTTCGGGATTACGTATTATCTTTTCCAATTGAAGAGCACCATTTATATGATCGGGAATTGGGAAAAAGTTTTCTAGTTCTGAATTTTTCAGCCAGCTGAATTCAGAATGTTCATTCGAAATAACAATATCTATGAAATCTTCTAGCACAACTGCAAATGTTGGTACACTTTCAACTGTATCTCTTCTTAAATCATAAAAGCCGCCGAGATAAGGTAATTTGTACCATTTATCTGCTACTAATCCAGATTCTTCTAGAAGCTCTCTCTTTGCAGCTTCGAAAGCGTTTTCATCTACTTCGAGCGTACCAGTTACAGTTTGCCACATAGTAGGAAAGAGTTTGCAATTCTCAGATCGGCGGAGTGCCAGATGCCATATTTCATTATCTTTTGCTACGGCGACATGTACTTGAATGGTTCTAAACATATTATATTACCTCTTTCACAAATTGAAGTAATGCTTTCTCATCTACTGACCAATTATATCTTTTCACATAGGCATTATAAGCATTAGTAGAAAGATTGTCATAATCACAATCGTATAATTTTTTTATGCTTTCTTTTATATCATTATTACAATCAATATTGATAGTTATACCGCAGCCAAGCTCTTTGTTCAATCTTGACATTGGTTTAGTCTCGGAAGTTATTATCGGAATTCCAAATTTAAGGAAATCGTAGTATTTGTTGAAGTTCGTAGTATTGGTAAAGTCATTAACTCCATAAGGTAAAACTCCGAAGTTGATTGTGTTTAGGTACTTCTTGTACAATTCATCTTTCCAATTGCCGTACATTATTATCTTATCAGAATGTCCAGATTCATCAACTATTTTCTTCGTTTCTTGGTATATTTCCCCATTACCCATAATATGGAATTCCATATCATAGCCCTCGTTTAATAGTTCTATAACAGCTTGGAGGAACTCGAATACAGATTTATCACCAGTTAGATTACCGTGATGACCAAATATTGGCTTGGTGAATTTCTTGTCTATTTTTGTATTTTCTTCGAAGATTGGAGTATTTTCAACTACGCAGAACTTGTGATTGCTAATGTATTTCTCAGACTTTAGTCTATCTACTTGTTCGTCACAAACAACAATTACATTTTTTATCAAATTAAGCGAGTTCTTCTCAACCATTTTTGCCAAATCGAGAGTGTGGATTAGAAATCTAGAGAATATGTTTTGCTTATATTTTTTGAATAGTTTGATGACGGCAGGATAATTCTCCGCCATATCCATAATAGTTGGAATACTATACTTTTTACCTAATTTGCCGACTAAAGTCCCAAGCATAATCTCACGAACTATAATAGCATCTGGTTTGAAACCTTTGATAACAGTTTCTAGCTCCTTTTTCCAAATAGGATTAAAAGAAAGAGGAATGCTTTTTATTGACTTCTCACGGAAGCCAACACGGCGAACAGTAATACCGTCAATTTGTTCAGCTTTTTTAGCTTCTTTACCCCATCGTGCAAGTATAAGAACTTCATAATCTTTGGCTAGGGATTTACAAATTTTTTCAACTCTAACATCCCATGGATAAGGTGACTTCCATACATATATTATTTTCTTTCTATCCATCTATAGCATATACTTTACTGCTACGAAACCACCAACAAGTATAACCAAAAAAGCTATTGAAATAACATCAAAGTATTTTTCGATGAACGCTTTGATAGGGGCACCATATTTGAATAGAAGACCTGCCACTAAGAAGAAACGAGCCGCTCTGCCGATGGAAGAGACTGCAATAAAAGTAGTTAAATCCATATTAGCAGCACCAGAAGCAATTGTTGCTACTTTATAAGGAATTGGAGAAAATGCTGCACCTGCCAAGAAAAGTGTTCCCCACTCTTCATATAACTTGACAAAGTCTGCCATTGCATGTTCTTTTCCATAGAATTGTAATATTGGGTTTCCAATCGAATCCATTAGTACAGCACCTATATAATATCCGAAGATACCACCAAGAACAGAACCAACACTACACCAAAGCGCAGCTTTGAAAGCTCGTTTGGGGTTAGATATTGCGATTGCTATCAAAAGTACATCTGGTGGAATCGGGAAAAAAGAGGATTCCATGAATGATAAAATAAATAATGCCAACATAGCATGAGGCTTTTCGGCAAAACTTTCCATCCAATCTGTCATTCGCCTAAGCCAGGCCGTAAATTTTTTGAACAAGTTTATTCCTCCCAAACACCCATATTTAAGAATTTCTCATGACGTATTTCTATGAGCTTTTTGGAATCGTATTTTTTGTAAGATTTTAGTTCTTTAAGGAGCGTTCTTCTCATAATAGCAAACATATCGTCTGGATTTTTATGAGCTCCGCCCAGAGGTTCTTTTACAATTTCGTCTATTATATTAAGTTCTTTCAAATCAGGAGCAGTTAGTTTTAGAGCTTCAGCCGCTTGTTCTTTGAAATCCCAAGTCTTCCATAATATACTACTACAAGATTCGGGAGCTATTACCGAATACCAAGAGTTTTCCAACATCAGTATTCTATCACCAATACCTAAACCCAAAGCACCGCCAGAAGCACCTTCACCAATAACTATCACTATAATTGGCACTTTTAGCTGTGCCATTTTTATTAGATTGTCTGCGATAGCTTCGGCTTGTCCTCTTTCTTCGGCTTCGATACCAGGATAAGCACCTGGTGTATCTAAGAAACAAACTATAGGTCTATTGAATTTTTCTGCTAATTTGAAAAGTCTAAGAGCTTTGCGATAACCTTCTGGGTTGGGCATACCGAAATTTCTCAGAATATTAGACTTAGTGTCTCTACCCTTCTGATGACCTACGAACATTACTTGATGTTCACCGATTGTAGCCATACCACCCATTATAGCGGCATCATCTTTGAACTTTCTATCACCGTGTAACTCTACAAAACTATCAAATGTATTTTCAAGATAGTCTGATGTTATAGGTCTTTCGGGATGGCGAGCTATTTGTACTCTTTGCCATCTAGTTAGACCAGCATAGATATTCTTTTTAAGACTCTCTACTTTCTTTTCTAAACTTTCTATGTCTTGTTCTATATCCAATTCTTCGCCTAATTGTTTCATCTCGGCTATCTTATCTTCCAATTCTATGATTGGTTTCTCAAAGTCTAAAATAAAGTTATTTGCCATGTTCTATCTTCTAAATAAATATTTAAAAAGTATGTCAAAATCTAATGAAAGCGAATAGTTATCAAGGTAATGATTGTTCAATTCTGCTATCATTTTTTCTTTTAATTTCTGTGGCTCGCTTATTTGAGCGAGTCCAATAATACCTAATTTTCCTTTATCTGACAAACTATTGGTCTCAGGAAATAAACCAATAAATGTTAGTTTGCCAAGTAACAACTTAACGAATATATTAGTATTTCCTTTTACAATTAATAAAGGTAATCCAATAGTTAGCATCAGTAATGCAATAGAAATATCTGAAATTCTCTTGAGCAGTTTATATCTTAATTGTGATAACTTTCTTTGCTTTGCCTCTGGATTCACTCCCGATACTTCTGTAAGTATTTTTGATATTACCAAATTATCATAATCATTGGCAAAGAATATGTGAACTAAACTATCATTTTTCAATCGTATGAATTTCGTATCATCATCAAATTGAAACTCGGTTTTATCTAATACTATAACTTCTGTAATCGATTTATCATTTATAGTTTTCTGTATGTAATCTGGCTCACCAAGATAATCCAAATCACTAGTAGTACTTTCTTTATTACTAATATATCCTACAATAACGGAGTTATTATAGCTCGATTTTATATTATGAATTAGCTTTGGTGCATTTTCGTTCCAACCAACTAGTACTATTCTGTTTACTTCTTTTACATTCTTTTGTTTCTCTATTATAGAGCTCAATATCCGAGTAACAGTTATAAATACGGCGGAGAACGAAATAGTCATAAGCAATATACCACGACTAAACGCAAAATCACGGAAGAAATAAGTAAAGAAAGTAAGTATCAATAACGAAGAGAGAAGTCCAAAAAATGATTTCCTAATAGTTTGATTTTGCTCAAAATACTCACCAGAAAAGAGCATTGAAATAAATGTAATTATACTTAGGAATACGAAAACAGTTGGATATGCGTAATCTGGGAAAGGGAATGCTTGCCCCCATCTCAAAAACGAAGAAAGAATAAGCGATAGATTGACTATTATCAGATCTATAATAATGAATATTACATCTTTTCTATGCTTTTTGAGATAACTTATAAATGCGCGTAGTTTGATACCTAACCTAAGAAATGCAAAGAATACCTTAGATTTCCCATAGTGTTTACGAGCAAAAATTTCCATAGCATCATAGAAGTGTTTCGTTTCATTCAGAGTACTTCGTTTCGAACTCTCACCTTTGAAATGAGTAATAGTCGTTTTAGGATAGTATGTAACTCTATAGCCAGCTTGCTTGATTCTATAGCATAAATCTAAATCCTCACCATACATAAAGAAGCTTTCATCGAAACCATTTATCTGCTTTAAGACATCAGTCCTAGTAAACATAAAAGCACCAATCAAAGCATCTATGTCGTTCGTCTCATTTTCATTTAGATAGCTGAGATTATACTTTGCGAATAATTTTGATTTTGGGAATAATCGTTGAAGACCAAAGAGTTTACAAAAAGAAGCCCAAGGAGTTGGGAATCCCCTTCTACAAGCAGATTGGAAAGTACCATCTAAATTAAGAACTTTACACCCCGAAGTACCTATATCTGGATTAGATTCCATATAGTCGTGCATCACTTGCAAAGTATCTGGTTCTATTAGAGTATCAGGATTGAGAATTAGAGTATATTTGCCATTAGCAATATTGAATCCAAGATTATTTGCTTTACCGAACCCTAGATTTGCTTCCGAGTAAATATAGTAGAAATTATTTTCTGATTTAGATAGCTCGCTGAATATCTCTTCCGAGCCATCAGTCGAGGCATTGTCAACTACGATTATCTCATATCGCAAATTGGTCGTAGATTTGTTAATCGAGCTTATACACTGCGAAAGGAAGTCCTTCACATTGTAATTCACAATTACGATGGATATGTCAATATTGGGTTGCAATGCTTCACTAGAAGGTTATTTTGAGATTTTGACTAAGCCCAACTTGAGCTTCCACACCATAAAAATAGCTTCGTACACAATTTTTTTGCTCATTTTTGATTCGCCTTCCAACCTGTCAACAAATATGATTGGAATTTCTTTGACTTTTGCTCCTTTCTTCCAAAGTCTATAAGTCATCTCTATTTGGAAACTGTAACCATTAGATTTTACTTCGTTGAAATTGATTTTGGAAAGAGCAGTAGCTCTGAAGCATTTGAATCCACCAGTTGCGTCTTTGACATCCATACCAGTAATAACTCTAGTATAAAGATTAGCAAAATAACTTAGAAGCAATCTTTTCAAAGGCCAATTAACTACATTTACACCTTTGATATATCTAGAACCTAGTACTACATCGTATTCTTGTATATACTTCAAGAAGTTCGGTATCTCTTCTGGATTATGAGAGAAATCTGCATCCATTTCCATAATATAATCATAACCATTATCTAGGGCGTATTTGAACCCAGCAAGATATGCCGTGCCGAGTCCCATTTTCCCTTCACGCTCAATTAAATGAATCCGGTTAGACTCTAGCTTCTTGTCTCTAACCAGTTTGCCTGTTCCATCGGGAGAATTATCATCTACTACTAGTACGTCTATCTCATCGTGAACGGAGAATATTTTGTCTATTATTCTGACTATATTCTTACTTTCGTTGTATGTCGGTATTACTACTATTGCTTTCATATTATGTTTGTCCATGTCCTTTGAACACTAACCAAATTGTCCGAATAATTATTTCAAAATCTAATTTCAACGACATATTTTCAATATAATAAAAATCGTCTTTAGTTCTATTTTCTATTTCTTCTAAACTGAGTTCGTGTGACTCATATTTTATCTGCCACCAACCTGTAATCCCTGGTCTGACTTTGTGACGGCGATTATAATAATCTAACTGTTCCGAAAACATTTTTACAAATTTCGGCTGCTCTGGTCTAGGACCTACTATACTCATATCTCCGATGAAGCAATTCCAAAACTGAGGGACTTCATCAAGATGAGATTTTCGCAAAAACTTACCGAATTTAGTAACCCTTTTATCGCCAACTACAGTCCATTTTTGTTCTGCATCTGGCTTGGCAGGTACCATCGATCTAAATTTATAAATCTTGAATTCTTTACCATGTCTCCCCACTCGTGGTTGAGTATAGAATACTCCACCTTTCGATTCTAGTGATATAGCCAAAGCTAGCAGGAGCCAAACAGGCAATCCAATGATAAGTACCAAAGTACTAAAAACTATGTCGAATATTCTTTTAGCAAAACTTTGCCATGGCTTCATTAGATTCAAATTCACATCTATGAGAGGAATACCATAAAGATTAGTAGTCTTAGATTGACCAGTGAATATATGATACAAATCTGGCTCTATTTTAACGCTAATATTATTGTCCTTGCATATCTGAACTATATTGAACATACTAGCTCTATGACTCATCTTAGAGCCAATTACTATAGAATCTGGCTTGTATTCTTCTAATATTTTCATGAAATCATTGATGGATCCTATATTAGGAATCAAATCTCTTGCTTCTTCTAGCTCTTTATTTTCTGAAGTACTGATATAGCCTAATGGTCTAAAACCCCACCCTGGAGAAAGCTGCATTTTTCTTGCTATTTGAAATACTTTTTCTTTCTTACCAATGAAGATGGTACGTAAATTTATAACTTTTCTTTTTCTCAAAGAGAGTTGTATTCTTCTAGCAATAGTTCTAAATATTATAACAAAGACACTTAACATTATAAAGTTGATAATAATCAACATTCGAGGATTTGTCTGTATATTAGTCAATATTACAATTGAAAGCATAATACAGCCAAAACCCACTAGCTTGAGCATAGTAAATATTTCATCAATTGGAGACCGCTCATACCAGTTCCTATACATACCATTGATTGCAAATATGGATAACCAATAGATAACTATTACAATTGCTGGATAAATGAAATAAGTCCAATCCTGGTTAAGATTCGGTTTTATTTCACTGTAAATACTTGTTTCAAATCTAATATAATACTGTACAGCATAACTGATAACAATAGCCAAAATATCAGCTGTTAGCTCTAAATAGAGAGGCAATATCAAATTCTTAAACCTCGTAGAATAAGAAGTTTTGATTTGCTCAGTTATGATTTTACTATTTTCTACAGCTATACTCAATCTAATCCTTTTCTACTCCATTTTGCATTTTGATTACCATATAGATAATGCAATATCCCTTTTATGAAACCGATATTCATAGAGACAAAGAACAGTGGTATTTTTAGCGGATTGGGCATTTTAGCTTTTTCTAATAAGAAACCTATAGCACTTATAACAAGCAATACACTAAATAGATAAGCGGTAATTAATCCAAAATGCGTATCCAACATAAAAAGTGAAGTAACATAAGCTAATAACAAGAATAAAGAAGAGAACCATCTAAGAATCTTATGAGACCAAAGGAAGAAAGCACTCCATCCGTTACTAATCGAAAGTAAATCTTTGAAAGCAAATATAGTGGATAGTCCACCACCTACTAGTCGCTTTCTACGAGAGTAATCTTCAAAGAAATTTGATTTACGTACTTCGTATATTTTATTATTCTCATCAAAATAGACACGCTTTCCTTTCTTTATACTCGTTAGTATAGAGTGTAAATCATCGCAATATTTATCTGAAGGAATACTATCGAAAATATCTTTCTTAATTATATAGCTTCCAAGAGAGTTAACACAAGAAGCTATTTCACTCTCATTTCTTCTAATATATGATTCATATTTCTGATAAATTGATTCGCCTTCTTTTGAATCTTCACCACTCTTAGTTCTCATCTCTATTGGGCAGATAATAATCCCAACATCAAGCTTACCGAAGTTTTCAAGTATATTTTTTATACTATTTTCTTTCAATCTAAAATCAGCATCTATGAAAAGAAGATTCTCATTTTTAGATTCTTTTACTAATTGATTTAGAGTTTGGTTTTTACCTTGTCGTTCAAAATCAAAAACTCTGACATATTCACTATTGAGCGCTTTTACAAACTCTACAGTTCTGTCATTGCTACCATCAGAGCCAACTAGAATCTCCAAATTGAGACCTGAAATATCTGATTGTAGAATGGATTCAATACAATCGACTATATGATCTTCTTCATTATACGCAGCTATTATAATACTTAGCGAGTTTATAGTTTCGTTTCTATACTTTAATTTATTTTTTGGAAGTATAGCAAGGATAATCGGATAGATAACCAATGGATAAGCAAATAGAATAAGCAAAACAGCTAGTATAATAGACATTACATCCATATATTCACCTCTTTGACTGATTCAAATTTGATATGTTTTTGATTACTTCTCACTCTAATCCTTTTCTACTCCATATTGCGTTTTGTTTTTTCTTATAAAACTGAATAATACCTTCTACAAATCCAATATTCATAGAGATAAAGAATAATGGTAGTTTAAGTGGGTTATTAATACGATTTTTTTCTAATACATATCCTATTATACTTAAGACTATTGTAATCGAGAAAAAGTACATAAAAATAGCACCGATTGCTGTATCTAAAATAAAGAATGAAGCTAAATATGCGAGTATAAGTATAACGGCAGAGTACCATCTGAGTATTTTGTGTGACCATAGGAAGAGTGAAGTCCACCCATAAGTTGGATTAAGTAGTTTAGGGAAGCTAAATATTGTCGCTAGTCCTCCTCCAACTAATCTTTTACGCCTTTGATATTCTTCACCAAAGTTTCGCTCTCTTACGTCCACTATATTTATTTTTTTGCTAAATATGACCTTTTTCTTGTTTTCTATAGTTACAAGTAATGAATAAAGATCATCGCATACTTTGTCATTAGGGAATTTTTGGAATAGCTCTTTGCGGATAGCATGGCTACCGAGTGAGTTAATATTGCTCTTTAGCAAAGATTCTCTTTCTCTAAGGAAGCTATCATATTTCTGATAGAAAGATTCACCTTTAGATCCTGTGTTGTCATCAGCTTGGCTGAACTCAACAGAGTAAACTAAACAGCCAACCTTATCTTTCAATATTGCATTTGTTTGCTTTAGTGATTCAGTTTTTAATCTACAATCTGCATCTAGAACTAACATTATAGAACCCGTCATCTCATCGGATAAGTGATTTAGAATAGCATTTTTACCAACTCTTTCATGTCTATAATACTTTACGTTGTCGTATTCTTGAGCAATTTTTTTGATTATTTCATCTGTTTTATCTGTCGAACCATCTGAACCGACAAGTATTTCTAATTTTGAATGAGGATATTCAGCTTTTATAACTGAGTGGATACACTCATATATATAATCTTCTTCGTTATAAGCCGCGATCAGGACTGAAATTTTTTCTAGATTCTCATCGTCATTTCCAAAAACAATGGTCTTGTTCACAGTCAAAATATACAATACAACAGGATATATTATATAGACATAACTAACTAGGAGTAAAGACAATAGCAATATAAATAGAGATATACTCATTATAAACTAGAAGTCCTCCAGAGTTAGGATAACTCTAAAATAATTATTCGATTCCACTTTTGTTTCGTAAGAGTACATAGCTTTCAAATTAAGATTTCTAATCAATTCTAACCCAACAGAAAGTTCAAATATACTTGTTTTTATTAGATTTCCATCTAAGAATTCTATTCCTGTTAATTTATCATCTGGTCTTCGTGATTGATTTTCATCTCCCCCAACATTACCAACTAGTTCGTTATTCTCAAATACATTTTCACCATGTCTAGTATTAAAGTACCGGAAGCTAATCGGATATTTGTTGCTAATCCAATAGTTTATCATAACCCCGATGTAATCTGAATTTGGTTTGATAATCGAGCCAAGTAATCCTTTATCATTGGTATATGAGTTCAATCCATTGAAATGAGAGTACGTATATGGCTCAACTCTAGAATACTCTATCCCTACATCTATTGGTAAATCAAGAGAGTAAGTAGCGGCTATGTTCCAAGCAGTCTTATTGCTCCAATATCCATTACCAATTTCACTAATTATTATATCATCAAGTAAGAAGCTACCTTTGAGTTGTAAGTTCTTTAGAGGACGAATAGTCGCATCTATTCCCATCATTGAATTATCTCTATCTCGTAGTGCATGTTCTAGAGATTTAAAAAAAGAGATTGGGTTCAAGTATGCAAAATCTATTGATCGGTCTGAATATATAACGCTTTCCCAAAGGGCAAATTCACCCCAAGATGGGCGAAAAGCAAATCTGTGCATTACCAAAAACTTATCTGGTATTACTGAGTTAAAACCTTGACTTATATTAGTATCTTGAGGAATAGAAAGTAATGATCCATGAGTAAAACGATATTCAAAGCTACTAAACTTTGCACCAAAACTAATTGCATCGAATGGTTGGGATGAGTTAGAAATGAATACTTTTTGAAAAAGACCAGCTCCTAAGTTCCTCACCTCTCTTCCTAATGTAACATAAAACCATGAATTATCATATCGAACATGTGATTGAGTAAAATCCAAATCACTTTCCAAAAATGCAAATTTCACATTGTTGCTATATGATTGCTCTCTATCTATTGCTAACCTTCTATCTCCAGAGATTATAGAACCATTCGTAGCTTGCAGATAGTACCCAAATGAATTGGACAAAGTGCCCATAAGTCTAACTCCACCATGCACTAGGACGCTTTTAGATTCTTCATAATTAGTATTATTAGTGAAGAAAGATTCAGCTTTCAGAAGAGGCTTTAGCTCTACATTGCTCGTACTATCAGTGTACTTATATATATATTTATCTTTATTCCCAAGTAAATCATCGAAGAATATATTGTCAGTATTCTGCTCATTTTCGAAGATAACAGCATTGCTTTCCGGTAGAGCATTGAATTCTTTCAAATAGAATGTAACAATCTCTTTATCACTATTTGATAGATTTTTGTCGTTATACATTTGGTTCAATATGGCTGTAATTTCTTTTCTTTGGAGCGGTAAACTAGATAGAGATTTATGCTCCAAATATCCTTTATTTTCAGCTCTTAAAAGGTAATCATATATTGGGGAAGTCAATGGAACGTGTTCCACCTGTGCTTCAAGCAAGCCGCTAGTTAAAGAAAAAACTAGTAGCACCGATATGATTAATCTTTTTGTCATTATTTTTTAACTGTATTCACGATATTGACAATCAAGAAACCAAGTGACAAAATTATACTACCAATGGCAGCATAAGTAGAGACTTTCGCTTGTTCTGTTGATGTCGAAACATCAACTTCTCCAGGGACATAAATATAATCCCCATCAAAGACTAGGGTCTTTTCTATATCCCCTTCCCACGAACTTGTATTCTTCCTTATTACCGCTGTACGATCTTCATCAGCAACGTTAGTAAACCCACCAGTCTTAGTTATATAATACTGAATATTCTGCCCTTTCTCGAACTCTACAAAACCTGGATTTTCTACTCTTCCGAATACATATACTCTATTAGGACTTGTTGGGATTACTATCTCATCGCCATTTTCTAAAGTCACATCAAAGTTTTTATCATTAAGCGCTTTAGTAAAGTCAACAGACACTATCGGCTCTATTGCATGTATGTCAAGTGTATATCTCACAGTATCTTCAAGAGTTAGATTACTTTTTCTGAATAATTTGAATGCTTCTGTTCTAGATTCTGACAATTCGTCAAACTCATTACTTTTTCTGTATAATTTAGCAAGAGGTAAATATGCACCTTCTGTTATGCCTCCAGCTCTCTCAATAATTTCTCTAAGGGTTGTTTTAGAATTAACAATCGGAAATGCACCCGGACTATTTACATATCCTCTGACAGTAACTACTCCCTCTTCTATTGACTGTCTCTCTTCTAAATTAGCAGCGATGACTACTGCACCTTGACTAAGTAGTCTGTCATTATCTACAACTATTTTGCCGTCTTTTGCATTTAGCTTTATCTTATTGCCGTTGTCGAATAAATATATATTATCCGTATCTGCAAATGATGTCAATCCCAAACCATACTCTACTAATTCGGATAGTTTGTCGCCACTTTTAAAAGGAATAGAGATAGGTCTATTAACTTCCCCTGAAATTGAGATTGTACCGAAGTTAGTTCTGTTGAAAGGTACTATTATTCTATCCCCTTGTCTTACATAAGGATTATTAAACGCATTGTCTTTAGATTTTGCTTTTACTAAATCCACAAGAGTACTCGAACCATCTTCATGAACAACTAATATATTTCTTTTCCAATAGTCAACAATCTCACTATTATCTTGATTTCTCGAATAAGTTCTCCTTATCCTCATTCTTTCTTGAATGTAAGTATCTTCACTGGCATTATTCTTTTCAGAAATTGGGCCTCTTTTATTAGCTAATTGTATAGCATCAGAAACTTTGAAAGTAGAAGGTAGATTATAAACACTAGAGTTTAGAACGTTCCCCTCTACCTCTATGAAAGATAAATGTGGCTTTTGGAAAGATGTAGTGACTATAGCATCCGATTTATATTTAGTTATATTCTCTTCTATTAATTTACGGACTTCAGTTAGTGTCTTTCCATTGACATCTACCAACCCGCCGGAGCGTGGTAATAATATCATATTATCTGGAGATACTACAACAGGTACTGGTGTTGTTAACATTGGTATTGCCTTAATCATAAGCACATCACCTGGTCCCAGATAATAATAGTCAGGATTTACTATATTAGAAACTGGCATTTGCTCTGTTTCAAACATTTGAGAATCCATTCCCTTATTATTCTCTATTTCACTTTTTAGTATTGAGCTACTTTCACTCATACCTGTTACTTGTGCCATCAAACTAACGGTCGATAGCAACATAACAATAAAATACCTTAACTTCATTTACTCTCCGACAATCTATTACTTATTACTTCGGCGATTCTTTCAGCAGCATTTCCATCCCATAGATAAGGAACACTACCAGTTTTTCTATCACCACTTAAATATCTATTTACAGCATTTTCTATATCTTTTTTATTTGGTTGTACTAATATATTAGTACCCAATTCTATCGTGCTTGGTCTTTCTGTAGTAGTTCGTATAGTTATACAATCTATTCCCAAAGCCGTTGTCTCTTCTTGTATTCCACCAGAATCTGTCATTACGAAATCGCAATTTTTCATTAGGTTCAGAAAATCTAAATATCCCAAGGGTTCAGTTATAACTAGATTTTCAATTGATTCTAATTTATTAGTCAAACCGAAATTCTCTATGTTTTTCTTCGTTCTTGGGTGCATTGGTATTACGACAGTTCTTCGCTTAGATATTAACTCAAATATATCGAGCAAATCATTCATCTGCTCTTTATCATCAACGTTTGAAGGTCTGTGAACAGTTGAGAGTACATAGCCCTTGCTTGTTAATCCCAATCTTTCTAGTACATTATTCCCAGCTAGCTTTTGCAATGCAAAATGCTGCGAATCAATCATTGTATTACCAACGAAATATATATTCTTTTCGGGATAATTTTCATTCAGTAAATTTCTCTGTCCACTTTCTTCAGTAACGAAAGCAATATCACAAATAGAATCCGTAACCAATCTGTTGATTTCCTCGGGCATCTCTCTATCCCCACTACGAAGACCTGACTCTACGTGAGCAACAGGTATATGAAGCTTAACAGCTGTAAGACTACAAGCCACAGTCGAATTTACATCGCCTACAACTATTACCAAATCTGGTTTTTCTTCTTCTAATATTTTCTCAAACTCGACCATAACTTTGGCTGTTTGCTGAGCATGAGTACCAGAGCCAACACTCATAAAGTGCTTTGGGTGTGGCATTTCCAAATCCTGAAAAAAGGCATCGCTCATATTTTTGTCATAATGCTGTCCCGTATGAACAAGAAAATGCTCTATATTGGGATACTTATCGAATGCTCTGTGAATTGGTGCAACTTTCATAAAATTTGGTCTTGCACCAACCACTGATATTACTTTTTTCATCTATTGCTGTAATTTGATTTATAATAATCTCTATACTCACCCGAAATAACTCTTTCCACCCAATCCATATTATCCAAGTACCAGTCTATTGTCAACTTCAATCCATTTTCGAAATCATATTTTGGTGTCCATCCAAGCTCAGAAGAGATTTTAGTATTATCCATAGCGTATCTCTTATCGTGTCCGGGGCGGTCTTTCACATATTTAATCAGTGATTCTGGCTTATTCAAATAGCTAAGAATCTGCTTAACTATTTCTATATTCGGCATTTCGTTCTCTGCACCGATATTATATACTTGCCCTACTCTTCCCTTCTCATATACTTCTAGTATAGCTTGGCAGTGGTCATCTACATATATCCAATCCCTAACGTTCATACCATCACCGTAAACTGGTAAATCTTTATCGCTAAGAGCGTTCATTATCATCAGTGGTATTAGCTTTTCAGGGAATTGGTATGGCCCATAATTATTAGAACATCTAGTAATCAAAGCTGGAAAACCAAAAGTCTTATAGTAAGAACGAACGAAATTATCGGCGGCAGTTTTAGATGCGGAATATGGTGAATTCGGCTTCAAATTCGTTTTCTCTGTGAATTTACCTGTCGCTCCTAGCGAGCCGTAAACTTCGTCAGTCGAAACTTGTAAGTAACGCTCTACATTATGCTTCTTCGAGTAGTCTAATAAATTAACAGTACCGAATACATTTGTACTAACGAAAGGAGACGAATCCATAATAGAGCGATCTACGTGCGATTCGGCAGCAAAATTAATTACACCATCGAATTTATGTTCTTCGAATACTTTCCCTAAATCAGCTTTGTTCTCTATATTTCCTTTCACAAAAGTGTGTTTAGGATTATCTTTGAGAGAAGCAAGGTTCTCCAAATTACCGGCATAAGTCAGTGCGTCGAAACTAACGACTTCGTAGTCGCCTTTCTTTAGCATTAGCTTTACAAAGCTACTGCCTATGAATCCTGCACTTCCTGTTACTAATATTTTCTTCATAGTATATTACTAATTATTGTTTGGTTGAGCGTCCATATTATTTGTTCTACCGCTTAGTATCATAGTAGCCGCAGCTAATGAAGCAAGTGAATTAGAATAAGTAAGCACAGATACATCTGATCTAATCTCATCTGCTAAGTACGGATTGCCAAAATAAACTGTTATAATTGGTTTACCCATTGCTATTTTTTTCATAATAGCGCTTATTTTTTCCGATGTTCCAATATCTCCTACATAAGATCTGCTTCTATGAAAAACAGCGAATAGAATAATATCAGCATCATCTGTACCAAGTTTCATTTGCTCCAAATCTTCTTCACTTATGTCTTCATTTATATATGCGAAATCACAATCATTTTCGAGCGCTTGCTGCATAAAGTTGAAGAACATACTAGCTGGTCCAAAATCATCTTCTTTCTGCAAAAAAGCGAAACCAGCATATTGCATACCTTCTTGAATCGGTATAACGTTATTTTCTATTTTAAGTTCAACACTTTCTCGAGCTAGCTCAAGTGCAATTTTCTCATGTTCCATGAAGTGATCTTTGAAATCATCATCTATTCCTTGAGGGTTCATAGCACCGACGAAATTCAGTTCTTTTTTCAGTTTTCTATATGATTCATTTAGATGTTCTTTTAACTCTGAATTCTTAGCTATTTCAGCGGATAATTCTTCAATTGCATCGAATGGATTTTCTGGCATAAGAGCTATATCGCCACCGGCTTCGAAGAACTTAATTGTTGCTTCTCCGGATTTATAATGATTAGCTATTGATTTCATTTCTAAAGCATCGCTTATTATTAGCCCTTCAAACCCTAGCTTTTCTTTCAGCAATTTAGTTATTACATTATGGGAAAGAGTGGCTGGAA
The DNA here is from genome assembly GCA_002839765.1 of Ignavibacteriae bacterium HGW-Ignavibacteriae-4. Lineage (GTDB taxonomy): Bacteria > Bacteroidota > Ignavibacteria > Kapaibacteriales > UBA2268 > PGYR01. Next base: position 46,211 of record PGYR01000003.1, read on the forward strand.
TCTTATCTTCATCCATTGCCTTCACCCATAAGTGACCAATCATAATAGATTTGATACCATTTTTGATATTATTAATAAATGGCTTTAATTCTATTTGAAAGTCTTCACCTGTTTTCTCTAATACTGGCAAATCTAAATGTGAATCAACTTCTGTATCACCATGCCCCGGGAAATGCTTCCCACAAGCTAAAACTCTTTCGTTTTGTGTAGCTTTCATGTAGTACACAGAGTGCTGAGATACTGTTAGATCATCTTCGCCAAACGCACGAATGTTTATTATTGGATTCTTTGGATTTGAGTTTATATCACAAACGGGTGCTAAGTTCCAATCTATACCCAATAGTTTGGCTTCTTTGGCTATGAATTTGGCAGCTATACCAGACTTAGTAGGGTCTTCTGTTCTACCTAATGCCATAGCGTGAGGGAAACCAGTTCCACCCAAAAATCGCATAGGAAGACCATACTCCATATCCGCACAAAAGATTAGAGGTTGCTCTGCAATTGCTTTCAGTTCCGTAATCATATTTTTTACTTGATTAACTTCACCACCGAATATACAAAAGCCACTAACCCCGTATTCTATTAACTTATGGATTATTTTTTTATAATCTTCTTGCTCATAGTAGTAGGGTGTATTCAATCTAGGAATAACACATCTTGCCGCTATTTTTAAATTTGATTCCATTACTTTTCGTAGTTGTTTATCTTTTCTCTTACAAATTCCGGTATAGTTTCCGGCTTTCCATTTTCTGTATCTACATATACTAATATAGACTTGGCTTCTAGTATCAATATATCAGCCGAGTAAACTTGGTTGACAAACGTAATAGAGCTATCGCCTATTTTGCTAACTTTTGTCAGTACAGTATATCTATCTGTGAACCGCATAGAGTTATAGTAATCTACTTCGCTATGCACAGTCATTATTGGCATGCGAATAGAAAAAATGCTATTATCTCTAGGCATACCGATATCAAATAGATACTGAGTTCTCGCCCATTCCAGCCAATAAAGATAAGCTAGATTATGCACTACATTGAACGAATCTACCTCGCTGAATTTTGCTTCGCCAGTAAATTCGTGTCTGAACTCTTCTCTTTTGTACTTCGTTTCCATAATTACTGAGCTAATAGTAGGACACAATCTGTAGTTAATTTCACAGCTTTTTTAGTCTCTTGCTCACTTATCTGGAAGTGGAATACAACACGTATTGTGTTCTGCCCTATCTCACTGCAAAGCATTCCTTTTTCTTTCGCTTTTTCTACGAAGTCAGCAGCTTTGATTTGAGGAGCTAATTTGAAATTCACAATATTTGTCTGAACACGAGTCAAATCAACAGCTATAAGTGGAGATTCCATTACTTTCTGAGCGAAGTACTTCGCCTTAACGTGGTCACCTTTTAAGTGCTTTATATGATGCTTAACAGCGTGAAGTCCACCAGCAGCTATGATGCCTGCTTGACGCATTCCACCACCCAACATTTTTCTGAATTTTCTACCACGGTTGACATGTTCCCATGTACCAGCTAGTACAGATCCAACTGGAGCACCAAGCCCCTTAGATAAACAAACTGAAACAGTATCGAATGGCTCTGCATATTTTTCTAGAGCTATACCTGTCTCAGCGTGAGCGTTCCATAGTCTAGCACCGTCTAAGTGCATTTTTATCTCGTGTTGGTCAGCTAATTCTTTCACTTGCTGAGTATAAGCTACATCAAGCAAAGTACCACCATGTCTATTATGCGAATTTTCAAGAGTAATCAATGAAGAGCGGGAATTATAATAAATATTTGGTCGAATAGCTGCTTCTATATCTTCAATCGCTGGGCTTCCATAATCAGAAGGAATACAACGGCACATAACACCTGAGAATACAGCTGGAGCACCTGTCTCATAATGGAAAATATGAGCATCAGCATCCATAATTACTTCATGACCGGGTTTAGTATGTAGCTTGATAGCTATTTGATTAGCCATAACACCAGAAGGAACAAAAAGTCCAGCTTCTTTACCTAATAGGTTTGAGACGGCTCTCTCTAATTCTTTTACTGTGGGGTCTTCTTTGTAAACGTCGTCTCCAACCTCAGCTTCTGCCATTGCTTTACGCATTTCGTCGGTTGGTTTTGTTACGGTATCGCTTCTTAAATCAATCATAATTCTTTTTCTTACATTTAGTTAAAATATATAACTACAAAGATAAAGAATATGCACGTTAATTTGAATTTTTAGGAGAGTTTGTGGTTAATTCAAATATCCAAGAAAGGATTGCCCACCGAGGGCATAGAAATACTCGCCGGCTAGCATGACTAAACCTACTGAAATAGGAATAGATAAGTTATCGTCTATTCTTATTACTTTAGAAACAGCCTCAACGAATCCACCGATAGTAGCAGCTATAACACCTGTAATAAGATAACTAAATGGCAAATCGAACAAATTGTAATAGATGAAAATAATAGTTATTGCTGACACTATAAAAGAAATAGTACCTTCCCAAGATTTATCAAAAAACCCGTGTTTACCGAAACGACGCCCGATAAGTGCAGCACAAATATCTGAGATTATTAGAATAGTAAAACCAGTAATCGTAATAATTTTAGGGAATGCTAAGACACAAATAGTAGCCGAAATGAGTACCCAAGTAGCTCCGTTGAAAAAACCTTTGCCTTTCTTTTCATGAGGCCTGAGCATCTGACCAAAGTATTTCAACAGTAAATGGATGAAAAATTGAACATTTTTTGATAGTATGTCGAATATTACGAATAAGATAGTAACAGGAACAAGGACGCTCAACATATTTTCGCGAGTAAAAAATATGTAGCTAATTGGGATAGAAAGAGAAGCTAAATGAATACCTTTTCTTAGAATTTCCTGCTTATAACTTATATTGCTTTCATTTGACATACAAAACAAAAATAGAATAAAATGAAAATTAAAAAAAATGCGAATGCAAAAATTAATATTGGTCTAGAGATATTAAACAAGAGAAGTGATGATTACCATAACCTCAACACTGTTTTTTATTCTCTCCACAATTTGTACGATGAACTTATATTTGAACGAAATGACGAACAAAAAGTTAATATTCAGTCAAATATACCCGAATTAAATGGAAAAGACAACTTAATATACACAGCAATTCGCAAAATAGAGCGAAAAGTTAATAAGAAAATTGGTGTGAATATCAATTTGACGAAGAATATCCCAATGGGTGCAGGACTAGGTGGCGGAAGTAGCGATGCTGCTTGTACTATCAACGCCATTGATCAACTCTATGAACTTGGGCTCAGCTATAATGACAAATTGATTCTTGCTCAAGCTGTTGGCTCTGATGTGCCATTCTTCTTGCAAGGTGGGGCGGCTATTGGAAGAAGTAGAGGCGAATCTCTGACGTTCTTTGAGTATGAAATTCCCCTTCAAATTGTGGTCGTATCTCCGAATATACACGTATCTACTCCTGCTGCTTATGGAGAATTGGATAGAGATTCAACACCTAGGAATATGGTTGATTATAAAATGATATTGGATAAGTCAAAAGATAATCCTTCACTAATGAGAAGCATGGTATTCAACGAATTCGAAAAACCGATTTTCGCGAAACATCCTGAAATAAAAGAAATAAAGCAAAAGCTGTACGAACAAGGAGCTATATTCTCACTTATGTCCGGTAGTGGTTCATCTGTTTTTGGTATGTTTGAAAGTGGGTTCGACGTAGAAAAATTGAAAAGTATATTCCCCAATTATAAAGTGATAAAAGCGAACTGAAATTAGAAAATAAAATAGCACTCAAATATATTTTCACGAGCAAAGATATTAGCTTCGTGAAGATAATCAATTTACTGGCGACACTTGGTATTACCATCGGTGTGGCTGCTATTATATTTGTCGTGTCTGTTTTGAGTGGATTTCAGGTGATGAACTACGAGCAAATACTCGGCTATGACCCCCACGTTCGGGTGAAGTTAAGCGGTAAAAGTGACGTAGATAATTCGCTGATAAACTATGTCCGCGAGTCGAAAGATATGAGGGACTTCGCACTTACCACCGAAAAGAAATCAGCACTTCGTGTGAAAGACAATTTCAAAGTGGCTCGCCTACTCTATATCAGCCCTATGAGCGAGAATTATCTTGATGGATTGAACCAATCTCTTCTATTTGGGAAGTTGCAAGCAAACTCGAAGAACCTAATAATGGGTGCCAAACTAGCCGAAGGGTTGGATATAACTCGAGGAGATGAAGTAGAGCTAATTACACCCGAAGCATTAGAAAAATCAGCACGTATGTTCCGACAATTGGATGGCTCAAAATATGTGGTAAGTGGTATATTCTACAGTAGCGTAAAGGACTATGATGAAAAACAGATATATATATATGACAATAACCCGATAAAAGACTTCATAGATATAAAGCTAACAGATTACGAATTGACCGATGAATACGTATCGAAGCTTCAAAAATCATACAAGGACTTAGTTATATTCACTTGGAAAGATTTGAATTCTGAATTTTATAGGATAATGCAATTCGAGAAAGTAATGACAATAGTCGTTCTATTCCTGATAATACTAATCTCGGCATTTAACATACTAGCATCACTATCGATGACCGTAGTGCAGAAGAAAAAGGATATTTCTATACTCCGAACTCTGGGTATGTCAACGAAGCGAATTGTCTCTATTTTCAGAAATGAAGGAGTATTCATCGGAGTACTCGGCACATTGCTCGGCACTACTATTGGGCTAATACTAACGTATTTGCAAGACACAGCTGGACTAATTATGTTCGGAAAAGGAATAACAATACAATCGGCATTCCCTATCAGTTATGAGTACGAAGTCTATGTAGCAATCGTAGTAGTCTCTTTATTATTATCGTGGGGGGCAACCTACCTACCTACCAAACGAATATCGAAAATAGATATACTAGAAGGAATAAGGGAAGAGTGAAAGGAGCCGAAGCTCCTTTGAGATTTACTTAAAAATCAAAAACTTCTTGAAATATGAGTTGTCAGGAGTTACTATCATAAATGAATATGTGCCATTGGTGAAATCACTTATGTCTATACTCTTTTTGTAACTACCTCTTTTAAAACTACTTTTATCAGAATATAATTCACGACCAAGTAAATCGAATATATGAAAGCTAAATTGCCCTTCTCTCAGTACCTCAAACTCTAGATTTACTATTCTGTCAGTTGGGTTAGGATATATATTGATAATCCTTTCTTTCTGCTGATAATCGTATATCCTGTTATTACTATCACTAAGATAAATAACCTTTATCGCTTCTTCTGTCTTATGTTCACAACCATTAAAGTAGCTTGAACTTGATTCTATAACGATACTGTCGGACTTCGGATAATAAATTATAATATTACTATAATTTGAATTTTGCTCGTTGAACTTGGCATTTACTATATCATAATTCCGCTCTATAAACAAAGTATCATCGATTTGATAAGATGAATTGCTTGGGGATAAGTTAGGTAGAGATGCACCACTACCTGAGCCAGATGCTTTAAATACGGGGTATATTTTATAAATTGAACTTCCTATAAACTCTCTTATTGAATCTGTTTCTGAGTAAATCTTATCTTCAATCCTAATTTGTATATTAGTTGAATCACTATAGCTTATATTGCTCTTTAAATGAAAATCGTTTGTTAGATTCAAATTAAATGTATCTAGTACTACACAATCCTCAACGGTGGTATAAGACACAACATAATCACCAGATTTAGTTAAAGTAAGATCATCAATATCATTTCCCTGTACTACTTTTATTTCCTTAGATTCTAAATAACTCAAATCCAAATTATTACATAACGTTGTATCATTAAAAACAATTCTATTTCTTAACTGATTACTATATATAGTGTCAAACCTAGACTTTTCACATCCATCAGCAAATAGATTTGTAACTGTCTTGATTATGTTAAGTGAATCTAATAAATTCATCTTAACAGCAAACCTAATTATTAGTTTTAAATCTTCATCTACCCCATGGACTGTTGACTTCGCAAGGGTATTATTAAGATTAATTTTATATATAGATTCTAAATTTTCTGTTTGACTTAATGTCGTTATGTGAACTTCAGGATCAAGTGTATTTTTTATTATTATTGAGTTATTGTAGTTTATAAAGCTCTTAGGTAAATAAAGTTGAATTCTTCCTTCGTCAATTGAACTAAAATCCTCTTGAGTAATCTCAACATAAAAGAATAGGGAATCTTCATTGCAATAATTATCAGCATAAACATTTACATCAAGGTTGTTATTATTTATTGTCAATGTCAAATCTTCTTTCCCTAGATTTCCTTTCTTGTTACTTTCTAATTCTATATCTACTATATATTCTGGGTTGTATCGATAATCGTCATTGTAAGTCGCAGTAAAATATATAGTAGAGTCTTTAGTGCCTTCACCGAATACAATTACCTTTCCCTCAGTCTCGAAGTTCAATCTACTATTAGCAACTTTGACCAATAATGTATCTGCTTCTTCTATTTCTTTTTCTATTTTTATTGGTATATCAATGGTTCCAATATCGCAGAAGTTATAGACGATCTCATTTTTATCTACACTATAGCTCATTGGTCTAAGTGATATGTCATCTAAAAAATAATAAGCTATATAGCCTGACCCACTTTCATAGACATTTCCAAATATATAAATATACTTGTATTCACTTATATCTAAGTTATTAAATACAATATGTTGCCATTCATAACCATGCCTGTAATCTTCAACATCACCAGAATTGTATAAAAGTCGATTAGAAAGTAACAAATATTCACTCTTTTGTGGAAAGTTAAGAATATCATTATAACAAATTTCTTCTTTTGTAAACATAACATTAAGCGAATCGGTATTTGAAAGTGCTGTTGAATTAATATCTAATTCTAGAACATATTTCTCGTTTTTATTTAATCCAATTAATTCTTGACTAATTGTTTCAATTGGATATAGATTCTTCCCTTCTTGTATTTTTTGTTTAATATTCCTACCTGTAAACATCCCTAGAAAAAAGTTATTAGGCTTATCTTTATTACTTCTTTTAACTTCATTTAAAAAAAACTTTAATAAATTATATATATTTTTTCTATTCTTAGTTGAAAAATATGGATCATATGTAATTGGTAATTCATCTACATTAAGATAGGTATAAAGATCAGGTGAATAAGTTAAATTCCATCCAGCTAAAAAAAGACTTGGTTCACAGGGTAAAAAATTATCATCTCGATTGTATAAATATTTATAATCTAAAGTATCTGTAGGATCAAGTTTTAATTGACCAATAGAAGTAACTTGTTCGAAGTCACCGTTACAAAGAAGATTTCGGTTGTCTCTTTTACAATCTCCTATACTATTGTTTACAATTGGTATGGTGATGCTAACTAAAGCAGGATTGCTGACAAACCCATCTTTGTTTATAGTATAATAATTAAACTGATATGGATTTCTAAATCTTCCAAGGGTTACAACTAAAGTATCATTTTGAGTGTAGCTTTTTCTATCGAATTTTATCGATTCATTTTCAATAGGTATTATATTAATAATATGTTCATCATTGCTTATTAGATTTGATACTGGGATTTTTAGAACACTATTTCCAATTACTGATATGGTATCTATAAAGTCATTATTTGTAATTGGTATTTTATAATTAGACAAATCTATTATTTGTTGTTCTGTTATTATCGTATCACCCCGAAAAATACCGGTTATACTATATCCTAATGTAGATAATACATACAAGTCTTCGTACATAGGAGTCCTTTTTATTTGACCTTTGAATATAGATGGCATCATCACAAATTTTTTATCAAGGCAATTAGTGTCCAAGTGGGATATACTAGAACCATTTTGCCAATCGGAAGGACTAAAAACTATGGGCAAATCATTAAGATAACTTATAGCACATTCATCTTTGAGTTTGGGAATATAATCTGTTTTGAATGATACTAGGTTGTTTATATCAAAGCTAATGAGTTTATTTGTTTGGAATTGTAATCTCGTATCGAATAAACTAAATATTCCTTGTCTATAATTAGTTTCTATGGATTCCCCAAACTTGGTTATCATAGAGAAGAAACCAAGTGAATGTATATATTCATGGAGAATAATAGAATACAAATCATATTTATTATTATCAAACTCTCCTTCTACAGTATTGAACTCATAGTTAGTATTTATAAATAACTCACAATCATAAGTCAAATCATTCGGATTTATATTTGTTGTATTATATTTCTGCCAAACCCGCCCTGTGGTTATTCCATTTCTGAATAGAAGTATATTTTCGTATTTAGGTACTATGTAAGCAAGAGCAGGTATTTTCTTTTCTATTGTGGTTACTTTTATTCTGATTTGATTATTGTACTTCGGAGCTATTAGTTGCTCAATATCGCTTATCACTTGAATAACAGTGTTTTCTACACCCTTACTATAAGCGGTTTCATTTTTAAAAAATGTGGTAGTAGAATCAAATTCTATATTATGAAAATCCTGAGCTGATAAACTAATAGAGATTAGAAATAAAAAGGGTATGCAAGCAAATTTTATTTTAAAAAATCTATTTTTCATACTTTCCCAAATCATTTAAGTCCTTATTATCCTAATTTAGCGAATAAATCCCATATCCCAAACTTATTTATATTCATTTATTATGTGCTTAATCTAAAACTAAATAAACTCTTCACTCACTAGGCTCGTTCAGAGTTTCAAAGGTTATTTTCGGAGGGTGTTTTATTCTTGCTCAGGAGCTTCGGTTTCGTCGGTTGGGTTTTCTGGGGTTTCCATATCTTCATCTATCTCAAAGCGAATGAGTATTCGCTCGCCGTTGGAGGCAACGACTTCTATAGATTCCAGATCACCGTCTTTTCTGCGGTTTATATATACTTCAGCTTTGCCCGTTGTGTCGCCGGGCTTAGAGATTTCGACAGTGCTAGTGCTGTCCTCTAGGTCTTCGGACTCGATGAATGATTTGTCGTACTTCTTGGATTTTGTGTCGAATTTTGGGACAGAAAATGAGCTATCGAAATCCTCTAACTCTAGTGAATTGGATAAATCTTTCGTTGACAGAAGACTCTCCCCCTCACTCTCGTCCTCGAACTCATTTTCGAATGGATCTATGTTATTAGGATTGCTCATTTTTCAGTGCTTTGTAGTTTCTAGAAGTAGCGTCAATGTCTAATTGCTCTAGTCTGTATCTTAGCTTAGCTCGTGATATACCTAGTACTTTTGCAGCTTTTATCTGGTTACCTTTGGTAATCAATAGAGTCTGATGAATCAAATCCTTTATTATATTACCCATGAATGCACCCTTATCAGATATCTTAAGGAAATGCTCGCCTTCATTTAGGTATATCTCTCTAGGAGATTCATCTTTATTCTTCGATGCTTTTTTATCCCCTCTGAGGAAGCTTAGTGATTCTTTCGAGATTACATCTTCTTGCTCTAGTAGTACTATCCGTTCTATAACGTTAGTTAACTCACGAATATTCCCTTTCCAATGATATTTCTGGAGAATTTGAGCTGCTTCTGGAGTAAATCCTTTTATATCTTTGCCGAATGATTTGTTGAATTTCTCAACGAAATTAGAAGCAAGTATTAGAATGTCCTCATTTCTCTCTCTTAGTGGCGGCAAAGTGATTGAAGCCACGTTCAGACGGTAGTATAAGTCCTCTCTGAACTCATTTTCTTCTACCATCTCTTCCAAATCGCGATTGGTAGCAGCCAAGACTCTAACATCAACTGTTAGTTCTTTCGAGCCACCTAATCTATAATATTTTTTCTCTTGAAGCACACGTAATAGCTTCACTTGCAAATCTAAGCTCAACTCCCCTACTTCATCTAGCAGTATAGTACCGTGGTTAGCTTGCTCGAATCGACCTTGTTTTATCTTTTCCGTAGCACCAGTAAATGCACCCTTCTCATAACCAAATAGCTCATTCTCAGCTAGTTCTCTAGGAATAGCACCACAGTTTATCGTGATGAATGGGCCTTTTGCACGAGGTGAATTATCGTGTATATGACGAGCCATTAGCTCTTTACCAGTACCCGATTCACCGAGTATAAGTACAGTAGTATTCTCAGCTTTGGCGAATAATTTACCCATCTCCATAGCTTTTCTAAGACCTTCGGATTTACCGATTATCTCGCTTGGTTTGGATTCGCTTAATTGCTCAGACAGTATATCAACTTTTCTTCTAAGATCGTGGTTGTCTAATGCTTTTTCTACACTAAGTTCTAATTGCTCTAGGTCTAGTGGCTTTACAATGAAATCCTCTGCACCTAGCTTCATAGCTCGGACAGCCATCTTGATATCAGAGAACGCTGTCATCATAATAACAGGCATTTTGAAACCTTCATTACGAAGAGTTTCTAGTATATCTAGTCCATTAGCATGACCAAGGAAAATGTCTAACAGCACCAAATCTGGACCCAAGGAACCAATCTCTTCTAGTGCTATTTTTGCATCATTATATACTTGTATATTAGTATATGATTCAGATAAAATATCGCTAACTGTATCACTTACCAGCTTATCGTCTTCTATTATTGCTATTGTATAATTCTTTTGTGCCATCTTTTAATATTTTATTTGAAATTCGATTGTAAATTTAATAAATTTATTTTGCTTATTATAATATAGGTAGCTTAACGTAGAAACAAGTACCTTCGTTCAGATTACTCTCTACATCTATCACTCCATTATGTTGGTGCAATATTCTTTGAGTTATAGGTAAACCTAAACCTGTACCTTCGGTTTTACGAGTGAAGAACGGATTGAATATTTTCTGTAAATCCTCTGCTTGGATACCACATCCTGTATCTTTCACAGAAGTAATTACATAATTAGTCTCACTAGCTTTTATTCCCATTTCCACATAAGTAGAGATTGTGATAGTCCCTTTATCTTTTATAGCATCACTTGCATTAGTTAGCAAATTGATAAATACTTGCTGAATTTGCTTAGCATCGGCAGCTGTATCAGGGAGATTATCATCTAATTCAACTCTGATTTCTATATCTTTTCTTTTGATAACTGGCTTCACCATATCTAGTGCACTCGGGATAATCTTGTTGACATTAAGTCTTTCTACTCTAGGCACAGCTGGTCTAGAGAAATTCAAAGTTAGTTCGACTATTCTTGATATTCTCTCTGCGCCAGAGATTGCATTTTTTATGTAGTTGTAATTTTTATTTTCTTCGCCAAGATTTCTCTTCATTAACTGCAAATTGAGATTAATAGCAGCCAATGGATTTCTAATCTCGTGGGCTACGCCTGCACTAAGTTGACCGAGCAAAACTAATTTATCGGCTTGCACCATCTTATCAGTCAGAGCGTGTTGTTCGCTAACGTCTCGAGCAATTGCGTAGATTAGATCTGTATCATAATGTCTGAAAAATCTAGCACTGACTTCGACCATCAAATTTGGGTTATTTGGAGTATCAATTGATAACTCACTCAGTACAACGGGTGAAGATGACTTTTTAAGCAGCTTGAATATTCTTCTAAACTGGGGCATTGCGGCTCCAACAAGTTCATTTTTTGGAATACCCAACAATGTAGCAGCATAGTCATTAGCATCAAGAACATCCCATGCGTCCGGTTGAACTATAAATACAGCATCAGTAGCATTGTCAAAAAATGATTTGTACCAGAGTAGTTTCTGTTCGAGTTTATCAATTTTATTAATTAACTCTTCTGTCTCAGCGTACCCTCTTTCGATTTCGAAGTCTTTTCCCATTAGAAAGCATAATCTAGTTTATTTATTTTGCAATGTATGACATTTTCTAATGAAAATCAATTATTTTTTCTTTGTGGAGTCCGCAGGCATCGTCTCTATTTCTATCGGTTTTTGGTCTGGAGGTAACTCTGATTCGGGCTCATCTGAGTTAAATAGGTTAAGTGGGTTGATCTTATCAAAATCAATACTGTTTAGCATTTCTAAAGGTTTTGCAAGTAAATCACTACCTTGATTAATTACACTGCTAGGATTACTAATGAGGTTTTCCGAATTAATTAGATTATTTTGTTCTAAACCATTATTAATACTTTGAGAAGTATTATCAGGAAGACCTTTGATCACATTGGGAACTTTCTGAACAAACTTTGACTTATAAGCTAGAGAGTCAGGCAATTTCTCGCCACTACGAAGACTCTTTAATTGAGCAAGCGGAAGCATCATTTCTAATGCATATTCTGAGGTAGGGTACTTTTCTATAAGTAAATCATAATAATAGATAGCGCTATCTAAATTAACCAAATCTCTCTCAAATATCCATCCAATATTATATAATGAACGAGGAGCTAGTTTATGCTTAGGAAATCTCTGATATGCACTATAAAACTGCTTTACAGCAAATGGGTACTCTTTTATTTTTTTCAATTTCATACCCGAAGCAAATAATTCCTGAACAGTATCTACAATAAATTCATCAGTGAATCCAAGGATTTTCATTGCATCGCGACCATAATCGGTCATGGCATAATTATCAGCTACAGCTTCGTATAATGAGTCCGATTTATACGCATCATCTTCTCTAATTACTCTAGCATAAGAGTATAGGAAACGAGAAGTTTCACTCATATTCTTAGGAGAAACGTTATATGATTTTTCATAGTAAAACTTTACGGAATCAATATTGCCTAATTCTTCATGAATACGACCAGCTTCAAAATACAACAGAGCTGTGCTGTACATTATAGTGTCATTGTTTATACCAGTAGTATCACTTTCAATTCTTTTTAGATAATCATCTGCACTTTTAATCTTATATCTTAGCTCTGATAGAGCTTTGAACATATAGCTAGATTGTTTGAAAACTGGAGTTCTTTGGTTTCTAGCTTTTGAAAAGTATTGTTGTGCTTTGAAGTAATTTTTACTTTTATAGAAATCCATACCCCTCTCAAAACTATATGTATTAATCAACATATTGTTAACATAAGTAGTGTCAGAGTGATTTTCCATGAACTCTAATTTTTCTTCATCATCGGCTTTCATTCTCTTTTCTGTCAATCTTCCAGAGTATGTATAGCCCATCCATTCTTCGAATTTGGAATCTTCTTCTAAGTATGTTAAGAGCTTATTAGATCTCTCGAAGTTTTTTACCCTTGCACTACTTTGTGCCTCATATAGATATGATTCGAACAAGCCTTCATAAGTAGGAGAGTAGTTTCTAACTTTAGCAAATTCATTAGCCGCTTTCTCGAATTCTCCGATTCTATATAGTAACGCTCCTAGTTCCAATTGCCACTTTGCAGCTAATTCCGCGTTTTCCGATTGGGCTACCGCTTGTCTATACGGACGTAATGCTTCTTCTTTATCACCCTCGTAAAGGGATAATTCAGCTTGTAATCGAAACGCTTCAGAAAGGATATCATATCTTTTCTTTTGCCAAGCAATATCTACAGTACGGGAAAGCATTATCTTTCCAGTATAGAAATTTCGTTGGATAAGTGAGTTTTTTGCGAATAGTAAGTGAGCGTCAGGTGAGAAATCACTATTAGGATATTTATCTACTAGTTCACTACACTTAATCTCAGAGGGTCTCCATTCTTCTTGATAGAAGAACGATTTTGCCATCAAGAAAATAGCACCTTCTACATAGTCAGTTTTGCTCTTATGAGCTAATATTTTAGATCCTTTTATAATAATAGAGTCGAGCTTTGTTTCTACTGCTTGTCTTTGTCTCTGAGTTATTATTAGGTCCTTCATAAAAGGTGGAGGGCCTAACGAATAGTCCTCTCTTTCTTTCAGATTGGGATCTGGAACGTAGATTTGAATCTCTCGAACATCAAATGCCATAAAGTCGAACTCATCCTCCGCCTTTTCCATCAATCTTTCCATGTTATAGTAAGTATTGAAGTAAGTCGTAAAATTATCAAAAGTCTGACACCCTACTAAGAAAAGTAAAGTAAACATACTTATAATTGATGCTTTATGTATCTTCTTTTTGTTCATTTATTCTATATTTTTTGTAGCTTTCTGTACTAGCAGTTCTGCTAATCCACAGAGCAAAGCAAGTGCCAAGAAGAGCTGCCAAAGTTCGGTACCCAGTTTCGCTCTCTGAATGCTTTCTACTATGTTTCTATCATCTTCTAATATACTGATATTATCCGAATTAATCCCAATTTTAGACATTTTTTCTATAAAAACCCCGTCATCCATTGCTTTCAAATCTGATTCAGATTTACTTGGATTTATACTATAGTACGCAACAACTTGTTGATTGTTGTTCTTTACTAAATAATTACCAAATTGAGATTTATCATCAATGGGAAGTATGTAATTGTTACCTGATTTACTAGCATCAGCAAACTTCTCAGTTCCATCTGGAGTTAGAATATTGAATTTAGTACTTCCTGCAAGTTCTTCATTTACTATCAAAGTACTTTGATTAACTTGATTAGATAAAGTTCCATCATAACTAGAATTCAAATACGTAACTGATTTATATAGTAGTGAAGGAAAAATACTAAGTACTTGAAAATCACTCCAATCAGTTGATACAGGTACCGAAAAATAGAATAATGAACTATTAGCAATATCGAATTGGCTAAGGAAATTACCCGATTGTGTTTCTATTATTGGACGACCATTTTGGGAAGGAACTTCAACTTTAATCTTTGGTGATTCTACTTCTTTCTGATTAGCAGTCTCCCCTTTGAATACTCCACTGAAAATTGGGTGAAGTTTATCCACTTTAGTAAATTCAGCTGGATTGACATCATATCGTGAAACAGCCTTTACGTTAACTCCAATCATTGATGAGTTAGTCATAAAGTCAGTCAAATTTTCCTTAGGTGCGAAAAGTATTATTTTAGCATTATTAGATTGTAGCTTAGCAATATCTGACAAATCTTGTTTAGTCAAACTATTTTTTGCGACTATCAAAACTTTCTCTTGACCTGCACTATAACCGTTAATATCTTGAACAAACTGATAACCTGATATAGCATTGAACTCTTTCATATTGCTCAAGATAGCATCGAAGAAAATATTTGCTGATTCGGATACAACCGTCACAAATGGCTGTTTAGGTATATTGATTGCGAAATAGTAATTATTATCTGGAAGTAACTCATCACTTTCTAGCTGTAACTCAGCTTTTACAATGCCTGTACTATTATAAGGAGCTGATATAACTGTACTTTTCAGCTCACCAGGAGCAATATCTATAGTCTTCTGAGCTACTTTTTTATCATTATAGACAAGACTAATTAAATTGTCTGTGAATTTCTTATTACTATGATTTTTCAAGAATACTTCTAGTTCTATAGGTCTATCTTTTTGTATAATTGAGCTGACTACTTTGACAGAATCTATACTAAGGTTGCTAAATTCCTTCTTTGAAGTTCTACCTACATTTGCAACTAGAAACGAAACATTATTCTTAAAGTATTTATTTGTATCTACTTCAGCCATTAAGTTCACTTGCATATCAGAAACTAGATATACAAACTTATTTAGATTAATAGCTTCTGTCATCATTATAGAAGCAAACTTCAGGTTAGTATTTAGATTAGCTTTCTCTGTCCCAATCAATACTTCATCAATACTCTTATTAAGTAAATCTTTGTTAGTTGACCAAGCGTAAGAGCGTAGAGGTCTTTCGCTAGAAAGTGGCATAACGAGAGCTTGGTCGCCCTCTTTCATAGAGTTGATCAGAGTACTAGCTATTTTCTTTGATTGTCTTAATCGGTTTCCATTCTCATCAGATACATCCATACTGTATGAATTATCAATTAGAATAATCATACTCGTATTAGAATACTCCGTAAAACCGGGTAGTGAACTTTGGATAGTAGGACGAGAAAATGCCAAAACAGCAAATATAATTAGTAAAGTTCGTAACAGTAATAGTAACCACTGCTTTATCTTTAGCTTCTTTATACTTGATTTTTGTAGTTCTTTGAGGAATTTCAGAGTAGAAAACTCGATAGTCTTTTGCTTTCTAAGATTAATTAGATGCAAAATAATAGGTATCGAAGCGGCTGCTAGTCCAAATAGTACAAATGGGTTTAAAAAATTCATTAATCTTTTATTCTATTTAACGTAATCCAACTAGCTTTCTTAACGCACTAATTTCATTTTTGTTCAACTGGCGGTATTCTCCACGAGCCATACCTGCATTCGAAATACAGCCATAAGATTTACGATCAAGTTTTTTAACAAAATAACCGAACTTTTCGAATATCCTTCTAATTTCTCTGTTCTTACCCTCGTGCATAGACATCGTTAGATTATCACCATGTTTGGGATCTATGAATATCTCGCAAGGAGCAGTAATATCACCATCTAGATCAACACCACCATTAGCAATTAATCTAGCGTGAGGCATCTCAAGTTTCTTATCCAACCTAACTTTATAAACACGCTCTATTTCATAACTTGGGTGAGTTAACCTATTAGCCAACTCTCCATCATTCGTCATTATTAAAGCGCCAGTCGAGTTTCTGTCTAGTCTTCCTACAGGATAAACTCTACGTCTAACATGGACGATATCCATTACAGTCTTTCGTTTGAATTGATCTTCGGTAGTAGTAATCGTGTCTTTCGGTTTGTTAAGGACATAGTAAACATTCTTCTCTTCGTAACCGACAGAGTCTCCATCAACTCTGACGTTATCGCCCTTTCTGACCTTTGTACCATGTTCAGTTACTATTTTACCACCAACTGTAACTCTGCCTGCTTCGATTAGCTCGTCAGCTTTACGTCGTGATGTGTAACCAGCATCAGATATAAATTTATTCAGACGGACTGTTTGATCCAACATGTCTATCTTTTTTTCTTTCTTGAATTGTTTTGTCTCTTTACCTAATCTTTTCGGTTTAGGTTTTGCTCTTTCGTGTTTCATAGTACTAATATAATTTTTGAATCTGTAAACGTATTAAAAACAAAAATAGCTTTAAAAATCGAATTTTAAAGCTATTTTATTAAATATATTAAAGTTATCGATTAATTAATCGTCTTCTTCGTAACTAATCTTATCAGTTAGGATTTTCTTCATAGTTGAAACTACCATCCATATTACAAAACCCCATCCAAGTCCCATAAATATAAATGCTTCTATAGTTATATGTTCCATTACTTACCCCCCTCTATTTCTTCTTGTGTATAAGGTTTACCATTATTTCGTTTCCACGCTAACCATATCATACCACATAGCGACATAAATATGGCTGTCATGAATGCTCTAGCTCCCCATCTATATGCTATATCTGCATCTTTTGCATTTTCCATCAGAAGTGTAGGTATCGCATCTTGATAAGTCCAGAAAATTAGTATAAATATTAAATATGTTGGCGTTACATATTTGATAATGTAATAGAATATCTTAGGTATTTTGATATCCGAGCCACGATTAATTTCTTCCCAACCTTTATCCATTCCAAATATCCATGCGAATAGAATAACTTCGAAAAGTGAAATAATAACTAGCCCAAATGTACCAGCCCAGTAATCCATTTCCTCTAAGAAGCCATGATCTAAGTATAAGAATACGAAGTGAACTCCAATGAAAATCAATATACCAACTGCAACTGTCGCTTTTTTCAAATCAAATCTAAATTGCTCTTGCAAAAAGGATATGAGTGGTTGTGCCATTGCAACTGAGGAAGTAACCCCAGCTATAAACAGCAAAAAGAACCAAATAAAGCTAAGTACATTACCGAATGGTATTTCTGTGAAAACAGACGCCATAGCAATAATACCAAGGTCAAATGCTCCACCCTCTGCTATTGTTTGAGTCATAGCCAAACCAAAGAAAGCAGTTGCAATTGGAATAGCAATCATACTACCAAGAACTACTTCACTAAACTCATTGATACCAGCTGTAGCCAATCCACTTAGTGCGATATCATCATCTTTGTCTAAGTAGCTAGCATAGGCCTGCAAAGTTCCCATCCCTACACTCAAGGTGAAGAACACCTGCCCCGCTGCGGCTAGCCATATTTTGGAATTCCCGAGGAGTTCAAAATTTGGTTCCCAGATATAATTAATCCCTACAAAAGCACTGAAGTCAGGTAATTCTGGATTCGGTGTACCCAAAAAGAATACCCACACAACTAAAACTATCCCAAAACCTATTAATAACGGTACTGCTATGGTTGCAAATTTCTCAATACCACCCGATATACCTTTTGAAAGTATATAGAAATTAACGGCTAAAGTAATTAATAAGAATATATAAGCAGGCCATTGTGAGTCAAAGTACCCCTCGCCTATCCCTTGATAGGAGTAGAGGAAGGTTTTCATACTATCTAGAGTGTGAAAGTCATTGAATGTACCAATTAAGGAGAAAAAACTAAACCCGAGCGTCCATGATATAATATAAACATAATATATCATGACTAGGGTTGAGATAAGGATACCAATGGCACCGAAGTACTTTGCGACTTTATTTTTGGTAAGAGTATCGAACATACCTGGTAAACTACCATGTCCGTACTGCCCGCCTCTTCGTCCTATCGACCACTCGACCCACATTAGTGGGATTGCTAGTAAAATAAATGCAGTGAAATATGGTATCATAAATGCCCCACCACCATTCTGTGCAGCTTGTACTGGGAATCTCAAGAAGTTCCCCAACCCAACAGCATTACCTGCCATAGCAAATATTAATCCTAACCTACTGTTCCAATGCTCTCTTTCAGCCATACTCTCCAAGATATTTTTATCTAATAAATAATTATTCGCGAAATAAAAACTTGAATCATAACATATAATAAGTAAAGAATAAATGTTAAAATTTTCTACTTCGCAATTCTTAATTCCTGAAGATAAAATAAATATATGACTATAAAAAAGAAATAACTAAATTGTTATTGATAATTAGCAAATACTGGAGAGACTAAGGCTCTTGTTTTAATGAAGTTGGCAAAGTTATTCTTTTTTATTTTGTACTTTGCAGAATTCTAACTTGTCCAACGGCGTATAGTTACAGAGCAGAGAACTCTGCAACTAATTCGCATATTAAATTTCAAGATTTTTAGTAATGTCATTAAATTGAGATGATAGTATTAATCATCTTCCTCATAACTAATCTTACTAGTTAAGATTTTCTTCATCGGATATATAACTAGGAGTAGCACAAACGCCCAACCTAGCCCCATAAAGATTAGTGCTTCTGTAGATACTTGTTCCATTATTTACCTCCTTCTATTTCATCTTGAGTGAATGCTTTTCCGTTATTACGCTTCCAAGCTAACCATATCATACTAATAAACGAAATCAATATTACGACTATAAATACTCTAGCCCCCAATCTGTAGATAATTTCAGATTCTTTCACACCTTTAAATAATAAAATAGGTATAGCGCTATCAAAAGTCCAGAATGCAAGTATAAAGATTAAGTATGCTGGTGTTACATACTTTATTATATAGTAAAAAATTCGAGGTATTTTAATATCTGACCCTCTACTGAGCTCTTCCCATCCTTTCTTCATACCAAATACCCAAGCAAATAAAATCACTTCGGCTAATGATACAACCACGAGGGCAAAAGTTCCTACCCAATAATCTAACTCATCTAAGAATCCATGTTCGAAGAATAAGAATACAAAATGAACCCCTAGCAACATAAGAATACCAACAGTAATAGTGGATTTTTTCCTGTTGAATCTAAATTGCTCTTGTAAAAAGGAAATCAGAGGTTGTGCCATAGCAACTGAAGATGTTACACCGGCAACAAATAGCAGAATAAACCAAATAAAGCTCAGAATAGAACCAAATGGAATATCAGTAAATACTGATGCCATAGCCACAATACCCAAGTTAAATGCTCCACCGGCAGCAATATCTTGAGTCATAGCAAGACCGAAGAAAGCAGTTGCTATCGGTATAGCAATCATACCGCCTATAATAACCTCACTAAACTCATTAATACCAGCAGTAGCCAAACCGCTAAGAATAATATCATCATCTTTTTTGAGATAACTTGCATAAGCTTGAAGTGTACCCATACCAACGCTTAAAGTGAAAAATACCTGCCCCGCGGCGGCTAACCATATATTGGAAGTAGTTAACAATGAGAAATCGGGTTTCCATATATAGTCTATACCAACAAAAGTACTAAACTCTGGCTTCGTCGGATCAGGTGTACCTAAAAAGAAAACCCAAACAACTAGTAATAATCCAAACCCAATAAGCGTTGGTATTGCAATAGTTGCGAATTTTTCTATACCACCAGAGATTCCTTTAGAAAGTATATAGAAATTTATACCCAGAGTTATCATTAGGAAGAAATATGCCGGCCATTGTGAGGTGAAATATCCCGCACCGTTACCTTGATAAGAGTAGAGGAAAGTTTTCATAGTTTCTATATCGTGGATACCATCGAAAGTACCGATGATTGAAAAGAAACTGAAACCCAATGTCCATGATATAATATAGACATAATATACCATAACTAAAAATGAAATCAGAAGCCCTAAAGCCCCAATGTATTTGGCAACTTTGTTTTGGGTAAGAGTGTCGAACATACCAGGTAAACTACCGTGTCCGTACTGCCCACCCCTACGGCCTATTGACCACTCGACCCACATTAGAGGAATTCCGAGGAGAAGAAAGGCAATGAAATAGGGTATCATAAACGCCCCGCCACCATTCTGTGCAGCCTGTACGGGAAATCTCAAGAAATTCCCTAGCCCGACAGCATTACCTGCCATAGCAAAAATTAGACCTAACCTATTATTCCAATGCTCTCTTTCTGCCATATTCCCCGTATTCCTTTTTATTAACAAAAATAATAATGTACGAAGTAAGAATTTGAATTAAATCACATTTTACTTAAATTATGATATCGTAAAGAGTAATTTTTACATTTCTTAATTTTTCTATAATAAATTTCTACTTGGTAAAAATTTATTGGATAAAGATAAAGTAAAAATTCAACAAACAAAACAGAAATTTTAAAATCACAATAGGATAGTTTAAATATGTTAGGATTCTTAAAATCTAATATTCTAAGCAAGTTCGTAGTGGCTATAACTGGTATAATCTTGGTGGGATTCATTATAGGTCATACCTTGGGTAATCTGCTTATATTCGCAGGCCCAGAGGCACTCAACACTTACGCAATAGGATTAAGAGATCTAGGCCCAACTCTTTGGGTAGTTAGGATAGTACTGATAATAGCAGCTATTTTACACGTAATAACAACTATTAATTTAGTACGTCAGAATAAGAAAATTGCTTCTGGTTACAAAGTAAGTAACTATAAAGCATCTACTTTTTCTGCGAGATTCATGGGATACGCAGGTTTGACAATTTTGTTCTTCGTGCTATATCACCTAGCTCATTTCACACTTGGGTTCGTTGATGCTAGTACATTTAATATGGAAGCAACATTGGAGAATGGAAGAGTAGTACATGATGTTTATTCTATGGTTGTTATTGGGTTTAGAAATGTTATTGTGTCGCTATTTTACATATTAGCTGTATCGTTTTTAGGTTTACACTTAAAGCATGGTATTCATAGTATGTTCCAATCATTAGGAATACATGGTAAAAAATTCACTCCAATGATTCAGAAAGTAGCTGCAATTGTAGCTTTAATAATAGTAATTTCTTTAATCTCAATACCAATAAGTATAATGTTAGGAATAGTTGGAGGTCAAGTATGAAATTAGACGCAAAAATACCCGAAGGTCCAATACAAGATAAATGGACCAAACATAAGTTTGATATAAAGTTAATTAATCCTGCTAATAAACGAAAATATAAAGTTATCGTAGTTGGTACTGGTTTAGCCGGTGCTTCTGCTTCTGCGACTCTATCAGAGTTGGGATACGAAGTCGAGGCAATCACGTTCCACGATAGCTCGCGTAGAGCTCACTCGATAGCAGCACAAGGTGGTATAAACTCTGCTAAGAACTATCCGAACGATGGCGATAGTGTTTGGCGATTATTCTATGATACTGTAAAAGGGGGCGATTTCCGTTCTCGTGAGGCGAATGTATATCGTTTAGCGCAAGTTAGTGTTGATATTATAGACCAAGCTACGGCACAAGGTGTACCTTTCGCTCGTGAATATGGTGGAAACTTAGCTAACCGTTCATTCGGTGGTGCTCAAGTATCTAGAACATTCTACGCTAGAGGGCAAACTGGACAGCAATTGCTATTAGGTGCTTACCAAGCATTAGCAAAAGAAGTAGAAAGTGGTAGTGTTAAACTACGCACTAGAAAAGAAATGATGGACATAATAGTTGTTGACGGCAAAGCTCGTGGAGTAGTCACAAGAGACCTTGTGACTGGTGAGTTAGAAACGCACCTAGCAGACTCAGTTGTATTAGCAACTGGTGGCTACGGTAACGTATTCTACTTATCTACTAATGCGCAAGCATGTAACGTAACCGCTACTTATAGAGCATATAAGAAAGGCGCATTATTCGCTAATCCATGCTATACTCAAATTCACCCTACTTGTATTCCTGTTAGTGGTGATTACCAATCTAAGTTGACGCTGATGTCAGAGTCTCTAAGAAACGATGGTAGAATCTGGGTTCCAAAAGCAAAAGGCGACAAACGTAAGCCGAGAGAAATCCCTGAAAATGAAAGAGATTATTACTTAGAAAGAAAATACCCTAGTTTTGGTAACTTATCTCCTAGAGATATATCGTCACGTTCTGCGAAAGAAGCATGTGATAATGGCCAAGGAATAGGTGCTACTGGATACGGAGTTTATCTTGATTTCAAAGATGCTATCAACCGCTTAGGTAAAGATACAATCGCTGAAAGATATGGTAACCTATTCGAAATGTATGAGAGAATCACTGGTGATAACCCTTACGAAACTCCAATGATGATTTACCCTGCATCGCACTATACTATGGGTGGTCTGTGGGTAGATTACAATCTGATGAGTAATTTGGAAGGTCTTCACGTTATCGGTGAAGCTAACTTCTCTGACCACGGGGCTAATAGATTAGGTGCATCGGCACTTATGCAAGGGCTGGCAGACGGTTATTTCGTATTACCTTACACAATAGGTAATTACTTAGCTACTGCTGATCTGAAGAAAATAGATGCTGACACTCCTGAGTGCAAGGCAACTGTAAAAGAAGTAGAAGATAAAGTTAATAAGCTAATCAATGTAAATGGAACTAAAACTCCATCTTACTTCCATAGAAAATTGGGTAAGTTAATGTGGGATAATGTAGGTATGGCTAGAAACGAAGCTGGACTGAAACATGCATTAGAAGAAATACCTAAGATTCGTGAGGAATTTTGGAAAGACGTGAAGATAAGCGGAACTGGTGCTGAGTATAATATCTCATTAGAGAAAGCATCAAGAGTAGCTGACTTCCTCGAATTTGCAGAAGTAATGGCTTATGACGCTTTGGACAGAGACGAATCGGCTGGTGCACACTTCCGTGAGGAACACCAAACACCAGACGGCGAAGCAAAAAGAAATGACGATGAATACAGATATGTAGCTGCTTGGGAATACAAAGGCGTTGGTCAAAGACCAGAGTTGCATAAAGAGGAATTAGATTTTGAAAATGTTAAGCTAGCTGTAAGAAGCTACAAATAACAATTAAGGAGAATAGAAAATGAATTTAAAACTTCATATTTGGCGTCAGAAGAACAATAAAGCAGCAGGAGCTTTCGAGCAGTATGCTGTTAGCGATATTTCTGAAGATATGTCATTTCTTGAAATGCTAGACGTTCTTAACGAAGATTTGATAGTAGGTGGCAAAGACCCAGTAGCATTCGATCACGATTGCCGTGAGGGTATTTGTGGAGCTTGCTCTATGACTATCAACGGTAACCCACATGGTCCTGAGAAAGCGACTACAGCTTGCCAACTTCACATGAGAAAATTCAACGATGGACAAGAGATATACATAGAGCCATTCAAAAACAAATCATTCCCAGTTATAAGGGATTTGGTTGTGGACAGAAGCGCCCTAGACAGAATCATAGAGTCAGGTGGATATATAAGTATCAAAACTGGTTCGGCACCAGACGCTAATGATATAGCTGTACCAAAGGCAAAATCAGATGTAGCTATGGATGCTGCGGCTTGTATAGGTTGCGGTGCGTGTGTGGCGGCTTGCCCTAACGGAGCAGCTATGCTATTCACTTCTGCCAAATTGAAGCACCTAAACGTGCTACCACAAGGACAAGCAGAGAAGAAAAAGCGTACAATAGCAATGGTAGAACAAATGGACAAAGAAGGATTTGGCTCATGTACTAATCACTACGAATGTGAGGCGGCATGTCCTAAGTCAATATCTGTTGAGTTCATATCAGAGATGAATTTCGAATATGCAAAAGCAAGAGCAACTGCATACAGAGACTAAGCACTAGTACATAGATTATATTCTAAAAAGACCTCGGACATTGTTCGAGGTTTTTTGTGGGGTAGTGTGAGGATTTTCTTATATTTGGATTGATTTAACTAACTAGATGACACGATATGAGAATAATATTACTTCTTGGAATTCTAACATTATTAGGATTTAAAGATAATTCTGTCCCTACTAACCCTTCTTTTGAAGAGCAATTTCAAATATTTAGAGATTTGGAGTTCGAACTAAATGAGGGTACTGACAAAACTGATCTTGCAAGATGGGAAGAACAGGAGTTTTTAGATGAACCGTTTTCATTAATGTATCTGACATTTGGACAAACTCTTGAACGTGAACCTTGGACACCTTTAAGTGATAAGTGTTGGGATTTTGATACTGAAGCCATTTATGATAATGGATCTTATATAGAAATTATAAAAAATCTTGAAAGAATTACAAGAGGTGAATTAGTTTTTGAAGATGTAAAAGATTATGTAAATATAGAAGAGAAGAAAGCGTGGGTATCATTTTCATTGGGTAGTGAAAATTACAAATGGAACTTGAAGATTGATGATGACTGGGTTGACACAGATTTATTTATAAAAATTGTGGAATTGACAGATAAAGTCAAGTCAAAAGGTAGATACACATATTTTGATGCAAAAGGCCAAAATTCAGTGATTGGATATGAGACACTAGAGAGTTTAAGAGGGATAAGATATAAAACTGGTTTGAAAATAGAATGGTTAAATAAAAACTTAGAAAAAACAATTGAATACAGATACTAAGCTCAGTAACATAGATTATATTTTTACAAAGACCTCGGGTTATGTTCGAGTTTTTTTTGTGGGGTAGAGTGAAACAAGTTGAATATTAAAGTATGAATTTATCTTTGAAATAATATAGGACAGATTACTATATTAATTATTCCAATAATACTATTTATCAATATTTATAGACCTATGAGCAAATCTCTTTCAAACACAAAATTCTATTCACAAGTCGTTGATTTATTACAATCCGCAAAACAGCAAGTTGTTCGAACTGTTAACCAGACTATGGTTATTACCTATTTTGAGATAGGAAGAATGTTAGTCGAAGAAGAACAAAATGGCAATGAACGTGCTGAATATGGGAAAAAGGTTGTCAAAGAACTGTCGAAACTATTGACTTTAAATTTTGGGAAGGGATTCTCCGTTAGGAATATTGAACAAATGAGACAATTTTATATTGTTTATTCAATACCGCAGACAGTGTCTGCGGTATTGAAAGATGGGAAATCGCAGACGGTGTCTGCGGTATTTGAAAGTATGAATTCCGAGACACTGTCTCAAAAATTCAACTTAAGTTGGTCCCATTACCTAAAACTAATGAGAATTGATGATGAAAATGAAAGGAAGTTCTATGAAATAGAAGCACATAAGAACAACTGGAGTGTAAGAGAGTTTCAACGTCAATATGACTCAGCATTATATACAAGATTGGTATTGAGTAGAGATAAAGATAAGGTTCTTGAATTATCGGAGAAAGGGTTAATACTCGAAAAGCCAAAAGATGCAATAAAAGACCCATATATACTTGAATTTCTAGGTTTACCAGAGCATTCGAATTATTCAGAGAGTGAACTTGAGCAAGAGTTAATTAATAAACTTGAGAATTTTTTACTAGAATTGGGCAACGGTTTTACATTTGTAGCAAGACAAAAACGAATCTCCTTCGAAGAAAAGCATTTTAGAATTGATTTGGTTTTCTATAATCGAATTCTAAATTGTTTCGTTCTAATAGATCTAAAAATTGGAGAACTAAAGCATCAGGATCTTGGGCAGATGCAAATGTACGTAAATTACTATGACCGAGAGATAAAGCTTGATAACGAGAATAAAACGATTGGAATTGTTCTCTGTAAAGATAAAAGTAACTCCGTTGTTGAATATACTCTACCAGAGCACAATGAAAATATTTTTGCAAGTAAGTACCAAACCGTACTACCAAGTAAGGAAGAGTTGAAATTAATTATTAACGAACAGGAAAAGTGAGACTAGTAGAAACGACCTAGATTATATTTTTAAAAAGACCTCAGATTATGTTCGAGGTCTTTTTTGTATTTAAAATAAAAAATTCTATAAATAGCCCGGATTTTGATATATTCCTATAAATGGGCAGCATAATATAATTTTTCTGCTGTTGGATAATCAAAAATAGATAGTCTCAATTGGGAAATATGAAAGAAGAAATACAAAATTATCGGAATAATATTCAGGAATTTATTTCCACCGTGATAAATAAAAGGTTAGACAGAATTTCATTTCTTCTTGATTTAAATCC
Organism: Ignavibacteriae bacterium HGW-Ignavibacteriae-4; assembly: GCA_002839765.1. GTDB lineage: Bacteria > Bacteroidota > Ignavibacteria > Kapaibacteriales > UBA2268 > PGYR01. Next base: position 72,843 of record PGYR01000003.1, read on the forward strand.
AACTTTCGAATTAGATGATGTTCCATTTCAGTTCAAATATGCTCACTCAATTTGTTTTCATATAGAAGAAATAAATTATTTACTCAGTACATCACAAACATCTTTAGGGATTGAAACATTTTGGATTAAACAAATTCATAACCTAGATGATATAGGGAAATCAGACTTCACAGCAGAAATTAATGAACGAATTGAAAAGATTGAAGTAAAAGAAGGTATAGAGCCTTATTACTACAAAATCGAAATTGAGACAGAAAAGAAGAAATGGTGGTTTATTGCTGGTGAAATATACGATACACACAAAGGAAAACTTGACTACAAGTTTAATGATGAAATGATCCTTGCTTTTAGCAATCTTCTGGAAGTAAATAAATATGAAGAAATAATAAATGACATAAAATAAAACATACACAGGCTACGCTCTAACAACATAGATTATATTTTTAAAAAGACCTCGGGCATTGTTCGAGGTTTTTTTTGTGTGTATTTCAACCTTTTATTATAAACGTTCGTATGTATTTAAATGCTAGCAATAATTTCTAACTAAGAAATAACTATCCTTATAAATATCAAAATACAAATATGCTTAATACTATAAAAACCAGAACTTTTTTACTGCTTGTAATATTTATTTTTACTCTCATAAGTTGTACAAATAAAAACAAGTCAAGTGAATCAAACTCAAAAACTAAAATCGAAGAGAAAGTAAAAAAGATATTATTCGTAGTGACAAGTCATAACGAAAAAGGGAACACAGGAAAAAAGACAGGATACTATCTAGGAGAAGTATCTCATCCGTGGGAAGTATTACATTCTGCTGGATATGAAATAGATTTTGTTAGTCCAAAAGGAGGTAAAGCACCTGTAGATGCTTTTGATATGGATGATTCTATAAATAAAAAGTTTTGGGATAATGACTTATATCGCAATAAGATTGAAAATACAAAAAAGCCAAATGAAGTAAATCCTGATGATTATATAGCAATTCATTTTGCAGGAGGTCACGGAGCTATGTGGGATTTTGCAGACAATAAAGAAATTGCAAAAATAGCAACTAAGATTTATGAAAATAATGGTATCGTAAGTGCTGTATGCCACGGCCCAGCAGGACTTGTAAATATTAAATTGAGCAATGGATCCTACCTAGTAGACGGTAAGAAAATAAACTCATTTACAAATGAAGAAGAAGTAAAAGTAAAACTAGAAAATGTAGTTCCATTTATGTTAGAAGATAAATTAAAGGAGCGAGGTGCTATATTTGAGAAGACTACACCATTTAATGAGTACGTGGTTGTAGATCAACGATTAGTTACAGGTCAGAATCCACAATCAGCGGGTAAAGTTGGTATTGCTACTTTAAATGAATTACAAAAATTAAAAAGAAGTCACTAAATGCCTGGTGAAACTAATTTATCAGTACTAATAAAAGGAATGACGCCAAAACTTAATGCAGGAGAATATGTCTTTTCCACAGTAAAAGATATTAGTATAATTGACCGAAAAGATACCATCTGTGAGTTTAAAGAAAAGGAAGGAACAACTATAATAATTGGGAAAGAGATAGCAGACAGGCTAAACTTGAATTATGAATATATTGCTTCTTGGATTACACTTATGATTCACTCTTCTCTTGATGCTGTAGGTTTAACAGCAATTATTTCAAAGGAACTAGCAAAAATTGACATTAGCTGCAACGTAATTGCTGGGTATTATCATGACCATATCTTCGTTGATAAAAAAGACTCAGCCAAAGCAATTAAAATTTTGATGGAATTATCTAACAATTACTAGAAAACTGCTGCTAAGAGACATGCTCCCTTTAGATTAGCCAAAGTATTTTTTGTAATACAAGTTCACCTATAGGCTTTATCTTTATAGCAATGTATAATTAGGTTAATGCAACTCTTTCGCTTCCTAATTACTACAGATATATTGCCCCCTGGGGCATTTCTAGGAAAATAAAAGATTACTTTTTATGAATAGCCGCGTAGTGGCTTAATATCTGTAGCTTATTGAATAATAGATATACACCTGCCCCGTAGGGGTAATATTCAACTATTTTTTGCGCCTGGACTCTTCGGACACTTCGTGTCCTCTGAGTGACGAAATTTGATTACTAAGACTAACCATAACGACCTAGATTTTAATTTTAAACGACCTCGGACTATGTTCGAGGTTTTTTTGTGGGGTAATGGGAGGAATTTTGTATATTTGGAGAGTTGTGCATCAATGTTAATATACAACTAAAACCAATCTATAAATATATTTAATTATGGCCGAAGGTTTTTGAAATAAAAATTGTCTAATCTATCGAACCTTTAAAATTATTAAAGATTAATCTATAAAATTTATAATTAAATAAATAACAAAATGAAAAAGATTACAATTGTCATAATTTTATTGACAAGCATGTATAATGCTAATGCTCAATACAATAACCTTTGGATACCGGATACCTTATCTGGGACAGTTTTCAATTTGATGTTGCAAGACACATTTGCACAATTTCGTCCTGGCAATCAAACCATAACTGCTGGAATAAATAACAGTAATTTTTGGGGGCCAACTTTGATATTTCAAAAAGGTGAAACTGTCCACATGAACGTACAAAACAATCTAAATGATAGTACCACGCTACACTGGCACGGATTGCATTTGCCAGCGGTAATGGATGGTGGACCACATCAAGTAATACCACCAAACGCAGTATGGCAGCCATATTGGGAGGTTAAAAACAATGCCGCAACATTTTGGTATCACCCTCATTTACATGAAATGACTACAGAACAAATGACGGCAGGACTTGGTGGCTTTATAATAGTCAGAGATCCAGAAGAAGCGGCGCTACCTTTACCAAGAACTTATGGTGTGGATGATTTCCCTTTGGCGATTACAGATAGACGATTTCAATCGAACAATCAGTTTGATGTAACTAACTATACTGATTCACTCATGGTGAATGGTGTATTGAGTCCTCAATTAGGTGTTCCTGCACAAGTAGTTCGATTCAGGATGTTGAATACTTCTCCACAACGAACTTACAATTTAGGTTTCTCAGATTCACGAACTTTCTTCGTGATAGCATCTGATGGAGGTTTATTGGATAATCCGGTACCGCTCACTCGTTATCTTCTATCTCCCGGTGAACGGGTGGAAGTGTTGGTTGATTTTGGTGGCCAGCAGAATCAAACGGTTGATCTAAAAGCATACAATAGTTCACTTGCTTCTGATATTTCCGGTGCTCCTGTCACCCATCCACCAACTGATGCGTTAAACGGGAAAAACTTTAATGTTTTGCGTTTTAATATTCTAGCTCCAATAACGGATGGCATAACTTCCATACCCTCAAACTTAATAAAAAATGTATTAATAGATCCCAATTCTTCTAATATAACTCGTACAATAACATTTGTAGATGGATTTTTAAATGGCTTTCCAAATACCTCCTTCGATGGAGTTCAATTTAAATTGAACTTTATTAATAAAACAGTTCCTTATAACAATACTGAGATTTGGAAACTAGTGAATAATTCAAATCTCGCTCATTCATTTCATATACATGATGTACAGTTCAATGTTATCAGCCGTTCAGGCAGTACGACAACTTTGCAGGCGTACGACAAAGGATGGAAAGACAACATTTTGGTTCGAGCTGGTGAAACACTCAGCTTCATTGCAAAATTTGAAGATTATTCTGATGCAACTCATCCATTTATGTACCATTGCCACATGTCTGTACATGAAGATGAAGGTATGATGGGGCAGTTTGTAGTAGCAAACACCTCCGATGTAAATTCTATTGAAATTACTGATTATCAGTTTAGCATTTATCCGAATCCATCGAAAGAAAAAATATTTGTAAAATTCAGTGACCCAAATCAATCTGCATATTATATCAGAATTACTGATGCTTTAGGTAGAACTATGCTAATGCTCCCACAGCCAGAATTGAACAATGGAATTGATATCAGTACATTTACGAAAGGAATATATACAATCCAATTAACAGACAACAACACTAAACAAACTTTAAGCAAAACATTTATAAAGGAATAAATAAACAGAATGAAAAACATCTACATACTTATTATTTTACTATCAAGCATTTTTAGTTTAAATGCACAATACAATAACCTCTGGATACCGGACACACTTTCAGGTACTACTTTTGATTTGGCAATAAAAGACACCTTTGCTCAAATAGTAAGTACGGGAAACCAAACCATTACTGGTGGCATCAATGGAAAGTTTTGGGGCCCTACTTTGTTTATGAACAAAGGGGATGTAGTACAAATGAACGTTACTAATAATTTAAACGATACTACAACATTGCATTGGCATGGAATGCACCTACCGGCAGTGATGGATGGCGGACCACACCAGATAATACCACCGGGTACCGTATGGAGACCTTATTGGAAAGTATCAAATGATGCAGCCACCTATTGGTATCATCCGCATTTGCATGAAATGACGGAAGAGCAAATGATAAAAGGAATAGGTGGTTTGATTATCATAAGAGATTCCGTTGAAAGTGCCTTACCATTACCGAGAAAATATGGAATAGATGATATACCATTAGTGTTAACAGATAGAGATTTCAATTCAGCAAATCAGATGCCCATTCTACCTTATGGTGATAGTGCCATGGTAAATATGACATTGAGGCCACAATATACGATTCCATCTCAAGTAGTAAGGTTTAGGTTTTTAAATGGTGCCGTAGAGCGTAGTTTCAATTTAGGATTTAGCGACAACCGGACATTTTATGTTATTACCAGTGATGGTGGTTTATTGTCGGCACCTGTGCCATTAACAAGATATACTATTCATGCTGGTGAACGAATTGAAATTCTAGTTGACTGCAATGGACAAAGTGGTACAAGTGTAGATTTAAAAGCATATAATTCCACTCTGTCACAGACTACTCCCGGTGGTGATATATTACCACCTAATACCATTTTTGTCAATGCGTTGGCAAGGAAAGATTTCAATCTTCTACATCTGAATATAGGTGAACAAACGACAAGTCCAATCACTGACATTCCAAATGCTTTAAGAACAGTAACTCCAATACCAGCCGGTAATGCAAACATAACACGTAACTTAACCATTGCAGATGGACCGAATCAAGGCGCATCCGGCGTATTATTTTTGTTAAATAATAAAGTATTTGACATTAATCAACTTGATTATACTGTTCCATTAGGTAATACAGAAATATGGCAGATCACCAACTCGGGTAATTTTGGACATCCATTCCATATACATGATGTGCAGTTCAATATTCTTTCTATAAATGGCTCTGCTCCTGACGCTACACATGCGGGTTGGAAAGATGTAGTTTATGTCCCGTCTAATACTGTGGTAAAATTCATTGCAAAGTTTGAAGATTATGCCGATTCACTTCATCCTTTTATGTTTCATTGTCATATTTCACTCCATGAGGATGACGGAATGATGGGACAATTTGTAGTAGTAGGTAATACATCAGGAATAGGTAATATTGAAAAACCTGTACCGCAATTTTCCGTGTATCCAAATCCTGCGACTGAGGGCGTTTACATAAAAATGAATGAGGAAAATGCAGAGATATATTACATTAAAATCATGGACGAATTAGGAAGAACTATTCTGATGTTACCACGACCTGATATTTCAAAAGGAATTGATGTAAGTAACTTTGCAAGTGGCGTCTATCATTTGATACTAACGGATGAAATAAATAAAAAAACTAATTCCAAAACCTTTATAATAAAATAGAACACTATGAAAAACTTATTAAATAAAAGCATTTCCTTAATAATACTATTGCCAATTTGTATGCTCTTTTTTAGTTTCAAACCAATTCCAACGAATTCTATCTCAGATTTTTCTTTAAAAAATGTAGACGGGAAAATGGTTTCTACAACAGATTACATGGATGCAAAAGGGTTTATTATAATATTTACATGCAATCATTGTCCATTTGCAAAATTGTATTCAGAACGATTGAACGACTTGAATACTAAATATTCTAAATTGAATGTACCAGTTTTTGCAATCAATTCAATGGATGAATTATTATACAAAGAGGAATCATTCGAAATGATGCAACAAAAAGCGAAAAAAGATAAATTCAATTATCCCTACTTACATGATGCTGATCAAAAGATAGGGCAATTATTTGGTACAGAACACCCCCCCACCGCCTATGTGATATGGAAACAGGATGCAGAATGGGTCGTAAAATATACTGGATCAATAGATGACAATGGCGAACAGCCTGATATAGCAAATCCTTTTGTCGCAAATGCCGTGGATGACCTACTTGAAGGAAAACAAGTTTCAAATCCATTTACTGAATCTTTTGGATGCCGTATATTCTACAGAGCTCCTAAAGAATAATTATAATTAAATTTCAGTTTTGGTACATATATACTAATATTTGAAAAGACCTCGGACATTGTTCGAGGTTTTTTGTATATTTGGGAAGTTAGGTGTAGCTAAACGAACGAACTGGATTCCTAATACTTTAATTTAATTTATTAGATTTACAAATGAAACAAATTCACAGATTTACATTTATACTATTAATTTTTGTTGCTTGTATATCTTGTAGCAAAGGAAAAGATGGCTCTAATGAAAAAGAGTATATCTTTTTTCTTCACAATAAATTCTTAGAGGAAAACCCCGAAAGTACATTTTCAAAAGAATACAATGTAAAAGTAGAATACAATGAAATTTTGGAATCATTTAGAAAAGATGGGTTTATAGTATTTAGTGAAAAAAGACAACCTCAAACCATCGTAATAGATTATGCTAAAAAAGTCGTTTTACAAATTGATAGTTTAATATTAAGCGGAATTAAGCCCGAACAAATTACGGTTATTGGAACTTCTAAAGGAGGATACATAGCACAATTTGTATCAACTTATGCACAGAATCCTGAATTAAATTTTGTATTTATTGGTTGTTTTCAAAAATCAGATATTGAAGAAATTCGTGAGATAAATTTTTGTGGCAATATCCTTACAATTTACGACAAATCTGACTATTACGGTGTATCGGCAATTGATAGGAAAGAAACATCAAAGTTAAAGGTTAGTCGATTTAAAGAAATTGAACTTAACACAGGTTTAAGACATGGTTTTTTGTATGTTGCCTCTGATAAATGGCTAAAACCATGTAAAATGTGGGCAAAAAGAAACTATGAATTGGCAGAGTAATTTGTAATTAAGCAAGGCAAGGTTTAGTTTGGTTTTTATTAAATAACTTCGGGCCTTGTTCGAGTTTTTTTGTGAGGTCTAGTATGAGGTTTTTCGTATATTTGGTGTAATAACTAAATGAAAAGAGTTGTATTGGAAACAGTGGTTAAGAGAAGAAATGATGATAGATTATAACGGAAAGATATTCAGACCCATTGTGAATTCAGAAAATGGTGAAACATCTAGCGAAACTGTTTTTAAATATAATCAGACGGGAAACATTCTGACATCTGAATATTCTGGTGGTAAGATAAAAATGGGGCATCTAATAGGAATTGTAGATGAAAATGGGAATATAGATATGCGTTACCATCAAGTAAATAATAGAAACGAAATTATGACTGGGATTTGTAAATCAAGACCTGAATTTCTTGAAAATGGAAAAATCCGACTTCACGAAAGTTGGGAATGGACATCAGGAGACAAATCGAAAGGGCAATCCATAATAGAAGAACAATAAAAGCTAAAACCTAATAATAAGCTGTGTAGTGACTTATATCTGTAGCCGTGGGATGACATAGTAAATTACTGCCCCGTAGGCTGTATATTCAATCCTATTGAGCTACCTGGACTATTCGGACACTTAGTGTCCTCTGAGTGACATAATTTCCTCCCTCCAATCCCCCAGCTCTGACATAGATTATTCTTTATTGAGATTATTCGGTTAGAGAGAACATATTAGAATCTTATAACAAACCAAAAAGTATACAAGATTCGAATTTATGTATAAATCATTTGTATTCATTACACTTAGTTTTGTATAATTCTTTTCAATAAATAGGAAAATAAAGATGAATACTAATAATTATGGCAAAGATGGATGGACACCAGAGTTGATGAACTCTCAGAGTGGTAAAACATTCGTTATAACTGGAACTACTAGTGGTACTGGATTCGAAGCAGCTAGAATACTATTATCGAAGGGGGCTAAAGTTGTAATGCTAAACAGAAATGTTAAAAAATCAGAAGAAACAATTAAAACGTTACAACAACAACTTGGTAATAAAATAGACGTTTCTTATATTCAGATGGATTTAGCAGAACAAGCATCTGTAAAGAATGCGGCTGAAGAAGTACTTAAATGTATTACTCACATCGATGCTCTTATTTGTAATGCTGCTATAGCACAAGTACCAACTCAAAACATAACTAGAGATGGTTGGGAGAGTCAAATAGGAGTGAATCACTTCGGGCATTTTACTTTGCAAGCATTATTATATCCTATTATAGAAAAATCTAAAGGTCGAATAGTAACAGTAGGATCTATGGGGTACAATATGGGGATTAAAACAATCAAATTTGACGATTTGAATTGGGATAAAGATTATACAGGGAACAATGCTTATAGCCAAAGTAAATTAGCTCAGATTATGTCTGTTTATGAATTACAGAATCGATTGGAGAAAGTTGGTAAGTCTGATGTTAAAATATATGCATGTCACCCAGGTTCATCTAGAACTTCTCTAATCGATACTAGCGGTAGTTTAATGATGAGATTAATGTTCGGATTGATGAAATTGTCTCCCTTTACACAATCAGCTGAAAAAGGTGCGTACCCCCAATTGATGTGCGCTACTGAAGAGAAACTTGATCAAAAAGGATTTTATGGTCCAACAGGAAGAAGTTACTGGACTGGCCCAGTAGGAGCACATCACTTAGAACTTCATGCTAAAGATAAAACTGTATCTAAAAGATTATGGGATTTATCTGAAAAAGAAACAGGTTTAAAGTGGAATTTTAATTAATTTGTTGAATAAATAAAAGAAAAGAAAATATGGAAATATTAAAAATAGCAACTGATTGGGCAAAAGCAGAAGTCTTTTCAACTCAATTTTTTATACTGTTTGGTTTTATATTTGTTTTGTCAAGCGTTGGGTTTTGGCAACTAGGGAAAACTGATATTGCTAAGGCATATATAACACCTACTCTTGTAGCAGGTATATTACTTTTGATAATAGGATTCGGATTATTTTTCACAAATAAATCGAGAGTTAAAGAATTCGAAATAGCATACACAAATGATGCTTCAGCTTTTGTTGAATCTGAACTCAAAAGAGTGGAAAGTACTCTGAATGAATATCAAACTATCGTTTTTAAGATTATACCATTTATAATTACCGTAGCTGCCTTACTAATTATATTTTTAGATACTCCGACTTGGAGAGCAATAAGTATCACTACGATTGCAATGCTTGTCATAATTTTATTGATAGACGGTACGGCCCATTCTAGAATAGAAGCCTATAATAAACAATTGTTAGTTATTGAAAAAAAAGACAGATAATATGAAACACTTCAAGACTTTATCAGAATATTTCGAGTACATGGAACTACCAAGGCCTGAGCATCCTATGCTAAGTGTAATGTCAGCGTACGGTGATAGTTTTCTTACATGCCCTAAAGAAAGTTCACCTCCTATTTCAAATGATTGCTATTCCATAAGTCTCAAAAAGATTATCAAAGGTAATCTGAATTATGGAAGAACAAAATATGATTTTACAAATGGAGCATTGATTTTTTTGGCTCCCAGACAAGTTGTGCAATGGGACAGTAGTGTAATTTTTGAACAAAAAGGTTTTTCAATTAACTTTCATGAAGATTTTCTCAAAGGGACTGAGTTAACTCGACAAATCAACAAATATGGTTTTTTCTCTTACACAGCAAATGAGGCCTTACATCTATCACCCAAAGAAGAGAAACTATTAGAATCAATTGTTCAGAATATAGAAATAGAATACCATAACAACCAAGATGAATTTAGTAAAGATATTATTATTTCTCAGCTAAGCACCCTTTTAAAATATGCTAACCGATTTTACGAAAGACAATTTATTAACCGTAAAGAGCTATCAAATGATTTACTAGAGCAATTCAATAAGCAACTTGAAATCTATTTTGAATCAGGTCAATTAGAACAAAATGGAATTCCTAGTATAGAACAATTGGCTAACAAAATGTCTGTTTCTCAGCGATATCTAAGTGACACATTAAAGTTAGAAACTGGTAAGACCACAACAGAACACCTGCAACTATATTTGATTGATATCGCGAAAGATATATTGCTAAAGCCAAATAAAAGTATATCTGAAGTTGCTTATGAATTAGGTTTCGATTACCCTCAATATTTTTCAAGATTATTCAAAAAGAAAGAAGGTCTAAGTCCTTCAGAATACAGAGAACAGTATAAAATGAATTGATTATACAAATCAGAATAAGCTAGGAAGACATTATTGAATTAAATCTATTTTGTGAAGACCTCGGACTATATTCGAGGTTTTTTGTGTGTGTTTAGTATTTTTAAATGAATTGTCGTATTTTTGGATTATAATAAGTAATGACTAGATATATGATAATTCGTATAGTTAGAAAGTTAGCTGCAACCCTAACTAACCTCAAATCACCATAGACTAACTTTGACAATGCCTGCAAATAATTTCGACATATTAGGTTTGACAAACGAGCAGGTAATTCTTGCAAGGGAAAGATTTGGACAAAATAAATTAGACTATAAAAAAGAAAACAACTTCTTAGACACCCTAAAACGCATTGGCAAAGAACCAATGACAATATTATTATTGGTAGCAGCTTCCATCTATTTTATCAGCGGCGAAACTGGGGATGGAGCATTTCTTGTTGTTGCTATCATATTCATCACCTCAATTTCATTATATCAGGATTCTAGAAGCAGAAATGCTTTAGAAAGACTGAAGGACTTTTCACAGCCCTATTGTAAAGTTATCCGCAATGGAAACATACAAGAAATAAAAAGCAAAGATTTGGTATATGGTGACAGTCTGATTGTAGAAGAGGGAACATTAATTACAGCAGACGGCATAATTGTTCATTCAAATGATTTCTCAGTAAACGAATCGATACTCACTGGTGAATCATTTGCTGTTTTTAAAGATAAGAGCAAAGAAGATAATTATATCTATAGTGGCACTACTGTCGCCAGTGGTTTAGCTATTGCCACAATAACAGATATTGGTAACGAAACTAAATTAGGTAGAATTGGAACTAGTTTAGAAAGTATCAGTGAAGAAAAAACACCATTAGAAATTCAAATTGCAAATTTCGTAAAGAAGATGGCAATAGCAGGAGTTGTAGTTTTTGTAATTGTTTGGGCAATCAATTATTGGCATTCTCAGAATTTATTGAATAGCTTGTTACAGTCGCTTACATTGGCCATGAGTATTTTACCTGAAGAAATTCCAGTTGCTTTTACAACTTTTATGGCTTTGGGTGCATGGCGTTTAATGAAAATGGGTATTGTGGTAAAACAAATGAAAACTGTTGAAACATTAGGTAGTGCCACTGTTATTTGTACCGATAAGACAGGAACAATTACAGAAAATAAAATGAGTTTGGTAAAACTTTTTTTGCTATCTTCAAATAAAATATCTCATACCAACGACCAATTAACAGAGGATGAAAAAGAACTTATAGAATTGGGAATGTGGGCAAGCGAACCTATTCCGTTTGACCCAATGGAAGTAGCACTTCATCAAACCTATAAAGAAATGGTACATTCTGATGAACGACCCAATTACAAACTTATACATGAATACCCATTAGGTGGCAAACCACCAATGATGACACATATATTTGAGGACGATAAAGGCAACCGAATTATAGCAGCAAAAGGTGCACCCGAAAAATTGATGAATGTTTCAAACCTAACAGAAACCGAAAAACAACAAATAAATGAGGCTATTCAGCTTTTAGCAATTGATGGTTATAGAGTGCTGGGAGTAGGTGAATCAAACTTTACAAGTGACAATTACCCTGTAAAACAACAAGATTTGCCATTTAAATTTAAAGGCATTATTGCCTTTTATGACCCACCAAAAAAGAACATTAAAAAAGTATTAGAAGATTTTTATAACGCTGGTATCGATATAAAAATTATAACAGGTGATAATGCGGCTACTACCACAGCCATTGCAAAACAAATTGGATTTAGGGGTTATGAAAATAGTATTACAGGTGATCAGCTGATGAAATTAGATGAGGCTGCTTTACAAACATGTGTTGCGAATACTGCTATTTTTACCCGTATGTTTCCCGAAGCTAAATTAAAAATCATTAATGCATTAAAATCCAACAATCAAATTGTAGCAATGACGGGCGATGGCGTGAATGACGGACCAGCCTTAAAAGCTGCACACATTGGCATTGCTATGGGTAAAAAAGGGACGGAAATAGCTAAACAAGCTGCCTCATTGATTTTATTAGAAGATGATCTATCTAAAATGGTTGATGCAATAGCAATGGGAAGAAAAATATATACTAACCTAAAAAAAGCAATACAATACATTATATCTATACACATCCCAATAATCCTAACTGTATTTATTCCTTTAGCTTTAGGATGGATTTACCCCAACATTTTTTCTCCAATCCATATTATCTTTTTAGAACTAATAATGGGACCAACTTGTTCTATTATTTACGAAAATGAACCAATAGAAAAGAATACAATGTTACGGAAACCGAAGGCATTGACAACTACATTTTTTGATTGGAAAGAACTATCCATAAGTATAGTACAAGGTTTAATGATAACGGTTGGGACTTTATTCGTTTACCAATATTCAGTTATTAATGGTTACGACGAGGCACTCGTAAGGACAATGACTTTTACAGTTTTGATAGCAGCAAATATTTTCCTAACTTTAGTAAACCGCTCATTTTATTATTCTATATTAACTACTTTGAAGTATAAGAACAATATGGTTTTATTTATAATTTTTATAACAATCGCAATTGTAGGACTAATCATTTATGTAAGCCCATTGACAACTTTTTTTAATTTTGAGACCTTGAATTTAGCTCAATTATTAATATGTATTTCCATTGGTTTTATTACAGTAATTTGGTTTGAAATTACAAAACTAATTAAAAGGGTAAAAACCAATACAGGGCTAAAGGTAAACAGCTAACTCCTAAAACTCTCTCTATGGATATGTTGCTCAGATCCTCCTTTATCGAAATTTAAAATACGAGTCGAAATTTATTTCAACATCGATGGTTGCTGTTACAAGTCAAAGTACTTCGCTCAGGTATCATAATTTGAGACCCTACAAACTCACCCTCGGCAGCGATAGCTTATACTTTATCGAGATGATTCGGATAGCTAAAATAAAAAGTGTTGGAATAACTTGGAGTAGCCATGGAGGTGCGTAGAGATACCACTGTACCACAATTTGAATCCAACAGCTATGACAGCAGAAGCATATATTTTATTCAAATATACTGAAGCAAGAGCAACTGCATACACAGACTAAGCTCTAACAACATAGATTATATTTTTAAAAAAACCTCGGATATTGTTCGAGGTTTTTTTGTGGGTTTAGAGTGAGGATTTTCTTATATTTGAGTGGTTATAAAAACATTTGACAAAAAAATAAACAAACAACAATGAGAAATAAACTAATTTTTTTAATATTCCCCTTTTTAGGTTTTTTGATTAGCTGTGGTAGTGGACAACTTAAAACAACCGAAATGAATAATGATGAAGCCATCATAATCGCTCGTGCATTTATAAAAAATAATGGAGAAAATATAAATACGAAGTGGAATTTTCTCTGGAATGAAAGACTATGGGGGAATAATGCTGTTTGGGTTGAAAAAGACGGATATGTATTTATGAAATTACCAAAAGGAAAACATTTTATCTCCCTACTTCAATACAATGAATATCAAAAAAATATTCCTGACAATTATTTAACTGTAGATTTAGAACCCAACAAAATATATTATATTGGAGATTTGACTTTTAACTGGAATATCAATAAGAATGATGTTGCAAGAACTGGTATTGTCGGAGCCGTTTTGGACGCAGAAAAAAATGATAATAAAATTCAAGTTGACCTAACTGACAATTATGAAAACATGGTCAAGGTATTCAACGAAAAATATGGGAATTCAAAACCGGTGGAAAAGCAATTAATCCGAATTGAATAAATAAAAGATCGTTTAAAGTGAATATCTCTTAAAAAGACCTCGGACAATGTTCGAGGTTTTTTTGTGGGGAACAAATAGGAATTAGTTTTCGTATAAGTCGATAGTGAAGTCCATTTTAGTAAACTAAAACAAATATAGAACCTACATGAAAAAGAAAATCATTATTATCAGTATTAGTATTGCATTGATGGCAATTGTCTATTTGGCTATTAATTGGAAATCATTGTTGCTAAATATGGCAGGTTTTCAACAACCTAAAATTGAAAATACTGAAACTATTAAATCTTGGGATGGTTTAAAAACAAAGCAAGATATGCTTTTAGTCGCATCCACAAAAGCAAATTTCAATTACCTTCAAGAAAATATCGGAGTACCAGGGATAATGGTGTTTAACAAAGAAGGTTATCTAATTATAAGTAATAGAGGTGAAGGGTGTCAAATCACTGCAAGGGATAAACTAAAAGATCTGGGGAAAAAAGAATTTTCTAAGTCTAACAGTAAGGATATTGGATTTTCAAATATTAATGACTTTTTAGACCGGGTTTCAAATATTAATAAAGCTGAATTGAAGAATGAAATTGGTTATGATTATACTGTGGTATATACATGGGCAAAATATTTACCAGAAAAATCAATTGAAATGATGGAAGCAGTTAACTCTGGATTAAAAAGAAATAAAGCAAAAGTATTACTACTTTCTCTAAATCTTGATTATATTGATAAATGGACTAGTGGTCAAGTAGGTGATAAAATAGATTTAGACTGATGTAAGCTAGAGCCACTGCATAAAGTAAACTTTATTTTTTAAAAGACCTCGGACAATGTTCGAGGTTTTTTTGTGGGGGATTTGAAAGGAATTTTGTTACTTTGTTGGTTTAACAGTTATTTAATTACATCAAAAGAACCAAACAATATGGCACAAAAAGAAATTAACTTAAGTACTGAAGTTTCTAACTTATTAGATGAAATAAACCACCCATTTAGAAATGAGATTGAAATTTTGCGACTTTGTATATTGAATGCAAATAACGATTTGAAAGAGAATATAAAATGGAATGGTCCAAACTATTGTTTTGACAATGAAGACAGAATCACAATGAGAGTTCAACCACCTACTAAACAAGTGCAATTGATTTTTCATATAGGAGCTAAAAAGCAGGAACAACCGAAGAATAAACTAATTGAAAATAAAAGCAAACTGTTAGTTTGGAAAGAAAATGACAGAGCCATTATAACTTTTAAAAGTTTGAATGATATCGAAGGTGCAATAGAAGAATTGTCAATAATTGTAAATGAATGGATAAGTAACACGAAGTAAGGGGTAAATTTGTTCATATAATTGATGTTGAAGGTAAAAAAGTTGAACTATGGGAAGAGATATATTAAAGCGAAAGTACAACCTAATTTTTTTTTGCACTTCAATAAAATTTTCTTGTCTATTTTTGTCATAAATATTATTTTTGTCAACAATAATATCTGAAAATTATGCCAACATTAATTAACCCTAATTCTTTGATTTATCAAACGGATAATACGGCTCTTGATGAATTCAAATTGAAAACATTAGTACCTAGATTGGGAAAGTATTGCAATTCCAACCAAATGATTTTCGATATAAGACTACTCGAACCAGGTAAATATTCATTCCCTTATCACTTTCATAGAAATGCTGAAGAACTAATTATGATCATCTCAGGTTCACTTACTTTGAGAACTGAAGATGGATTGAAAATAATTAAATCTGGGGAGTTAGTCTTCTTCGAGATAGGACCATCAGGAGCTCATCAGTTCTATAATCATGAGCAAACTTCTTGTATATATCTAGATATAAAGACCACTCAAGGGATTGATGTTGTTGAGTACCCCGATTCTGGGAAAGTAAATATAACGCCATTAAACATGATATATGAGATTGGGTCTCAAGTTAATTATAATCAAGGAGAATCAAATATTAGTTCTATATGGGAAAATTTAAAAAAAGAACACAGCTAGAATAAGCTACGAAAAATGGTTAAACTCAATTTGTTTTTCTGAACATAATTTAAATAATATGTAATACTTATTTGGAAATAGATCCGAAATGAAAAATATAGTTTTTGCTTTACTTTTTATATCTACTTTTTTAAACGTTTTAGCACAAAAGAATCCGGAAGATAGTAATTTTGAAGTGGAGATAGATCCTATCGCTTTTGCATTGCAAGGATATTCATTTCATGGTATATATCTTAATTCCAGAATTAGGACTGACCTTGGTGTTTTTGGGATTATGCAGCCTGTTGGTTTTAATGGTAATGAAGGTTTCCAAATAAAAACTCAAGGAGTAGGCGTCAAAGTAAATTACTTGCTAACTGAAAATGAAACTTGGTTTACGGGGATTGGATTGGGATATTCTACTAATCGAATAAACTTGCTTGAAAGTAGTGAGGTACAAAACCAGAAAATTATCGGTATTGGTGCTCACCTAGGTTATCGTTGGTTTATGTTCGAAAATGCTTCAAATGCTTTACGTAACCTATATTTAGCACCATGGTTTAGCATTGACTATAATATACCAATTAATGACGTATCATTCGAGACAAAGAATTATAATCAACAAATTATTTCATTTTTTCCAACGATTCATATAGGTTATAAAATTTAGTTGAACTTATAGAGTTCAACATAGACTATTATTAGCAATCCTCTGGGTGTCACAAGAATTTATAAACTCACCCTCGGAAGTGATAGCTTATACTTAATCGATATTATTCGAATAGCGAATATGAAGACAGTCGGTACTCCATAAAGCAACCAAGTAGGTGCACCTATATATTGCAGTGATATATAGATGAACGCACCAGCTAGACACGCGGATGCATATATCTCCTTTCTGAAAACCAGTGGTATCTGGTTAGTCATCATATCTCTGATTATCCCACCGAAGACAGCCGTTACTAATCCGAAGAAAATAGCTATGAATGGGCTCACCCCAAAGTCAATTGCCTTTTGTGTACCCAATATAGCCGACAAGCTAATACCAAGAGTATCGAATAGGAAGAAAGTCTGCTTTAGTATCAGAATTCTTTTTTTGAGTAGGAAAGTAAATCCCAAACCTGCCATTATAACTACTACGAACCAAGGATTTTCCATCCAGAATAGTGGGTGACACCCGAGAAGCAAATCACGGACAGTTCCACCGCCTACGGCAGTAACAAAGGTAACAAATGAAATACCGAACATATCGTACTTCTTTTGGATAGACGATAGAGCAGCACTAATAGAGAAAACGAATACGCTAATCAAAGCGAGAATAGATAATAATTCCATTTCAACAAAAACAATTTAGATTTTTTCAGATAAACAAATATTGACGACTACGGGAGAATAGGTTATGCGGTATTAGCGCATAGAAATATGGTGATGCATAATACTCTGCTTGAGCATAGGCATATACCACATCTGAGGCATTCGATTAGCCTTTGAGATGTAATTATTGGTCAATATGTTTGTTGTTTTTGTCATGTAATTTTAAAACGGGGTTCAAAATTGAATTCAAAATTATTCTGTTGAGATTTAATTTCCAAGCATTATTTCTAAAAAAAGAACTAATGATTAAGTAAATTGATTTTTTCTAATATGAAAGACAGAAATAATGTTTGAAAGTTTACACAGTTTAGATGCTGCCATAGAGTTCCTCTCTCATTTAGAGTGGTATTGGGTACTCGGCTTTGCTTTTTTCATCACTATGCTCGAGAATATCTTCCCTCCCTCACCGAGTGATTCGGTGCTGGTGTTTATGGGGTCACTCATTGCACTTGGTACTATTGGGTTTGTTCCATTGCTGTTATTAGCTACTGCTGGATCATTAGCAGGGTTTATGATTATGTTCTATCTGGGAAGTAAGTTCGGTCATGGAGTTGTAGAATCTAACAAAATGCCATTCATCAACCAAAAAAGCTTAGAAAAACCTGAAGAATGGTTCAGGAAATGGGGCTATTATTTAATTATAGCTAATCGCTTTTTATCTGGTACAAGAGCCGTTATCTCCTTTTTTGCGGGTATGTCCGACCTTAATTTCAAAAAAACAGTAATACTTTCAGCAATCAGTGCATTGATTTGGAATAGTATACTGATATATCTCGGTGTTGTTTTCGGCAATAACTTTGAGTCGATATTAGAATATCTAGCTCTCTATGGCAAGATTATCTTCCCTATAATAGCTCTGGTTATTGTTGTGTTTCTTATCAAGAAGTATTGGTGGGATAAGCGGAGTAAGTAGATGACGAATAAATCAACCGCTTCCCTCGCCCTTCTCCTAATCGACCTACAAAAAGGATTCGAGGATGAGGAATATTGGGGTGGCAATAGAAACAACAAGAATGCTGAAGCAAATTGTAAGCTCTTGCTAAATAAATGGCGTGAGTTGGAATTACCAATTTACCACATCAGACATAGCTCAACTAACCACGAATCGCCCTTACATAAATCTAAATCTGGGTTCGGCTACATTGAAGGTTTGGAGCCAACGACTGAAGAAAGAGAAATCATAAAATCTGTCAATAGTGCGTTCATCGGTACAGATTTGGATGAGCAATTAAAAAGCAATGGAATTAGCTCGCTTGTAATAGCGGGGTTAACGACTAATCATTGTGTATCTACCACTGTTCGTATGGCTGGGAATCTCGGGTATAATACTAGACTAGTTTCAGATGCGACAGCTACTTTTGATAGAATTGGTGTTAATGGCGTGAAGTTCGATTCGGAGTTAATCCACCAAACGACTCTTGCAAATCTGAATGGCGAGTTTGCTGAAGTCTTGACTACTAGAGTTTTAGTTGAGGAGTTGTGAATAATCACGTCACTCTGAACGCAGTGAAGAGTCTAGGCAATACGTCCCTACTCCAATCAAATCCCGAATATCCTGGATCCTTCACTCCGCTCAGGATAGACGAGCTTAAATAAGGATGATTCTTACTCTCCCATCTCCCCCATTTGCTTCTTCCCTATTTCTTAATTAGATTTGTATTCCCGTTGGAGGTGCTGACCAAATAGTTTGGTCGGCTGAGATAAAACTCCTTGCACCTGATCAGGTTAGTACCTGCGTAGGAAAACGGTGGAATATACCCACGTTTACAATCTACTAAGCATTTTGCTCATCAGGGCTCTGACGGATTTAATTAATTTATTAATAAATCTTTGTAGGGCTAATTATGTTAAAAAAGCTAATTTTACTTGGCTTCGTCTGTACCGTTTTCAACCTTAGGGCGGACGATAAAGACACCATCAGAACGTATCAAGCACCGTCTATCACGGTGACTTCGACTAAGGCAAAGGAAAGGCAGTCGCCAGTTCCTTTCTCCGAAATAACCGAGGCAGATATTAAGAAGACCACTTCAAATATCGATTTGCCGAATCTTCTACAATCTATGCCGTCTATTTATACTTTCACAGAAAATGGAAATGGTATTGGCTATACTAATCTGCGGTTGCGTGGATTCGATCAAAGACGTATTTCTGTACTAGTGAATGGAATTCCACAAAACGACCCAGAAGACCACAATGTTTATTTCATCAATCTATCTGATTTGCAAGAGAGTTTGGGAGAGGTACAAGTACAGCGTGGTGCTGGGCTAGCTAACTACGGAGCGGCAGCCATAGCTGGGAGCATTAACCTAACTACTACAGCATTCATCAACAATCCGGGTATTCGACTTTACGCTGGGAATGGGTTCCAAGAGTTCAGCGGCAGCGATATAATCAAGACTAATACGAACAAATTAAAGTTAGAGTATTCTTCAGGTTTGGTGAATGAGAAATATGCTTTCTACGGGAAAATGAGCCAAATAAACTCCGAAGGATATAGAGACCAATCTTTTGCATATCTCAATAGCTACTTTCTAACAGCTATTAGGTTTGACGAGAAACTAAAAACTCAGGTTAATATCTATGGAAGTTCACAAAGAGACGGGCTATCTTATATAGGTTTACCAAAGGATTACATTACTGACCCAGTTAAGCGTAGAGAGAACTACAGCTATTGGGAACACGGAAAAGATGGACGAGAATTCGCATGGGGTGCTACTACTAGAGCTCAAGAAATAGAAGAATTTAGCTCGCCACATATAGAGTTACTAAACGATTGGTACATAACTGATAATCTGACTTTCAAATCATCTCTCTACTATTTCGAGGGTAACGGATACTTCGATTATTCTGGTACTGATTATACTGACTCATCGAGCTATGGATTTGATAAGGTTTACCCTGGTGCTACTAGTCCAGGCAATCCGTTAATAAGAGCGTGGGTAGGCAATAAACAAGGTGGATGGATTCCTCGTATAGTTTGGGAGACAGAGGGTAACGTACTGACAACTGGTGCCGAGATTCGTATTCATCAATCTGACCATTGGGGCAAATTACAGTTTGCCGAGAATCTACCAGAGGGATATGACCCAGATTACAAATTCTACGAATATGATGGTTTTAGAGATATATTCTCAGCATTCGCTCGTAACCAATATCAAATAAATGAAGATTTGATGGTAAGTGGTGAAACGCAACTAGTATATCACTCATATCGCATCGCTAATGACAAATTCGCTGGTATAGTTAACCCATACACCAATACGGAAGGAGTAGCTACTACGGGCAGTAATAACCTATTCAACGTCGAGTATTTATTCTTGAACCCGAGAGTGGGTATTAACTGGAATTACAGTCCTGAGCAAAACGTATATCTTTCGGCAGCATATACACAAAGAGAGCCGCGAATGAAGAACCTATATAATGCTAGTGAGGCATGGTCAGGTGCTAAACCACAGTTCAGAAGAGTACCAATCGGCAATGAAGCTTTCGGGTATGATTTCTCTAGTCCTTTTGTAAAGCCAGAGAAGATGTTGAACATAGAAACTGGATGGAATTATATCTCAGAGACTTATAATTTATCAGGGAATATCTATGTGATGGATTTGCGTGATGAGTTAGTAAAAAGCGGTCAGTTAGACCAGTTCGGTGCACCAATAGATGGAAATGCAGAGCAGACTTTGCACTATGGAATAGAACTCGAAGCTGGTGTAAAAGCATTTGACAATAGCAATGGACGATTGGATTTATATGCTAACGGAACTTTCAGCCAGAATAAAATCGTAACTTATAATTTCGCATTGAAAGACGGAACAACAATCGCTTTAGACGGTAACAGAATAGCGGGTTTCCCTGATATAATGAGTGCTTTCACTCTAAACTATAAGATAAGTGAATTTAATTTCCTGCTATCAGCTAACTATGTTGGTAGTTTTGCAACTGATAATTTTGGTGATTTACTAACTACTAACGCAAGTGTAAAAACTAATCTTGGTGGTGGCTACTATGCAGACAATAAGGTAGATTCTTACTACTTTATGAATGCAAATCTATCATACAACTTTCGTGATTTTATGGGTACACAGGGGATAAGAGTTCATTTACAGATTAATAACTTGACGAATAATCTATATGCAGCAGCTGGCGAAGGTGGTCAGTTCTTCGGTGGTGCAGAGCGTAACTTCTTCATAGGAGCGGAGCTTTCGTTCTAAGGATTATTGGACGAATGTGATAGTATTTAGTTAATTAGTAACGGCTTACTCTTAATTGGCTGAGCCGTTTTGTTTTGATATAACCAACTTATTTATTAAATTTGGTATCATTCTTCCTATATCAATAGCAAAGGCGGTTATTTATGAAGTACATATTGATAATAGCAATACTCACAATGAGTGCCTTTGCTAAGCCATACTTTAGGATGACCGATTTTAAATATGAAGTGAAGTATGTAAATACCGAAGGACCAGAATCCATAGAATTACATAGTGTTGCTAATCGATTTGATAAAGAAGACTCAATCCAATGGGTCTTTAAAGAATATAAGATTACATATTTAGACCAAGTTTACTGCATACAAGATTCGAATATGGTTATGGTCACTTCGCCTAAAAGAGGTGTATTCGCTGCCGCTGAAAATGTACCCAATCCTCAAATTAATTATCCTCCGACAATTGGCGATTCTATATATGTTGAGCAAACATTATCTAATAGTAAAACTATGAAGGGTTATCTGAAAATTACAGATACTTTAAAGCATGGGAAAAACACAAATAATAATGACGTTTGGAAAATTGAGGCGTATAATCTAGATGACGATAAGTACTCAGCTATATACTATTACAACGAGATAAATGGCTTTGTTTATCTAAATTATAAGTTAAATGACAAAGAAATAGAAATGGATTTATCGACAATCATTTATCATGAATTTTAAGTGATTTGAGGAGTGAAAGGATAATGAAATACATTCTAATAGTAGCACTACTAACTATGAGTACCTTTGCTAAGCCATACTTTAGGATGACCGATTTTAAATATGAAGTGAAGTACACCAATGCCCAAGGCTACGAAACCATCGAACTGCATAGTGTTGAGAATAGAAGGGCTGATAAAATGGACTCTGTTCAGTGGGTATTCAAAGAATATAAAATCACATATTTAGACCAGGCATATTGCATACAAGATTCAAGTTTGGTGATGGTGACTTCGCCCAAAAGAGGGGTATTCGCAGCAACTGAATATGTACCCAATCCTCAAATCAAATATCCACCGACTATTGGCGATTCGATATATGTAGAACAGCCAACTTCTAACGGTAAAACGATGAGGGGCTATCTTAAAGTAAGGGGCAAGATTCAACACGGAAACGATACGAAAGAAGCTGATAAATGGGTAATAGAAGCATATAATATTGATAACAAAAAATACAGTGCTGTATATTATTATTCTATGAAAATCGGATTTGTTTATTTGGATTACAAACTTGATGATATAGGAATAGTAATGAATCTAACAACATATTTATATTCAATTCATGTTAATGAGATGGATTGGTTTCCAGAGGCTTTTGTGGAGTGAAGCAATTATGAAATATATAATATTAATTATTTTAGCAGCTATTGGTTGCAACGCAAACCCTTATTTCAACTCTAATGATTTTCAATTTGAGATAAAATATACTAATGCAAATGGTGCTGCAAGGATTGAGTTACATAGTTCTGAAAATAGATGCACAAATAATCTAGATTCTATTGACTGGGTTTATTTCGAGCATAATCTTATTTTCTACCAACCAAGATATTGTGTCCAAGACTCAGCAGGGGTTATGGTAACATCGCCTAATAGAGGGGTATTCGCTGAGACAGAAAATATACCAAACCCACAGGTAAAATTCCCAATAACTATTGGTGATTCTATATATGTAGAGCAATCACTGTCAAATGGCAAAACGATGAAGGGTTATCTTAAAGTAATAGAGGAGCTAGAATATGGTAGATACCTTAATGAAATCACATACGCTTGGAAAATAGAAGCATATAATCTAAATGATGAAAAATACTCTGCTGTATATTATTATAATGAGAGAAATGGCTTCGTTTTTTTCAGCTATAAATTAGATGATGTAGGAATTGAAATGAAGAATGATCTTATTTCAGTAAGACATTGTACTGATAAAAATGGAGTGCGAATTAAGGAGACTAGAGAATAATTACCGTTCTCAAATATCTACATAAACTTACGTTTTGTTTTTATTAATCTAAAGCGAATATCATCATAAAACAGACTAATTAGTAAAGTAACAGCTGCAAATATCAAAACGTTGAATTTTAAATCAAAAGTAGAGTACAGAATACCTGCCACAATACCACCAAGAAAGAAAAAGGAAATTATATATAAACGGAGTTTTATCGTTCGTTTGATTTTAACTTTATCGGGATGGGTTTCGGGGAAAAACAATTGTGAAAGCTCTATTCCTAAATCTGTAAAAAGACCCGTAAGGTGAGTCGTTCTCACTACTGCTTTTGATATTTTGCTAACGAATGAGTTCTGCACCCCCATAGCAAATAGCAAGACACAAGCAATTAAGTCTGGGTAATTCAACTCAAGAAAATCACTAGCAATAGCGATAGTCAATAGCAAAACTATTTCAATAAGAGTAGGAAGTACATATACATTAAGTTTCTTATTAGCTCTATACTTTTCAATAAGAAAGCTGGAAGTAAATGAGCCAAATAGAAATGAGAAAATATATAGGAAGTATATAGTCCCTTTCCAAAATTCAAAATTAGCAACATCATTTATAAAAAGTGCAAAATGCCCTGTTACATTAGTAGTAAGTTGTTTTATTGCTAAAAAGCCAGTTACATTGACCATTCCAGCAACAAAAGAAAGGACTGTAGCTATTTGCAGATTATGCTCAAAGGTTCTGCTTTTACCTTGATGTCTAAACATTAGGTGTACATTTTATTTAATTTTAGAAAAGATTAAAGCGATAATGCAAATTTACGGACAATATTTAACAAAGGAGAAAGCAAGGTCATTTTCTCTAAACTTTGAACTTGTAAGAAATCCTTACAAGTTCATATACTCATCTTTTGTCATGCGATAGTGTAGGCTATCTCTGTATTCGCCTTTGAAAAAATACTCTTGTTTGAGATTTCCCTCTAGTATCATACCATTTTTTTCAAGCACTTTGCCAGATACATCGTTTCCATCAAAACAAGTTGCAAAGATTTTATTAAGTTTCACTTCTTCGAATCCAAATTTGAGTATAGCTGCAACCGCTTCTGTAGCTATTCCTTTTCCCCAATATGGCTCAGCAATCCAGTAACCAATTTCGGCTTTATTGTGCTCAGTTTCCAATCTCATACCTATCTCCCCTATTAGCTCATTCTCGTCATTCTGGGTGATGGTGAAGATAAACCTATTCTTATTCTTGAATCCTTCGAGTACTGTATTCATACGAGCAATAGCATCTTCTTCTAAGTAAGGAAAGGGATACCCGAAGACTTTGTCAGACACATTTTTGTTACTTGCGTACTTCATTAGATTAGGCAAATCCGTGAGTTCCATTCTCCTGAGTATCAATCGTTCTGTAATTAAGGTTGGGTGTTGGGTCATGGTTTTATTGCCATTATTTCTTCTTTAAATAAAGATAATTTTCTGTCTTATAAGCAATATAGTAAATAGAAAATAAAATTTTCCATTCAGCAGCATTTGAACCTAAAATGAATTCTTGAGTCTCATTCTTTCTAATATCTATTTTCAATGGTTTGGTTTTACACCAATCAATTTTAACATAAATTTCGTTTATACCAGCATCAAGTTCAAAGTTTTTAGTTTCACCTTCGGCTAAAGAATCAACTTCTTTTTTATTGATAAAAATACTAATCGACCTTAGTTTATTAGCAAATTGCTTAGTCCTGGTAATTTTAATGTTTCCTTTTTCCATGTCTTACACTTCTTCTTCGATAAAATCAATATAACATAAATCACAAATCATTTCACCCTCATGAGTATAACAAATATCACCATTTCTAACACCACTAAAACAAATATCGCAATGTTCATGAGTCCAGCCATTCTTTATAATGTCAAATTTGGTTTTGTTATATACTTGACCATAAAATAAGTGGGTAATTCCGCCTTCTTTATCAATTAAGGCATCTTTTGAAGTCCATATTTCTTTTGTCCAATTAAATTGTTTGAACCATGGAATATCCTCCATGATTTTAGCAGAATTAAATTCTCTCTTTGTTTTTGTTATTATTGAATCTGATTTCATAATCTTTCTTTTGAACTCTTTCCATAATGGAAATAGTTGGTTTTTTATACAATCCATGTTCGCTTAGTGCATACAGCCAAAATCAACTTTCCCTTCAAAAATAAAAGCATTTTTAGAATATTGTTTGATTTTTCTCAACATACTTTCAGATGTTAGTTTGTCGCTACTTATCATAACTACTAATGCTATTGTTTTGGCTTCTAATCTCAAGTTTGCTTCTTTGTAATAATCTAAATACTCTAAACTGATATAATCACTTGAGTACCTCCTTGGGAAATAATCTCCTGCATATATTTCGTCCTCATCATCTTCAGGCAAGCAAATTAAGTCTTTATCACTATCGTATGTTCTGCCTAAGGTATCAATTTTCAAATTAAACTTCGAGCTAATTTTACGCATTAGTTTGTTGAGCTCAGTGTAATTATATGATGTATCAGCTACAACTATATATACTTTTTGAAGAGTTGATATATTATCATACTGTTCATTTTCTTTTGAATTTAGAGAACTAAACTGTATAATAAATCCAATAATAAATACTAGTATTTTCATTACTTCTACTACGATTGTTATATATATATTTTTTTCTTTCATTGGAGTAATTTAATAATTTATAATGAATCACTATGGTAAATATGGCTGTTCATTTTCTTTATCAAAGTATCTGTGTTTTATTACTCTATATTGTTTTTCTGTTAATAGCAAGACTGCTAAATCATTATCGTCATAAAGTAAATAAAATTTTTCTTTAATTCCTTCAATTAGCATTAACTCGTTAACCTTCTTAAAAAAGTTTCTTGCTCCTGAATCCCAAAAAGTATCCTTTTCCATCTCTTCTTTCGTATATAACTTAATCTTCTCGTCATTTATAAAAATGTCATTTGAATTCTCATAATCTTCAGCAGTTCTAACATTCAAATCGAAATTTCGTTTTGCTAGAATTTTCTGCAATTTTGGCAGAAAGAAATCAAAACCAAATTCAGCAAGTTCCTCCGCATCAATTTGTACTATTCTATGATTTTCCTCTTCATAAATATTAAAAGAGTTTATCAATTTTGATCTTAATTCATCCAAATTAAAAGAATCTGCAAAATCTAAAAATCCATTATCTATTAATTGTGTTCCAAGTTTTTTATTTAGTTTTTCTATTTTTCTTCCCCACTTTTCATAAATGAAGTTAGTAAGAAAAATTAAAATCCCAATAATTAATCCTAAGAAAATATAATATTCCATTTTATTCTCTGATTTTTTCATTTCTGCCAATATAATATATAAGCCTCCACCCCCCTACTTATCGTATGGGCGACCCTTAATTTTTATTATAGTGTAGCCGTCTTGCAAGGTTGATAGTTCACGAAGGTCTTCTTCGTTAGTTACTATTTCTACGTTGGCATCTATAGCATCTTTGGAGCCAGCTATTTTTATATTATTCGGGAATATTATTCGCTTGTTGAATAGCTTAGATTTTATCAGGCTACTATCTTTCTCGATTACCGCCGGTAGATATTCCGCTATATCATCCTTATACTCTTGGTTTAGTACTTCGTCGTGTATGTATGTATCTGCAAAAGTACGAGGAGAAATATCATTCTCCCCTGTATTTTGAGTAAATTCATAGTCCAATAGATTGAGCATATCTGTTTTATTATTCAACTCCAATACATTATCCAAGATGAATTTCTCCGTCTCATTGTAGAATCTACGAGATTGTATTTTCGGGTTCATCTCAGTAGTGAATCCGAGGAAATCACGATAGAAATACTCTGCAAGAGATGACTCTGGACGGAATTGCTGATCGAATATGAACGCTCCCCATAAATTATTCGGGAATTCAAACTCAGTGAAATCCTCTTTTTGTGGCTCATTGTACTCGAAAAGAACACCGAATTTAAAGAATTTTTTTGATGGACTTAGGAACACATCTTCTATTAGATTAATTTCATTGTTTTTGAATGACATCGCGTCGTGCATTTCTGCTTTTATCGCTACTATTACTTTCTTATCAGTACGGTCGGTCTTTCCTTGCACTACTATCAGATAGCCGCCGGGGATAGCGCCACTTTTCATAGACTCAGCCATTAGCTGTGCCATTTTACCTGTGTATTCCATAAATCTCTGCTCATTGCTATCGTGCAAATCCTTAGCGTAACCGAAAAAGCCAGACTCTGAGCTGTCTTCCACTGCCAATTGGAAGTATTTGGAAGACGATGCTGCATCGTACAATCTATCTTGTATAGTCTGTACAGTTTGTGGTGATACTTCTACCAAATGGTCAGCGACCAATGTGTTACCCGAATCTGTATCTTTAGTTTTTGGGATTATTTTATGTACTACTATTCTATCAAAATTTACATCAAAAAAGTTAATCATTTATTTCCTCTATTATTTGTTTTAATGCTGCTAATACATCGGTGATTTTTATCAATCCCAATGTTTCCTTATCTGAAATTTTCAATACTTTGCTATGTTTGCTTCGTGGTTCCCACGGCATACCCACATTTGGTTTATTACTATACGTATATAAAGCGACGCAGGGTATATCCAAAGCGGAACAAAGATGCACCACAGAAGTATCGGGTGTTAGTACTATATCACAAGTGCTAATCATAGCTGTGAACTGTTCGAAAGATCTGACAAACGGAGCCGCAATATTTGGGACAATCCCTGTTATCTCATTCAGCTGCTTTTCATTGCTTTTGGTTGTGAAGACCTTGACTTCCAGTTTATCTTGTAGTGAATCTAGTGCCTTCAGAAAACCTATATAATTGCCTGTGCCCCAGTTTTTGGAATCATCGGAGCCAGAAAGATTAATACCCAATCTCATTTTTTTAGATTTTTCACCAAGTAATTCGGTTGCTTTTTCTCGACTTTCATCACTCAATTCAAACGACAATGATTCTTCGTTCAACTCACTTCCTGCGAAAGGCAAAAGTAATGAATTTAATCTTTCTATAATATGATTTTCAATCTTGTTCGGCAATTTAACTAAATGCGAATACACTTTTCTATTCTTCTTATCAAATCCCAGCTTTGCTTTTGCTATTGTAAATCGTGTCAATATTGAAGATGTACTGGAAGCATTATCCAATAAATCTATCACAATATCATATTGTTGCTTTCTTATTTCACTAAGTATTTTGAGGTATGCTAGCATACCTTTCTCTAAAACATAAACCTGATTTATACTTTCTTTAATAGCGAACTGTGCTGATTTATTCCTGTGGCTAAGTACAATATCAATTTGTGAATCTGGTAGAATAGCTCTTAGCTTTTTAAGAAAAGCAATCGAAACTAATACATCGCCGATTCTATCTTGGCGTAGTATAAGAACCTTCTTTGGATTTTGGAAATCATCTAACGTTCTCGTTACTAACATTGGGTTATCTTTGCGTTCAGTTAGCTTTCTAATGAGTGATTTGAGCATAGTATTATTTGCCCTTCACTAATATATAATTCTTGAACCCACCGATGCTTCTACCACCTAACACTTTATTTTCGAGAAAGGAGAGCACTCTATATTTGAAACGCTCGTGCTTGTGCGAATCTCTATTTGGGTTTGGTTCACCGCTATATTGTAACCGATCTTTCCAATTCATTCTGGCAATCATTTCTTTCATCACAGCAGGGTGAGTGTCATCAAAAACATCACATTTCTGCAAAGGTCCATAATCGAAATCAACTGACTTTTCTATGAATTTTTTTTCTGTGTCCTCATTACCCCAATAGGCAGTATTCATCACTTTTTGTTTCGTCCGCATTAACTGTGGCGGGCGAACCCATCCATAGTGATATATCTCGGCATCTACTCTTGCAACTTTTAGTTTGTGGGTATTATCCTGATTTACATTCTTTGGTTTTTCGAATCGGCGGAAAGATTGTGCATCAACCCACGAGCGAATATCTGGTCTATTTCTAATAATTCGAATTTCATTTGGGTACCAAGCGTGACTTTGATTGTAATGCTCATAATCACCCCAGAAGTGTTTGTATTTGAAGAGCAGTCCATCTACCTCATTATCATCTAATAACTGCTCACATCGCTTCTTAATCACTTCTAAATACTTTTCGTGAACCACTTCGTCTGCTTGCAAATAGAAACACCAATCACCAGAACATTGGCTGAGAGCAAGGTTTGTCTCGGCAGCATATATAGTACCTCCTGACCATTTCTCTGTATCCCAAATTGTATCTATTATCTTTATTTTTGGCGAATTAATAGAAGCTATTATATCACGTGTGTGGTCATCTTCATCACCTTTACCAATAGCAATAACAAACTCATCGCAAATCGGTAGAATAGACTCTATCGACTCCCGAAAAGGATAATATAGCTTTTCGCCATTACGGACGAATGTGAATCCACTAATTTTCATTTACTCAGTAACCAATTTTTCGTATATGTCCATTAACTAAATTTTTTATACACTTCTACTGTCTCTTTTGCAGCATTTGACCAACTGAAATCCCTTGCTCGTTTTATACTTGCGTATTTAAGTTTGGTATGTAATTCACTATCTGTTATTATTCTGTTCATCGCATCGAACAACTCATCAACACTATTCGGATCAACTAATACAGCAGCATCTCCTGCTACTTCTGGTAAACAAGAAGTCGTCGAGGTTATAACAGGTGCTCCACATTGCATAGCCTCAATTATTGGCAATCCGAATCCTTCAAAAAAAGATGGAAAGACGAATACTTTACATTTATTGTAGAACTGAATAAGGTCTTCTATATCTAATCCTTTCAAATGATATATATTATCTGAATCGTTTTGTAATATATGATTATCTAAACCAACTAAATCTTTATCTCTGCCATTAGCAACGAGTACTAATTTAAATTTTTCTCTAATATCTTCATTTAATTTAGAATAAGCAGATACTATTCTTTCAATATTTTTTCTTTCCTCATAACGTCCCACATAAAGTAAGAATTCCTTTTCAGGTAGATTGTATTTATCATACAAATCAAAATCTTTATTAGTTATTCTAAATATTGGGTTTGCTGCTTCATAGATTACATTTATTCTATCTTCTTCATAATCATAGTATTTGAGGATATCCTCTTTTACATTCTGAGTGGGTACTATCACTGCTCTTGAATATTCAAGTGTATCATCAATACATTTTTTAAAAAAGTCTCTATCGACAGCACAATCATAGTATAGCGGAAATAAATCATGAATCGTAGTAATAGAGTTTTCAATCTTGGGAAATCCAAAAGAATGAGTGAAGTGAATCAAATCCATCTGTTTAGCAATTCTTTTGTAAGTTAGCTCATCGTAGATCTTAACCATCGGCCTTCCAATATTTCCAATTATTTGGTCATGTGGAAGTATATTAAGAACATTCAAATTTGGCTTACTTCCTAAGTATTTTAATATTTTATCTTTCCGGTTGAATGAGGTAATTAAATTGAGATTTATATCTGGAAATTGGTTCAAAACACCAGAGATAATCTCTCTGGAATATGTTTCTATGCCACTTCTTCCAAATAAAATCTTTGCGTTATATGCTATTTTCATTTTAACTCCCTCTCAAAATCTAAAAATCCTTTAACTACATCCTCGGTAGCTATATTTTCAATCGGCTCTCTAGCTTTAGTCCTAACATAGGCAAACTTGACTCCATAAGGCAACCATTCCTCAACGTGAGACGACAGCAAGCTATAAATAAGAAAAACAGGTATCTGTGTAGCAGAAGCAATATGTACAATAGATGTATCGGGGGTGAATACAATCGTAGATTGATTGATAATTGCTGCTACTTGTGTTAAGCTCATAGAATCGAACACCACTACTCTATCGCTCTCTACTTTGTCTCTTATTTCTTCTGCTTTTTGTTGTTCATTAGGAGCTGAAATAATAATAATATTATACTCAGTTAAATCGTTTATTATTCTTCTAAGTATCTCAACATTCTTTTCAGTTGAAAATGTTCTATAATCATTGCCTGATGAAATATTATATACTATAAATGGAGTCAACTCACTTGTCTTTGTATCAGCATACTTAGAATCTTCTATACTAATACTCATCTTGTTTTCAATTAGATGATCATAGCTTTTTAATCCAAAGATATCTGCAATAAATTTACACTGTAACTCCAGCATTGTTATCTTTTTTCGATGCTCATGAAGTGGTACTTGCATATTGAAAAGAGCAGAATAGATATCTCGTCTTTTATCATGTTCGATTACTGCTTTTACAGTTTTTCTATTACCAGCAATATTAGCAATTAAACCCGCCTTTGTAGTATCGTTCAAGACTAATGAGAGAACAAGATCATAATCATTTTTTCTAATTCTTGCAGCCTGTACTAATGATTTAAAAAAACCAATTGGCTGAACATATTTATTTCTAATAATAGACTCGGAATCTAAAATACTTATATTTCGAGTAGAAGCAATTATATCTATATTTGATTCTGGTAGTATTTTTTTTAGCATTCTTATAACTGGTAATGTCACTATCATATCTCCAATAGCGTCATACCTAAGTACTAGGACATTAGTAATTTCAATTTTATTCAAAGGTGCACTTATATTATTATTTCTAAATATAATCCTAAAAATAGAATAGAAAAACTTTTTAAAAAGCATCTCAATTTTCATTATATCTGAATATTATTCATAAAACTTTCTAGCAACCAAACACCATTTATTTTACTATTTCCCTATTAATCACTTGATAAATAGCTATTATGTAATTAACTTTAATAATCGTAATATATGCATTTGACAATTATAGTTAAGAAGCATTTGCGAAACAATAATACAGAATATAATAATATAAATTAGATATTCCATATTTAAAATTATGAACGAACTTTTAGAACTCGATAAACAGATATTTACATTTATTAACTCTGGTTTGGCAAACCCTGTTACTGACTTTCTGATGCCATATATCACGGAGTTTAAAGTTTGGCTACCACTCTATATACTGGGAATAATTTATCTGCTATATAGATTTAGACTCAAAGGTTTATACATATTAGGTATTCTATTGTTAACCGTTGGTTTATGCGATTTGTTAAATGCACAGATACTTAAAGAATACTTCGTCCGTGTACGTCCATGTCATACTTTAGATGGTGTTAACCTTCTGATACATTGCGGTGGTGGTCTGAGCTTCCCATCTAATCATGCAGTTAATAATTTTGCTGCAGCAACAGTTCTTAGTTCATATTTCATGAGGAAAAAAGTAATATTCTTTTTTCTTGCTTCGTTGGTAGCTTTATCAAGAGTGTTTGTAGGCGTTCATTATTTTGCTGATATAACAGCTGGGGCAATAGAAGGTATATTAATAGGCAGTCTAATAGTATTTCTATTCAAACAATTTAAGTATGATGCTAAAGTAGTGGAGAGTATTAGAATCAACTAATATTAGTCAGTCCGTCGGGTTTCATTTCGTATCTAATCGGTGCTATTGCAGCAAATTCTTTACTATGAGTAGCTGTAAGAATCGTTGTCCCAAATTCCTTATTAATCCTTATAAATAATTCTGAGATAATTTCTGAATTACGTGAATCCAGATTACCAGTAGGTTCATCAGCAATTAGTATTTTTGGATCATTTATTATTGCTCTAGCTATCGCTACTCTTTGCTGCTCACCGCCAGACATTTTCTTTGGTTTGTAACTCGCTCTATTAGATATACCTACAAATTCAAGTAACTCTTTTGCTTTAGCCTCATAATCCTTTTTCTTAGTATTAGCAATCATAGCTGGAATCATCACATTTTCTAATGCTGTGAACTCAGGTAACAAATGATGAAATTGGAATATAAATCCAAGTTTAGAATTTCTGAAATTATTCAATTTGGATTCATTGCAGTTGAGTAAATCTAGTTCCATATTGTAGTCAGAGTAATGAAGTGAACCAGTGGTAGGAGTATCAATTGAACCGATAATATGAAGTAAAGTACTTTTACCAACACCAGATGCACCTACAATAGATACAATCTGATTAGACTCTAAGTTCAAAGATAAATCCTTGAAAACAGTAAGGCTATCCGAATTCGGATTAGTGTAAGTCTTTGATATATTTTGAATATTATATTTAATCATAAAAAAAGGCGTCCATAAAGAACGCCCAAATATAGGAATATTTTCTATAAAAAGATATTAGTCTTTCTTTTCTTCTTCTGAATCTGTAGATTCTTCAGCAGTTGGCTCTTCTTCAACTTCTTCAGTAGTTTCAGTTGCTTCTGGAGTTTCTTCTACTACTTCATCAGTAGTTTCAGTAACTTCTGGAATTGCTTCTACAGTATCTACTGTTTCTTCTTCAGCTACTGGTTCTGCTACTTTTTCTTCTTTTGCAATTTCAGTTACTGCAGGAGCTACTTTAGGAGTAGATGCTTTTGCATTTGTTGCCTTTTTCTTCTTAGGTTTTTCAGCAGCGCCATCTTGTGGATTTGACCAATCAACTAATTCGATAAGAGCAACTTCAGCAGAGTCACCTCTACGAGTTCCTAACTTAATTATTCTTGTGTAACCACCTTCTCTATCAGCAACTACTGGAGCTATAGAGTCGAACAGTTCTTGTAGAACATCTTTTCTTTTTAATTCACGAGCAACTATACGTCTAGTGTGAATATCGATAGTTTGACCATCAGGTAAACTGCCATTTTGTTCATTAACTAGAGCATGTCTAGCTTTAGAAATCAATTTTTCTGCGTAAGGTCTTAAAGCTTTTGCTTTTGCCGTAGTAGTTTTGATTCTTTTATGCTCTATTAGATTACTAGCCAAACTTTGTAAAGTTGCCTTTCTATGACTAGCCGTTCTATTTAGTTTCTTACCAGATTTTAAGTGTCTCATTTTCGTACTTCAATTTAGACGTTTATTAATTGTTAATTAACATTGATTTTGGTTCTTCTTTTAGATATTGATCTACGTTCATACCAAATTCAAGTCCTTGGTTTGCAACAAGGTCTCTTAACTCTGTCAATGATTTTTTACCAAAATTTCTGAATTTCAATAATTCAGCTTCTTTTAGTGAAACTAAGTCAGCAAGTCTGCCAATCTCTGCTCTTTTCAGACAGTTATGTGCTCTTACTGATAATTCTAATTCATCAACTGGAGTTTCAAGTATTTTCTTAATACGTTTTTTCTCTGCAGATTTCTCTTCTTCTTCAGCAGATCTACCCGAAAGTGAATCTGTTTCATAAGCATCAAAGTTAATAAAGAATTTGATGTGGTCACTTAGTATTTTAGAAGCTAAGTGAAGAGATTCTTGAGCAGTAATAGTACCATCAGTTTTCACATCTAATACTAGTCTTTCGTAATCAGTTCTTTGACCAACACGATAAGGCTCTACATTGAAAATAACATTTCTAACTGGTGTGAATATAGAATCAATAGGTAACATACCGATAGGATAATCAACCATATTTTGTTCTTCAGAAGGAACGTATCCTTTACCACGACCAATTTTTAATTCTACATCAAATTCTGCATCATCAGCCAAAGTAGCTATATGCAAGTCTTGATTGATAATTTCTATTTCGTCTGAAGCATCTTGGATATCTTTTGCAGTCCAAGTGCCAGAACCTTTAAGAGTGAAATTCACAGTTACAGGTTTTTTATCCGCATTTTTTATTCTAACTTGCTTAAGGTTTAATATAATTTCAGAAACATCCTCAACAACTCCATCTATAGTTTGGAATTCGTGAAGTACTTCAGAAATCTTTAAGCCAGTAATAGCTGAGCCAGGAATAGAAGAAAGTAATATTCTTCTTAGAGAGTTACCAATAGTAACACCATAACCTTGCTCTAACGGTTGCATTACAAATTGACTGTGAAAATCCGTCGAATTTTCTTCAATTATTACCCTTTCAGGCATTTGCATTTGAATATTCATAATTATATACAGTTTTTTTAGTTGAGTCGAAAAATCGAATTAAACTCTACGTCTTTTAGGTGGTCTACACCCATTATGTGGGACAGGAGTTTTGTCAATTATAGAATGAATTTCTAGACCCGAGTTAGAAAGTGCTCTTACAGCAGCTTCACGTCCGGAACCTGGACCTTTGACTACGACGTCAACTTTACGTAGTCCCATATCGAAAGCTTCTTTACCAGCTAATTCAGCTGAAATTTGTGCAGCGTATGGAGTGTTCTTTTTTGATCCTTTAAAACCATTTTTTCCTGAAGAAGACCAAGCTAAAGTATTTCCATAAGTATCAGTAATTGTTACTAGTACATTATTGAAAGATGCTTTAACAAATGCTTTTCCATGGACATCCGATACGACTTTCTTTTTTTGTCTTTTTTTAGCCAACGTGGATACCTACTTATTATTTAGTTACTTTTTTCTTGTTTGCGATAGTTTTTCTTCTACCCTTACGAGTACGTGCGTTAGTTTTAGTACGTTGTCCACGGCATGGTAATCCTCTTCTATGACGAAGACCACGGTAACATCCGATATCCATCAAACGCTTAATGTTCATCTGAGTTTGAGATCTCAATGCCCCTTCAACTCTGTAGTTTTCTATGATATCACGGAGAGTTGCAACTTCTGCATCTGACCAATCATGTACTTTTTTACTTTCGTCGATACCAGCTTCAGCTAAAATGTCTTTAGCTATTTTATTACCTATACCAAATAGGTAAGTCAAACCGATAACGCCTCTTTTATTCTTTGGTAAATCTACACCAGCTATACGTGCCATAATCTTCTCCTATTACCCTTGACGTTGTTTAAATCTTGGATTTTTCTTGTTTATTATATATACTCGTCCCTTTCTCTTTACGATTTTATCGTCCGGGTTACGCTTTTTAACAGAAGCTTGTACTTTCATTTTAAAAACCTAATATTATTTGTATCTATATACTATACGACCTTTTGACAGATCATAGGGCGACATTTCTACTCTTACTTTATCGCCTTGTAATATCTTTATAAAGTGCATACGCATTTTGCCAGAAATATGTGCATGTATAACGTGCCCATTTTCGAACTTCACTTTAAATTGTGTATTAGGTAGAGTTTCCTCTACTATACCATCTAACTCTATTAACTTTTGTTTTGCCATTTTCTCTTTTCTACTATTTCAGTACCGTAAACTAACGAATTTCTATTTAGATAATTGCATTTGTGCAGTACTAAAATCCACCTATTCCAGCTCTACCTTTCATCTTACCAGTCTTCATGAAACCATCATAATGTCTCATCATCAAGTGTGATTCGATTTGTTGCAATGTATCTAATCCAACACCAACTATGATAATCAAACTAGTTCCACCAAAAAACGATGCAAACAATGAAGTGATTCCAAATATGTTTTGAACGAAAGTTGGCAATATTGCTATCAATGCTAGGAATATTGCACCTGGTAAAGTTATTCTAGTTAATATTTTCTCAATGTAATCTGCCGTCGGTGCACCCGGTCTAATACCCGGTACGAATCCACCTTGTCTTTTCATATTATCAGCAATTTCTTTCGGATTGAAAATAATTGCAGTATAAAAGAAAGTAAACAATACAACCATAATGAAATATACGAAAGCATATCCAAACGAAGATGGATTAAACCAAGCAGCAAATCCTTGCATAGCTGGTACATTCGGGAAGAATGAAGCAATAGTATTAGGTATAAACATTAATGATTGAGCAAAGATAATAGGCATAACACCAGCAGTATTCACTCTAAGAGGAATAAATTGTGTAGTACCACCAAATACTCTTTTACCAACTTGTCTTTTAGCATACTGCACTGGTATTCTTCGTGCCCCTTGGGTAATCAATACAATAGAAGCAATTATACCAAATAAGAATGCAAATATAATAATCTCTAAGAACCAAGGTCTAGAACCAACTGAAATCAGTTCCCATTCTTGTAAAAGGGCAGCAGGCAATGCAGCAATAATACCGATAAAGATAATCAAAGATATACCGTTACCAACACCTCTTTCTGTTATTTGCTCACCTAACCACATCAAGAACACAGTCCCTGCAGTTAATACTATAATAGTAGATAGGAAGAATAAAACACCAGCATCAGGAACTACTGGAGCTCCATTAGCAGCTGTTTGGTTAACTAATTTAACCGCAACACCTATTGACTGTAAACCCGCTACAAAAACAGTAGCAAATCTTGTCCATTGATTAATCTTTCTTCTACCATCTTCACCCTCTTTTTGCATTTTCTGAATTTGAGGGAAAACAACACCAGCTAATTGAAATATAATTGATGATGTTATATAAGGCATGATACCTAATGCAAAAATTGCAGCATTAGAAAACGCACCACCCACAAATAGATCAAAGAAGCCAAACAAATCGTCAGCTCCGCCAGTTCCAATAGTTGATTTCAATACATCTACATCTATACCAGGTATAGTTATGAATGCACCTACTCTTACAACCAATAAAATTAGTAGGGTAAAGAATATTCTTTTTCTTAATTCTTCAATCTTGAATATATTACTAAAAGTCTCTCCAAATTTAGCCATTAAGATTTACCGCCCCCCCGGCTGTTTCTATCTTTTCTTTCGCCGTAGAGCTAAATTTGTCAGCAGTTATAGTAGCAGCCGATGTTAGATTACCATCACCTAATACTTTCAGTGGAATTCTCTTTTTAGTGATTAATCCAACAGCTATAAGTGCAGCTTTATCTATATTTTTAGCATCTACTTTATTTTCATCTATTAATAATTGTAATTGGCCTAAATTCACAACAGAAAACTTCAATGAGAATTTGTTATGGAATCCAAATTTAGGAACTCTACGATTGATTGGCATTTGCCCACCTTCGAAACCTATTCTAATAGTAGCACCAGAACGAGATTTTTGTCCTTTATGCCCTTTACCAGAAGTTCCACCGTAACCAGAACCTTCACCGCGACCAACTCTTTTTTTACTATGTGTAGAGCCTTTCGGCTTTATTAAATTTCCAACATGTTTCATTTTAAAACCGGTAATATTTTTTATTCACTAACTTGTTCTACTTTCACTAAATGTCTAACAACATTAACCATACCTCGAGTTTGCTCATTATCAGGGAGTACATTAGAGTAATGTGGTCTTCCCAATCCTAGTGCTTCGATTGTTAATTTATGTTTGCTTTTAGACTTAATGCAACTTTTTATCTGAACTACTTTTATTTTAGACATGATTTTCTCTTTAAGATTATCCGTAGATTACTTTTTCTACTGAAATGCCTCTTCTAGAAGCAACTGAATTAATGTCTTCAACTCTTTGTAACCCGTTCAATGCTGCTTTTATAGCATTATGCGGATTAGAAGAACCAAGATTCTTAGTTAATACATCTTGAATACCAGCCAATTCTAATACAGCACGGATACCACCAGAAGCGATAACGCCAGTACCAGGAGTAGCAGGTTTGATTAATACTTTACCAGCTCCATATTTACCCGTCACTTCGTGAGGGATAGTTCCATTTTGAATGGTAACACTGATAAGACTTTTCTTTGCAACATCGGTAGCTTTTGAAATAGCATCTACAACTTCTGATGCTTTACCTAGACCGTAACCAACGTGACCATTGCCATCGCCAACTACTACTAGAGCAGAGAAATTAAATCTACGTCCACCTTTTACTACTTTCGCTGTTCTTCCAACGTAAACTAGTTTATCATTTAAGTTTAATTCTGAAGCTTTTACTTTGCTCACTTTCAAATACTCCTTTGAGTGATCTTTTTAAAATTGAAGTCCACCTTCTCTCGCAGAATCAGCTAATGCTTTAACTCTACCGGTGTATAAATTACCGTTTCTATCGAAACGTACTTGCTTTATATCTTTTGCTACTGCTCTTTCGGCAATTGCTTTACCTACTAATTGACTCAATTGTGTTTTAGTCATATCAGATTTAATCTGAGATTTAACTTCTGGATCAATTGTAGATGCTGATACTAGAGTTACTGCGTTCGTATCATCAATTATTTGTACAAATATATTTGTCAAACTTTTGAAGACTGAAAGACGAGGTACTGAAGCAGTTCCACGAATCTTAGACTTGATACTTCTTTTTCTTCTAGCTTTTCTTTTGTATTTCAAACTTGTAGTATTCATAACTTCTCTAACTATTATAAGTTTTATTTAGATGCAGACTTACCTGCTTTTCTTCTAATTATTTCACCATCGTATCTTACGCCCTTACCTTTGTAAGGTTCTGGTGGTCTAAGTTTTCTTAATTTAGAAGAAACTTCTCCAACCAATTGTTTATCTGAACCAGAAATCACAATAGATGTTTGCGTTGGAGTTTGGAATTCAATACCATCAGGAGGAATAACTAAGATAGGATGTGAAAATCCTAAACTCAATACTAGTCTAGTGCCTTTTAATTCAGCTCTATAACCTACACCTTCTATGATAAGAGTCTTTTTGAACCCTTCGTGAACACCATTAACAGCATTGTTAATCATCGAACGAATCATACCATGCTTAGATTTAACGGACTTAGTCTCGTTAGCTCTAGTTACTGTTATTACATTATCATTTATTTCTAATGAAATACCTTCAGGTAGATTTACTGCTCTTTCGCCGTTAGGGCCTTTTGCAGTCACAGTTCCTTCATTATGAGTTACTGATACCTTTTCGGGAATCTCTATTATTTGTTTACCTATTCTAGACACTAGATTTCTCCAATTATATTACCATACGGTGCAAATTACTTCGCCACCGACATTATGCTTTCTAGCTTCTTTGTCTGTCAATACACCTCTAGAAGTAGAGATAATTGCCATACCTAAGCCATTCTTTACTCTCGGTATCTGATCAGAAGGAACATATATCCTTCTACCAGGCTTACTTACTCGAGTAATTTGATTGAAAGCAGGCTTTTTCTTAAAATATCTTAATTCTACTTTGATTTCGCCTTGTACACCACTCTCTACTTCTTGGTATCCTGATATGAAACCTTGTTCAAGAAGGATTTTAGAGAGAGCTACTTTCATATTAGAACGAGGTATGTTCACATATCTGTGACCTGCATTACCACCGTTTCTAATTCTTGTCAAGAAATCTGCTATTTGATCTGTTACTGCCATAGTTTTTAACCTAAGAAATTACCAACTTGCTTTTTTAATTCCGGGCAACTTGCCCTCTAACGCCAACTGTCTGAATACGTGTCTCGTTAGCCCATATTTACGATAGACTGCTCTACTTCTGCCAGTTACAGAGCATCTGTTAACTACTCTAGTAGGAGATGAGTTCTTAGGAAGTTTTTGTAAACCCTCAGAATCTCCTGCTTTTTTCAAAGCTGCTCTCTTCTCTGCGTATTTAGATACAAGTCTTTTTCTTTTCTCGTTTCTAGCTATTACACTTTTTCTAGCCATTCTAAAAGTACCTGTTTATTGATTTTTCGTTTTAAATGGAAATCCAAATTCAGTAAGAAGAGCTCTTGCTTCTTCATCAGTTTTAGCTGTAGTTACGAATGTAATATCCATACCAGTTATTCTGTTTACTTTATCTACGTCTATTTCCGGGAATATAATCTGTTCTTTTATACCTAAAGTATAATTACCTCTACCATCGAAACTTTTATCGGGAAAACCTCTAAAATCTCTGATACGTGGAGCTGTGATATTTACGAATCTATCCAAGAACTCATACATTCTTATTTTTCTTAGAGTAACAGAAGCACCTATTGGCATACCGTCTCTAAGTTTAAAATTTGAGATTGCTATTTTAGCTTTTCTTACTACAGGTCTTTGACCAGTTATAAGCTCTAGCTCATTGATAGCAGCTTGCAATAATTTAGGATCTTGAGTTGCTCTACCAACACCCATATTCAAGCTTATTTTTTTCAATTTCGGCACTTCCATTACAGATTTGTAATTAAACTTTTTCTGCATTGCCGGAACTACATTTTCTTTGTAATGGACTTGGAATTGTGCTACTGGAATTTCTTCGTTCCTTGCAGCGTCTTCAAATCTTTGTCCTTCAAATGCGAATATGTCTCTTTTAGATATCGCTTTTGCCATGACTTTTATATCCCGTGAATTATCTTTATTTCGATTGTATCAATTTGACATTAGAGTAGTGCAACGGTGCACTTTTAGTTACTCTTCCGCCTTGTTGGTTTTGTTGACTTGGTTTCTCGTGTTTGATTTTCTCATTCACGCCTTCAACTAAAACTTTCATTTTGGAAGGGTATATTTCTAATACTCTTCCTTCTTTTCCTTTATCAACACCAGTAATTACTTGTACCGTGTCGCCTTTCTTTATCTTTAGTTTCATTTTCTAGACTCTTCTTATTAAAGTACTTCGGGAGCAAGAGATATAATTTTCATATATTGCTTCTCACGAAGCTCTCTAGCAACTGGTCCAAAGATACGTGTTCCTTTCGGATCACCTTTTTGATTTAAAATAACAGCAGCGTTGTCGTCAAATCTTATATAAGAACCATCACTTCTTCTTTGTTCTTTAGCAGTTCTTACTATGACAGCTTTTACGACTTCACCTTTTTTGATACCACCATTAGGTATTGCTGACTTTACTGAGGCAACTATTATGTCGCCGATGCGAGCATACTTTTTACCATGTCCACCTAACACTCTGATGCATCTAATCTTTTTTGCACCCGAATTATCGGCAACAGCTAAGTTTGTTTCTTCTTGTATCATTTTAGTTTCCTATAAATTTACTTAGCTTTCTCAAGAATTTCAATAAGATTCCATCTCTTAGTTTTGCTAAGTGGTCTGATCTCTTGAACTTTTACTATATCTCCAATACCGCACTCGTTATTTTCATCGTGTGCCGTAATCTTCTTAGATTTTTTATAGTACTTTCTATATAACGGGTGAGCTATTTGTCTCTCCGTTTTTACAGTAATAGTTTTATCAGCTTTATCTGATACTACTATTCCTTGAAATACTTTTTTTCTTGAAGATGTTTCTACGTTTGCATCTTTTATTTGCTCTGCCATAGCTTTTCCTTACTTAGAACTTCTCTGTCTTAAAATAGTTTTCATTTTTGCAATATCACGTCTTAGGATTTTCAAATAAGTAGTATCCTGCAACTGCTTTAAAGCATGTTGAAACTTTTGCTTTGCAAGTGTTTCTTGCGATTCCTCTACCAAGTTTACTAATTCTTGGTCTGATAATTCTCTTAAATCTTTTGCTAATCTTGGTTTCATTACCATTAACCTCTTAGGTCAACACGTGATACAAATTTCGTTTTAACAGGTAGTTTATGAGCAGCCAAACGCATTGCTTCTTTTGCTCTTTCTTCTGTTACACCATCTATCTCAAACAATATTCTGCCGGGTCTTACTACAGCTTCCCAACCTTCTGGGGAACCTTTACCTTTACCCATTCTAGTTTCAGCAGGTTTCTTAGTAAATGGTTTGTCAGGAAATATTCTTATCCATACTTTACCATCTCTTCGTAGATATCTGTTAATTGCAATACGGGCAGATTCTATTTGTCTATTATTAATAGACACTGGCTCCAAAGCTTTTAATCCAAAAGATCCAAAAGTTACTAATGAACCTCTTATCGCTTTACCTTTTCTTCTGCCTCTATGCGTCTTTCTGTGTTTTACTCTTTTCGGGCTTAACATTGTATTGTTCCAATTTTTTCTTAAACAGCGGTTGTTATATCGCCTTTACAAATCCAAACTTTCACTCCAATAGCACCATATATAGTGTGTGCAGTAGCAGTACCGTAATCGATCTCTGCTCTTAACGTATGAAGTGGTGTACGTCCTTCTTTGTATTGTTCTGTTCTTGCCATTTCAGCTCCGCCCAATCTACCAGAAGCCATAACTTTTATTCCTTCGGCTCCCATTCGAGTAGCAGCTGATACTGCTTGTTTTAATGCTCTTCTGAATGATATTCTACCTTCTAGTTGTTGAGCAATATTCTCAGCAACTAATATAGCGTCTAATTCAGGTCTTTTGATTTCATTTATTAGTAACTTTACATCTTTACCAGTTACTTGCTTGATTTCTTCTTCTAATTGAGTAATATCTCTTCCTGAACGTCCGATTATAACACCAGGTCTTGAAGTATTGATAGTTACTCTTAATTGTTTAGCCGTTCTTTCAACAATTATTCTAGATATTCCAGCACCTTTCTTTCTACTTTTGATATAGTTTCTTACTTTTATATCTTCAAGTATCTTTTCAGCCATATTTTTCTCATCGAACCAATTGGCATCGTGGCTTCTATTTATACCTAGTCTTATCCCTATTGGATTAGTTTTTTGTCCCAAGACTTTACCCCTCTGAATTTACTTTTTCAGTTTCTAGCAATGATTGATTATGGTCTAATGTTTGCAACTCTATCGTCAAGTGATTCGATCTTTT
Organism: Ignavibacteriae bacterium HGW-Ignavibacteriae-4; assembly: GCA_002839765.1. Taxonomy (GTDB): domain Bacteria; phylum Bacteroidota; class Ignavibacteria; order Kapaibacteriales; family UBA2268; genus PGYR01. The sequence continues at coordinate 116,958 of PGYR01000003.1, forward strand.
ACGAATCCTAAATGCTCTCCCCATAGGAGCAGGTCTAATTCTTTTCATAGACGGCCCTTGGTTTGAAAAGATGGCTTTGATAACTATTTCTCTGTTATCATAAGACATACCTTCTTCTTTAGCTTTATTATTCAAATTTGAGATTGCTGAACGTAAAACGTCTTTTGTCATTCTTGCAGCCAAATTAGGAGTACTGCTAAGTATATTTAATGCTTCCTCAGCCGACTTTCCACGTATTATATCTATAACCAAACGCATTTTACGTGGTGAAGATTTAATATATTTTTTTAGTGCTCTTGCTTGCATTTTGTCATTTACCTAATTAATTGCTTCTTATTTCTTTCTGTGACCTGAGTGGCCTCTATAATTCCTAGTAGGAGAAAATTCACCGAATTTATGTCCAACCATATTCTCTGTTACGTAAACCGGAATAAAACTTTTTCCGTTGTGAACAGCTATCGTATGTCCTACAAAATCAGGAGTTATTGTAGATGCTCTAGCCCATGTTTTGATCACAGATTTTTTTTGTGATTCGTTAGCAGCATCAACTTTCCTTTGAAGTTTGTAATGAACAAATATACCTTTCTTTAATGATCTAGACATACCTTACTTTCCTTGCTTTTTGTTTTTACGTCTTCGAATTATCATCTTATTACTAGCACTCTTAAGTTTTCTAGTTTTTGCACCCTTAGCGTTTTTACCCCAAGGAGATCTAGGGTGTAATCTACCACCACCAGATTTAGATCTACCTTCACCACCACCCATAGGGTGATCGACTGGATTCATCGCCATACCACGAGTTTGTGGTTTGATACCTCTCCATCTATTACGTCCGGCTTTACCTTGGATGATATTCTCATGTTCTGGATTACTTACTCTACCTAAAGTAGCGTAGCATGTTTTCAGAATTAATCTTATCTCACCTGATGGCAATTTTACTTGTGCATATTTTTTGTCGAACCCTACTACTTGAGCAGATTGACCAGCACTTCTTACTAATTGACCACCTTTACCAGGTTTCATTTCGATATTGTGAACACTGAAGCCCGTAGGTATTTTTTCCAATGGTAGTGCATTACCTGGATTCAATTCAGAATCTGGTCCTTGCTCTAATACATCGCCAACCTTTAATCCAAATGGACATAGTATATATCTTTTTTCTTCGTCTTTATAAGAAACTAGTGCTATAAAAGATGATCTGTTCGGATCGTACTCGATAGTTTGTACAGTAGCTTTATCGCCGAATCTGTTACGTTTCCAATCGATGATTCTATATCTTCTCTTATGTCCACCACCTCTATGACGAGATGTAATTCTTCCAGTATTATTTCTACCACCACTCTTCTTAATTGGAGTCAGTAGAGGTTTGTAAGGTTTATCAGTTGTAAGTTCTTCGTACTTATTTACTGAATAGTGCCTTGTACCTGGAGTTATTGGTTTTAATTTTCTAATACCCATAGTAATTCAATCTTTGTTTTATTCTTGTGCACCTGAAACTAATTCTATTTCATGGCCTTCAGCCAGAGTTACGTATGCTTTTTTGTAAGTACTTGTTCTACCTACTTGCAAACCTTGCTTAGTAAATCTTCTTTTCACTTTACCTTTTACCTTTAATGTTCTTACGTTTCTTACAACGACTTCGAACATATCTTCGACAGCATCTTTAATCTGTGGTTTAGTAGATCTTGTATCTACTTCAAACACATATTGTCTGCTTTCAGCAAGTGACATACCTTTTTCGGTAATTATCGGTCTTTTTAAAACTATAGCCATAATATTATCTTAGTTTAATACTTGTTCAATTTTTTCTATAGACCCTTTGAATAATAATATTTTCTTATGAGATAGTATATCATAAGTAGATATTTGATCAGCAGGCTTGATATTCAGCTTGTTAATATTTCTAGCAGATCTGTATAGATGCTCATTGTGTTCAGGAATTATGAACAAGATAGAGTTATCAGTCAATTCTAGATTTTTAATAACATTAGCTATTTCTTTTGTTTTGAATTCATTCAAGTTAAAGTCTTCAACTATTTTAAAGTTGTTCTCAGCTATCCTAGAAGATAGTGCAGAACGACGAGCTAATCTATTAACTTTTTTATTCAATTTCTTGTGGAATAACTGTGGTTTTGGACCATGTATTGTTCCACCACCAACCCATACAGGTGATCTAGTTGAACCAGCACGTGCAGTTCCACGACCTTTTTGTTTCCATGGTTTTCTCCCACCACCACTAACTTCAGAACGGATCTTTGTCTTTCTAGTTCCTTGTCTTCTGTTAGCTAAGTGAAATACTACTGCCATGTGCATAGCTGCTTCATTTGGAGTAATTCCAAAGATACTGCTATTCAGGTCAATCGTACCTGCGCTCTGTCCATCTTTATTGTAAACTTCTGCTTGCATTTTCAAATGCCTATTTGTAAATTTCTAAATAAGAGTTACGTGTACCCGGTACACTACCTTTTACAAGGATTATGTTTTTATCAGGGAATACGTCAACAATTTCCATGTTTGCTATTGTTACAGTGTCTCCACCCATTCTTCCTGCCATTCTCAATCCTTTCATTACACGAGAAGGATCAGAAGATTGACCGATTGAACCAGGGTGTCTTTGTCTGTTCTTTTGACCGTGAGTCGCCATACCAACACCTTTGAAGTTATAACGTTTCATAACCCCTTGGAAACCCTTTCCTTTTGAAGTTCCCTTAACTTTGACGAAATCACCAACTTGGAATTGCTCTACAGTTAGGCATGCACCTACCGCAAGTTCATCTTCCATATCTCTGAATTCTTTTAGAACATAAGCAGGCTTAACACCAGCTTTATCAAAATGACCTTTTAATGGTTTGTTAACATTCTTATCAGATTTCTCATTATAAGTCATCTGTACAGCGTTGTAACCATCTGTTTCGTCAGTTTTGACCTGACTTACGTAGCAAGGTCCAGCTTCTACTACTGTACATGGAACGTGTGTACCATTTTCAGTAAAGTAACTTGTCATACCTTTTTTCTTGCCAAGGATAGCAGCTTTCATTTTCTAACCTTATACCTTTACTTCTACATCTACGCCAGCTGGTAACTCGATTTTCATCAGAGCATCTACTGTTTTTTGCGAAGAACTAAATATGTCAATTAATCTTTTGTGAACTCTAGTTTCAAATTGCTCACGTGATTTTTTATCTACGTGGGGTGATCTGTTAACAGTGTAAATAGTTTTGCAAGTGGGTAGTGGTATCGGACCCGATACCACTGCGCCAGTTTGCTTTACAGTTTTTACGATTCTGTCGCTAGACTTATCAATCAAATTATGATCGTATGACTTTAACTTTATTCTTATTTTTTGTGTTGACACTTTTAAAACCTATAGTTTGTGCGAGTATATTACTCAACAATTTTAGTTACAACGCCAGCACCTACAGTTCTACCGCCTTCACGAATCGCAAATCTTAAACCTTCTTCCATAGCGATAGGAGCGATAAGTTCAATGTTGATTGCATCTAAGTTGTCACCAGGCATAACCATCTCAGTTCCTTCCGGAAGTGTCAATGAACCTGTAACATCAGTAGTTCTGAAGTAAAATTGTGGTCTGTAACCAGAGAAGAATGGAGTGTGACGTCCGCCTTCTTCTTTTTTCAAAACGTAAACTTGTGCTGAGAATTTGTGGTGAGGAGTAATAGCACCTGGTTTACAGATTACCATTCCTCTTTCCAATTCTTCTTTCTCTACACCACGAAGTAAAAGACCTACGTTGTCACCAGCTTGACCTTGATCCAACAACTTACGGAACATCTCTACTCCAGTACATGTTGTTTTCTTTTTCAAACCAAATCCAACTATTTCTACTTCATCGTTTACATTAACGATTCCTCTTTCGATTCTACCAGTTCCTACTGTACCACGACCAGTGATAGAGAATACGTCCTCTACTGGCATCAAGAATGGCTTATCAGTCGCTCTTTCAGGAGTTGGAATATAACTATCTACAGCATCCATCAATTCATATATACAAGCGAAACGAGGATCTTCTGGAGTAGTTGAATCATCTGTACCAGCAGTTAATGCTTGTAATGCAGATCCTTTGATAATTGGAATATCATCGCCAGGGAAATCATAAGAAGTTAATAATTCTCTAACTTCCATTTCAACTAATTCTGCTAATTCTTCATCAGCAATATCAATTTTATTCATAAATACAACCATCTTAGGAACACCAACTTGACGTGCTAAAAGAATATGCTCTCTAGTTTGAGGCATAGGTCCGTCAGTAGCAGCTACAACTAATATAGCTCCGTCCATCTGTGCTGCACCAGTGATCATGTTCTTAACATAATCCGCGTGACCAGGACAATCTACGTGTGCATAGTGTCTTGCTTCAGTTTCATATTCTACGTGAGAAGAAGCAATAGTTATACCACGAGCTTTTTCTTCAGGTGCGTTGTCGATTTGATCAAAACTTCTTTTTTCACCTAGTCCTTTTTTCGCTAGTGAAACAGTGATAGCAGCAGTTAATGTTGTTTTTCCATGATCTACGTGACCAATTGTACCAACGTTAACGTGGGGCTTACTACGGTCGAATTTTTCTTTAGCCATTTTTAGCTCCTATAAATAATTGTTATTTTTAATGTTTATTTTTTTCTATTTATTTACAATTTCGTAATGAGAGAAAGTCATATTATAATTTGCTCTACCTTGCGAAACTGATCTTAGTTTGGTTACATATCCAAACATTTTTGATAATGGAGCTTGTGCTCTCACTACCTGTAAGTCATTTTTCTGACTGATACCCTCTATTCTACCATGTCGGGAATTCAAATCAGCAATCACATCACCCAAATAGTCATCGGGTGTTGTTACTTCTACAGAAAATATTGGTTCTAGTATATTTGTACCTGCTTGGCGGGCTGCTTCTCTTACAGCAGCTGATGCGGCTAGTTTACTACCTAAATCGGTAGTCAAATCGGAGTCAAAGTAGATATCCAACAAAGTAATTTTTACTTTTGTCATTGGATAACCTTGAGGACCGACTTGAAGAGCCTGCACCGAACCTAATTCGGCAGCTTTAATATACTCAAGTGGAACTTTTTTGTCCACCTTGTTTTCAAACTCAACAGTTTCGGAGTTGTCGTTTTTTTCTATCTTTAAAAGAACTTTCCCGTAATGCTTTTTACCGGACAAATCTCTATCAAACTCAGCTTCATATTCTACTGTATCCATGATACACTCTCTATAAGCAACTTGTGGTTGACCTACACGAACAGGAAGTTTAAATTCACGAGTCAATCTATCGACTATTATCTCAAGATGTAACTCCCCTACTCCACTTATGATTAATTGACCATTGTCTTCATCATATTTGTATTTAAATGTAGGGTCTTCAATTTGCAATTTCTCAAGAACTTCTACTAACTTATCTTGATCAGCGGTCGTCTTTGCTTCCAAAGATTGATTGATTACTGGTTCAGAAAAGTTAATTTTCTCATACATAATTGGATTTTTACTATCACATAGCGTATCGCCTGTTTTAGTAAATCTCAAAGATGGTATAGCTACTATATCACCTGCATGAGCTTCCGGTATTTCATTTCTCTTATTAGAAAATATTTGAAGAATTTTTAGGATTTTTTCTTTTTTTCCTTCAGTTGGATTCAAAACTGAATCACCAACCTTTAAAACTCCTGAATACACTCTAATAAAAGTAACTTTACCTACATAAGGGTCTGAATTGACTTTGAATGCTAGTGCTGAAAAGCTTTCTTCATCACTTGGCTTTCTTGTAAGATGCTTATCTTCATCTTCTATATCAAAACCGTCCATATATTTTACATCTAATGGAGATGGAAGATAATCAATAACTGCATCAATCAACGGTTGAACTCCTACATTTTTCAATGAAGAACCAACATGCACTGGTATAATAGATAAGTTCAACACACCAATTCTAATTCCAGCTTTAATCTCATCAACTGTTAAATCACCATTCTCTAGATATTTTTCTAATAGCTCTTCATTTTGTTCAGCGACAGCCTCAAGTAGATTACCTCTCAACTCTTCACATTTACTAAGTAGATTTGCTGGAATTTCTTCTTTTTCAAACTTTGCACCGTAAGAAGCAATGTCATACTTATAAGAAACCATTTCTATCAAATCTATAATTCCTTCAAAATTGTCCTCAGCACCTATCGGGTACTGTACTGGAATTGGATTAGCTTTTAACTTCTCTTTTATAGATAATACAGCTTTATCAAAATCAGCACCTAGTCTATCCATCTTATTAATATAAGCAATTCTAGGAACATGATACTCATCAGCTTGACGCCATACCGTTTCTGTTTGCGGTTCTACACCACCAACTCCACAGAACACAGCAATCGCACCATCTAAAACTCTAAGAGATCGTTGTACCTCAGCAGTAAAATCAACATGACCAGGCGTATCTATTATATTAATCTTGTTACCCTTCCATTCAGTTGGGATAGCAGCAGATTGTATAGTAATACCTCTTTCCTTCTCTTGTTCCATAAAGTCCATGAAAGCAGTACCTTCATCAACTTCACCTATCTTATGCAGATAGCCTGTATAAAACAAGATGCGTTCGGTAGTAGTTGTCTTACCAGCATCAATGTGAGCCATTATTCCAATATTTCTGACTTTCTCTATAGGAACAGTTCTTGGCATTTTAGTTTTTTTTCTTTTAAAGATTTCAAAGAACAATAAATTCAGATTACCATCTAAAATGAGCGAATGCTTTGTTAGCTTCGGCCATTCTATGCATATCTTCTCTTCTCTTAACAGAAGCACCTTCACCTTTCGAAGCTGCTATAATTTCGCTAGCTAATTTACTAGCCATTGATTTTTCTCTACGAGCAGATGAGAATGATTTGATCCAACGTAACGCTAAAGCAACTCTTCTGTCTTCTCTAACTTCCTGAGGTACTTGGTAAGTTGCACCACCTACTCTACGTGATTTTACTTCCAACATAGGAGCAACATTAGTCAAAGCTTCTCTAAATACTTCTAGAGGGTTCTTTTCAGTCTTTTCACCAACTTCAGTGAAAGCCTTGTAAACTAATTTACTTGCAACTGCTTTTTTACCATCATCCATAATGATATTGATAAATTTTGCAACTATCAAATCATTGTATTGAGGATCAGGACTAATTCTACGTTTTTCTGCTTGTTTCTTTCTCATTTCAATTCTTTATTTACTTAGGTTTTTTAGTGCCGTATTTAGAACGACCTTGTTTTCTTCCTTCTACACCTTGTGTATCAGCAGTACCTCTAACGATGTGGTACCTAACACCTGGTAAATCTTTTACTCTACCGCCTCTAACTACTACTATAGAGTGCTCTTGCAAGTTATGACCTTCACCGCCAATATAAGCTGAAACTTCAAAACCTGAAGTTAGTCTAACACGAGCTACTTTTCTAAGCGCAGAGTTTGGTTTCTTAGGTGTAGTAGTATACACTCTAGTACAAACACCTTTTCTTTGGGGACAATTCACCAAAGCAGCAGACTTACTTTTCTTGATCTGCTTCTTTCTTCCTTTTCTGACTAATTGACTTATAGTAGGCACTAAAGTTCTCCGTTATTTTTTTTATTGCCGTATTAAATAGAGGATGCAAAGTTAATAGTTTTATTTGCAATCTCAAAACTATTTCGACATTTTTCTAATAATTTATGATTTTTGAGCTTCTGCTTCTTCGTAAGCTCTAATAATTTCTTCTTGAACAGACTTCGGAACTCTCTCGTATTTCGCGAATTCCATCGTAAATTCACCTTTTCCTTGAGTCGCTGAACGTAAATCAGTAGAATAACCAAACATTTCCTTCAAAGGCACTTCAGCTTCAACTACAACATAAGTAGCATCCATTGTAGTTGTAAGAATCAAACCACGTCTTTGGTTAATTTGACCGATTACTACACCTTGGAATTCCTCAGGACAACTAGTTTCTAGTTTCATTATTGGTTCTAAGATTACAGGACCAGCTTTTCTTAGAGATTCTCTAATAGCTGCTTTTGCAGCAATTTTAAATGCTCCATCTGATGAATCAACCGCGTGTGTTGAACCGTCATTAAGTAATGCTTTCACACCAACTACTGGTTGACCAATTAAAACACCTTCTTTAAGTTGTTCCTGGAAACCTTTATCTACGGCTGGTATATATTCTCTAGGAACTGAACCACCGACTATCTTATTCTCGAATAAGTAAGTTTCTTCTGCACTTGCTTCCATAGGTTCAAATCTACCCGCTATACGCGCATATTGACCAGAACCACCCGATTGCTTCTTGTGAGTATAATCATAATCAATAGGCATACTAATTGCCTCTCTATAAGCAACTTTAGGTTCACCTACGATGACATCAGTTTTAAACTCACGTTTTATTCTTTCTATGTAGATTTCTAAGTGAAGCTCACCCATTCCTTTGATTATTGTATCACCTGATTCGTCATCACGAGCTACTTGGAATGTAGGATCTTCTTTAGTAAATCTATTTAACGCTTTTGAAAAATTCACTTGACCTGCTTTATCTTTAGGCTTAACAGTTAACTCAATAACTGGATTAGCAATATACATTGTCTCCATAGAGTAATGCAATTTGCCGTCACCAAAAGTATCACCAGAGGCACAATCAATACCAAATGTAGCTACGATATCTCCAGCTTGCGCTGTTTCAATCTCTACCATTTCGTCTGAGTGCATTCTTACTAATCTAGGAATTTTATATTTCTTATCTGTACTAGTATTAAATATGTTTTCACCCTTTGTCAATACACCTTGGTATATTCTCATATAAGTAAGTTGACCAAATTGACCATCTTCTAATTTGAATGCCAAAGCCACTAATGGCTTATCAGGATTAATATCTAAAGGAACTTTTTTCTCTTCTTGATCCAAATCTAATGCGAAGTTTTCTACTTCTTTCGGATTTGGCAAATAATCAATAACAGCATCCAATAAAGTTTGGACACCTTGGTTTTTAAGAGCAGTACCAACTAGAACAGGAGTAATATCCTGAGAAATAGTTGCTTTTCTAATTGCTGATTGCAACTCTTCAATTGTGAAATCTTCTTCCATTAAGAATTTTTCTGCAATTTCATCACTGTAGTCAGCTAATGACTCTATCATTTTTACTCTTTTCTCTTTTGCACGAGCTAATTTATCTTCAGGAATTTCCTTTTCAATAATTATCTCTCCGTCATCACCTTCAAAGTAAAGAGCTTTCATTTTCAATAGGTCAATAATACCATTGAATTTGTCTTCCAACTCAACTTCCATTGTAATTTGAACGGGATTATGCTTCAACTTATCTTTAAGTTGACTAATTACTCTATCAGGATTAGCACCAGATCTATCACATTTATTTATAAACGCAAGACGTGGTACACCATAGCGACGCATTTGTCTATCTACAGTAATAGATTGTGATTGCACACCAGCTACTGAACATAGTACCAATACAGCACCGTCCAATACTCTTAGTGAACGCTCTACTTCAACTGTGAAGTCAATGTGACCAGGAGTATCAATAACGTTAATAGAATAACCTTTCCACTCACAGAAAGTAGCTGCAGATTGGATAGTGATACCTTTTTCTCTTTCCAGCTCCATGCTGTCCATTTTAGCACCGACACCATCTTTACCACGAACTTCAGAAATTTTGTGAATTTTACCAGTATAGAATAATATACGCTCAGAAACTGTTGTTTTACCAGAATCAATATGAGCAGCTATACCAATATTACGAAGTTTTTCAATATTAAACATTTTAATAGACCTACGAAATTTTTTATTTTTCTAATTTTTTTTTGTTTAGAAGTCTCAAACACACATTTTACTTTTTGAGATTTCATACAGATAACAAAATTAAGCAGAATACTTTTAATCTACAAAATAAATATCATTTTTTTTGAATAATTTTTATTTATTTCCAATTTTCTTAAATTAGTTAATCTAGATTTTCAACTTAGGATATAATGTAATGAAAAGGATTATCATATCAATATTACTATTATTAGTTGCTAGCTGTAGTGATGACGTTGCACCAACAACGCCGGAATCAACAACGAGTAGTGTCAAAGGCAAAGTGATTAATTATATTACTGATTTACCTATCGAAGGAGTTTTTGTTTCTACTAATCCATTAACACGTTCTGTAAAAACAGATTCGGAAGGAGTTTTTATCTTGGAAGATATTGATAATGGGGAGTATGAAATAATCTTACAGAAATATGGTTACTCTGAGTATAGTAGTACAATCAAAGTAAATGAGAATACAGCTACAAATCAATTAGTTTTTCCACTCAAACCTGATTCTTCTAGTATCAAGAAACCATTTAAACCTGAATTAATTTCTCCTTTGGATAAAGCAACAATTTCAACTAATGAGTTAATATTCCGATGGTTCACAGAAGATATAGAAAATAAAGAAGTAACTTATAGTGTGGAATTTGGGACATCCCCCGATGAACTAACTGTAATTGCTACAAGATTGGAAAATAGCTCGTTTAGTTTCGAGTTTAATTTTCAAAAGAAGACAAATTATTACTGGAAAGTTGTCGCTTCAAATCAGTTTCACTCCATAAGTAGTGACGTATTTGAGTTTCAATACGGAATAAACAATCAACCAAACAAACCAATACTATTACAACCTACTATGGGTAAAGTAATTAATAGTAAGAATGTTGAGTTCTTATGGTCATGTTCAGATCCGGATGGAGACGAATTAAAATATGATATATATCTAGGAGTAAATAAGAATCAACTAATTTTATTGAATTCTAACATGACTAATACTTCTTTTAAACTTGATTATAACTTCAATGAAGTTGACAATTACTTTTGGAAAATAGAAGCAAAAGATGAAAGTTCATCTATAAACAGCGATATTTTTCAATTTACATATAAAGATACTTCATCAATTGATTTTCAATCCATAGTTGGATATTGGAAGTTGGATGGGAATGCTAAAGATTCCGGTCCTAATCATTATGATGGGACTGCTGAAGGTGTAAATTATGTAGACGATAGACAAAATATATCATCTGGAGCAGGATATTTCAAAGGAAATGGTAGCTTTTACCATTCAAAAGTATTATTAAGTAAGAATATAGAATTAACAAATTCATTTTCAATTGCCTTATGGGTTAAACAATTATCCTCTTTGGGAGAAAATGCAGGAGTTGGAAATTATGATTGTGTTTCTCAATGGGGAGGTGCAGGAGTAGGATTAGCTGCATATAATTTGGGAATAGACAAAAATAAGCTTGTATATTTCACAACATACGGCAGTAAAGGTGAAATAAAGCATGAAGTCTTCAATGATGAATTAAAAGTTGATATTTGGTATCATTTAGCAATTACTTTTAACAATGGTACAGTTAGATATTATTTGAATGGCAGTTTGAATGGGATTGTTTCTGGATTTCCAGAGCCACAAAAATCAACTTTGAATCCATCAATAGGTGGTCGACAAGATCAACTCAGTTCGTTTCATGGGGCAATAGATGACGTACTTATATATAAGAGAATACTTAGTGAAGAAGAAATAAAGAATTTGGCAAAATAGCTCATTAAAAAATAATAGATTATAACTATTAGTATTAACCTATAAAGAAATTATGAAATATAACTCCAGTCTTATAAAGAAGATACTGTCTTCTATAACAGTTTTCATTTTTATTAAAATGGCTATAGTCCTATTTACCAATGGGAATCAAGGTTTTGATTCAATTGATTCAATTTTTAATATGGCTTTTGGAGTAATTCTAATAATATTTATCTTGTTTAAGTTCTTTCTAAAAGTAAATCAAAATGAGAATAGCGCATTTGTTAAAAGGGAAAATAGCTCCTCTCCACCTTCGCTAGATAACAAGCCACTACATCCTAAGTAGAGAAATGAAGTGGAAATAAATAATCTTATTTTTTCTCATTATCTTAACATTTTTTATATTAGGTAATATACATCTACTAACTGAAGTTTTAAATATGAGAAAATCACAATTGTTATTGTTGTTATTACTTTCATTAGTATTAGCAAGCTGTGAAGAGAAAGTTATAGATCCTGATGATTATAAAGGTAATCTTTTAGGCTATGTTTATGACTTTAATACTGATGAACCTTTAGTAAATTGTAACGTAACTCTAAAGCCAACTGTTGGTTCACAAAGAACTTTAAGCAGTGGCCAATTCTATTTTTTAAATATTTTAGAAGGCAGCTACAACGTAACAGTAGAAAAGATAGGGTACAAAACTTACGAAGGTAACGTGATAATAACGAGAGAAGAGAGAACCACGGTGAGTATAGTATTAAAAAAAGAAGTAACCGAAGAAGAGAAATAGTTAAACAATATTAAATGGATTATTATGAAGAAAATATCGGGTTTTGTAATAGCTATAACTTACCTTTTATTAGTATCTTGTAGTGAAGAAACTCCAAGTACACCATCTAAAGTAGAGTCTTTTGATTTTCCTTTAGCGATTGGTAATGAATGGACTATGAACTTTTATGATTTAGATGAAAATAATGATCCAACTGGTGAAGCCTATTTCACTGATACTTATACTGTAACGCATAAGCTCACATACCGTGAAAAAGAGGCTTATGAAGTAGATAACTATGTACTACAAATAAAATATTTGAGTAAAGATAATAATGCTATCTTTGGTCATGTCGATTATGAATCACTTAGTAGTGATGGTAAGAATTACTTTCCGGATGATTGGATGACTTTTTATAGCTTTTCTCAAGATGAATGGCAAATCTATACTAAGCAAATAAAAGTAGAACAAGAGGAGTATACAGCTTCCGGAACTATGACTATGACTGGTAAGAAAACAAGAAGTTTCTCGAAGGAAATCAATGGCAAAACTGTTAAAATATACGAGTTCATAGGTATATTAAATGCTGTTGGAAGTGAAATACGTAATGGTATAGAAACAGAAATCAACCAAAAGGACACTACTTACTTTGCAATAGCAGACAGTATTGGTCTATATTACGTAAAAGAACCGGATTACCCAACTGAAATAGACCCAACTGATTATGGAAGAATGTATTTGCTTGGAGAATATAGTATAAAGTGATTTTAATGTTTCATAAGTGAGACGTCATGCTCAAATTTATTTATAGAAAAGCATTATTAGCAGGTTTAGCATCTCTAACCTATTTTATTGTAATACCAAATATTTTTGTAATAGATAACACAAACGAACAATTGTATATAATTGTTGGTAAAGTTCTAATGTCTTTAATTGGAATTTTGACTTTGAAAAGTATTTATTCTGATTACAAACATCGCAAAACAAGAAAAGTAGAGTTAAAAAAGAGATGAGTAACCAAATCATCCGAAGTTAGAAAAATGAGATATAAAAAAAGCCGAATCAGTATTAACTTATTCGGCTTTGTAATTTAATATTAAGACAGAAGATTAAGCTTCTATTTTCTCTTCTTTCACTTCTTCAACTGGCTTCGGGTTGTGACCGAATATATTACCGATAGTACTTGCTATATGCATATCTTGGTACTTTCTCAAACCAGTACCAGCAGGTATTAGTTGACCTAAGATGATATTTTCCTTCAAGCCTTTCAAGTAATCAACCTTAGCTGATATAGCAGCGTCAGAAAGAACTGCAGTCGTTTGTTGGAACGAAGCAGCAGACAGCCAACTTTCAGTTTTCAGAGATGCCTGAGTGATACCCAATAGTATTGGTTCACCGATAGACGGCTCTGCAGGTCTGAAATCTGGTGGAGTCTTGCCTTTTTTCTTCAAGTCCTTAACAACAGCTTTTACTTTTCTTCTTGGATACAGATAATTCTCGTTGTAGTTAGAATCACCTTTGTCAGTAACGACTACTAATGATTTAACAGCTTCGTTGTCATCTATAAACTTAATCTTATCAAAGTTTTCGTTTTCTAGCATATGTGTATCGCCAGAGTCAATGATTTTCACTTTCTGAAGCATTTGTCTTACAATTACTTCTATGTGCTTATCATTCAGCTTAACACCTTGCATACGGTAAACTTCTTGTATTTCGTTTACTAAGTATTCTTGTACAGCGTTTGGACCTTTGATTTTCAATATATCATGAGGGTTAATTGAACCTTCAGAGATTCTATCACCAGCACGTATAAAGTCTTTCTCTTGAACCAATATATGACGTCCTACAGGTACTAAGTATTCTGATTCTGTCTTCTCATCGAGTGAAGTGATTCTCACAACACGTTGATTACGCTTAGGTTTTTCAAATGATACGATACCATCAATTTCAGTTACAATAGCTGGATTATGAGGAGAACGAGCTTCGAAGAGTTCAGTTACCCTAGGCAAACCACCCGTGATATCTCTTGTACGACCCATGTCTCTTGGAATCTTAACTAATTGAGTACCAGATCCAATATCTTCATTGTTCTCAACTCTCAGTTGAGCACGAGAAGGTATATTGTAAGTACGTATTACTTCACCAGCTTCATCTAATATCTCAATAGTTGGAGATTTAGTTCTATCTCTTGAATCAATAACAACTTTCGTGATGTGACCAGTTTGCTCATCATTGACTTCACGGTAAGTAACGTTAGGTAATAAATCTTTATAATTTACTTTACCCGCAACTTCCGAAACGATAGATGAGTTATATGGATCCCATTCGTATATTAGTTGGCCTTTAGTAACCGTATCACCATCTTGAACTTCGATAGTAGCACCATAAGTAGCATCATAAGATGTTATCTTACGGTTAGATTCTGGATCAATTAGATTGATAACACCGCTTCGAGAAACAACGATTGATATTTCACCTGATTCGCCCATATAAGAAACAGTTCTCATATTCTCGAATTGTAAAACACCATCAAACTTAGCGTTAACTGTTGATTGTGAAGCTACTAATGAAGCCGAACCACCTGTGTGGAACGTTCTTAGTGTAAGCTGTGTACCCGGTTCACCGATTGACTGTGAAGCTATAGTACCAACTGCTTCCCCAACGTCCACAAGACGTGAAGTTGACATGTTACGTCCGTAACACTTAGCACAAACACCACGACGGTTTTCGCAAGTTAATACAGAACGTATGTTTATTTTCTCTACTGACGAACCTTCTATCTTCTGAGCAATAGTTTCATCGATAATTTCACCAGCGTTAACTAGTAGTTCTTCAGTAATATTATCATGTACATCTACTAGAGCCACACGGCCTAATATTCTTTCGTAAAGCGGTTCTTTAACCTCTTCCCCATCTTTAAGTGCTTCCATCTCAACACCCCTGATAGTACCACAGTCACGATCAGTTATGATCATATCTTGTGCTACGTCATGCAACCTACGAGTCAGATAACCCGCATCTGCTGTTTTCAATGCTGTATCGGCTAGACCTTTACGAGCACCGTGAGTAGAGATAAAGTACTCAAGGATAGATAGACCTTCCTTGAAGTTAGAGATAATTGGGTTTTCGATTAGCTCACCTGTAGAACCAGAAACTGATTTCTTAGGTTTCGCCATCAGACCACGCATACCAGCTAACTGACGGATTTGCTCTTTTGACCCTCTCGCTTGAGAGTCAAGCATCATCCAGAAAGAGTTAAACCCTTGTTTGTCTTTTGCTATTTCAGAATAAAGTTTATCGGCTACTTTGTTAGTCGCATTTGACCAAGTATCGATAATCTTATTATATCTTTCACCACCACTTATTACACCATTGATATAAGCAGACTCAATACCTTCTACTTTCTTATCGGCATCATTGATGATTTTTGTTTTCAATTCAGGAATCTTAACATCGTGAATACTTACAGATAGACCACCACGAGTTGCATAGAAGAACCCAAGTTCTTTTAGCTTGTCTAAGAATTTGACAGTTACATCTAGTCCAGTAGTTCTGAAACATGAACCGATTATTTGTCTTAATCTTTTCTTAGTCAATAACTCATTAATGAAGCCCATAGCAGGAGGAACTATGTCGTTAAACATTGCTCTACCAACTGTAGTTTCAACCATTTTACCCTCCCAACGAAGCTTAATTTTAGCATGCAATTCGACAACTTTGTTGTCATAAGCTAATTTCACTTCTTCAGTATTACCGAACATCTTACCTTCGCCTTTGGCATCTGGTTTGTGTTTAGTAAGGTAATATACACCTAATACCATATCTTGCGATGGAACGGCAATAGGATCACCATTCTGCGTATGCATAATATTATGAGGTGCAAGAATAAGTAAGAATGCTTCCAATTGCGCTTCGTAACTAATTGGTAGATGGACTGCCATCTGATCACCGTCAAAATCGGCGTTGAATGCTGTACATACTAACGGGTGAAGCTGAATCGCTTTACCTTCGACCAATCTAGGTTGGAATGCTTGGATACCCAAACGGTGAAGCGTAGGAGCACGGTTAAGCATAACAGGGTGACCCTGAATTACTTTTTCCAATATATCCCAAACTTCATCAGTCTTTCTTTCTACTAATTTTTTAGCTGACTTAACTGTTTTCACATATCCACGCTCTATCAACTTACGTATGATAAACGGTTTGAAAAGCTCAACAGCCATATCTTTTGGAAGACCACATTCGTGTAGTTTCAATTCAGGACCAACAACGATAACCGAACGACCAGAATAGTCAACACGTTTACCAAGTAAGTTCTGACGGAATCTACCAGATTTTCCTTTCAATGTATCTGCTAATGATTTCAATGCTCTTTGCGAATCACTACGTACTGCTCTTCTCGAGTTATCGAATAGTGCATCTACTGATTCTTGAAGCATACGTTTCTCATTTCTAAGAATAACTTCAGGAGCTTTGATATCTATTAGTCTTTTTAATCTATTGTTTCTGATGATAACCCTTCTGTAAAGGTCATTCAAATCAGAAGTCGCAAATCTACCACCTTCCAAAGGCACAAGTGGTCTTAGGTCTGGTGGAATAACGGGAATAATATCTAAAACCATCCAATCTGGATCATTTGGCATTTCTTTCTCAGCATTCGGACCGAATGAATCTAAGATAGTCAAACGCTTTAGGATATCTTTCTTTCTAGTTTGCGAAGTTTCAGTTTTTAATCTTTCTTTCAATCTATGATAGTCTTCTATAGGTTTTACCCTTTTTAGAAGTTCTTTTATTGCTTCTCCACCAATTAGAGCAACGAATTTTGCTTCGTCCTCATCATCTAATTCAAAGTGTTCAGGAGGCAATGAATCTATTACTTCTAGATATTGTTCCTCAGTCAACAAATCCTTATTTTGAAGACCTGTTCCACCTGGTTGAACAACGACATAAGACTCGTAGTAAGCTATACGCTCTACGTCTTTAGTCGTCATACCCAATATACCTGCTATCTTACTAGGCAGTGTACGTAGGAACCAAACGTGAACAACAGGAACTGCAAGCATAATGTGTCCCATACGTTCACGACGTACAGATTTTTGAGTAACTTCTACTCCACATCTATCACACACAATACCTTTGTATCTTATTCTTTTATACTTACCACACGCACATTCCCAATCTTTGATCGGGCCGAAGATTTTTTCACAGAAAAGTCCATCCTTCTCTGGTCTAAATGAACGGTAATTGATAGTTTCCGGTTTAGTGACTTCACCTCTTGACCTATTTAATATGTCATCTGGCGAGGCAATCTTGATGGAAATCTTATCATAACCTTTTTTCGGTAATGGTATTGATTGCATAGGAGTACTCCTATTTATTTTTTTTTAGTTTATTCAATTTCTATATCTAAACAAAGACCTTGTAATTCCCTTACTAATACGTTGAATGATTCAGGTATATTAGGGTTCGGTAAGTTATCACCTTTTACAATCGCTTCGTACATTTTTGCTCTACCTTGTACATCATCTGACTTGAGAGTAAGCATCTCTTGTAGAGTATGAGCAGCTCCATAAGCTTCTAGTGCCCAAACTTCCATCTCTCCTAATCTCTGACCACCAAATTGTGCTTTACCACCAAGAGGTTGTTGAGTAATAAGTGAGTATGGGCCGATAGAACGTGCGTGAAGTTTATCTTCCACTAAGTGAGATAGTTTCAGCATATAAATATACCCAACTGTCACTTCTTGATCAAACTCTTCTCCAGTTCTACCATCTATAAGCTTAGTTTTACCATTACGTGGTAAGCCAGCTTCCTCTAAGAAGTCTCCAACTTCTTCCCAAGTTCCACCATCGAAAATAGGAGTAGCAAAGTGTACACCCAATTTATCGCCAGCCCAACCTAGTGCAGTCTCATACAATTGTCCCAAGTTCATACGCGAAGGTACACCAAGTGGATTTAGTACGATATCGACAGGAGTTCCGTCTGGTAAGAATGGCATATCTTCTAGTTTTACAACTTTAGAAACAATACCTTTGTTACCGTGACGACCCGCCATCTTATCACCAACTTGTAGTTTACGCTTTTTAGCGACATAAACTTTAGCCATCTGTAAGATACCTGGTTGCAATTCATCACCAGCCGCTAACTTATTTTTCTCAGTTTTGAAGTCAGTTTTGACATCATTTCTGTATTTCAAATAGTTAACATATAGATCTTTCAGCAAAGAAGAAGTTCTTTCGTCTTCTACTATACCTGCATCAACATCTAATAATTCTGGTTTTAACAATCCTTCTTCAAATTTATCAAGTAAATCAGCAGTTGTCACATTTGATCCACCACGATATACGTTTACGTTATTGTTCAGCTTCATACCCAAGATTTTTTTATCTACCAGTATTCCACCTAATCTGCTGATGAATTCTTCATCCACTTGCTTAACGACTTTACGTTCTCTTCTAGCGATTGCTTCTTTACGTTTTCTTTCTCTTGTTCTGATTTCTTTGTCAGTAGTCAATACTCTTCTTGAGAATAGTTTTGTATTAATTACAACACCTTTTAGACCTGGGCTACCTTTTAGAGAAACATCTTTTACATCACCAGCTTTATCACCAAAGATTGCTCTTAGTAATTTTTCTTCTGGAGTTGGGTCTGTTTCACCTTTAGGAGTAATCTTACCGATAAGGATATCACCCTCACCTACTTTAGCTCCCGAACGGATAATACCATGTTCATCAAGGTCTTTCGTTGATTCTTCACTTACGTTCGGAATTTCACGAGTAAATTCTTCTTCACCACGCTTAGTATCTCTCACTTGTAGTGTAAATTCTTCTATGTGAATAGAAGTAAATACATCTTCGGCTACAAATCTCTCAGATACGATAATCGCATCCTCAAAGTTGTACCCTCTCCAAGGCATAAATGCTACTAAAACGTTTTGTCCAAGACCTAGTTCAGCTTGTTCAGTAGAAGCACCATCACAAAGTGGTTGACCAGTTACAATTTTTTGACCAGCTAATACTAGCGGTTTTTGGTTGATACAAGTATCTTGGTTAGTTCTAAAGAACTTTAATAATTTGTAAGTTTTAACTTCTTCAAACTCGAAGCCAGTTAATCTATCGTCTTCAGTTCTCTTATCTTCGTAGCGAACACGAATTTCTTTCGCACTCACATACTCAACAATACCATCAGATTCAGCTAATATCATAGTCTTAGAATCTTTCGCCGCTTTTGCTTCCATACCAGTACCTACTATAGGTGCTTTTGGTTTCAACAACGGTACTGCTTGACGTTGCATATTCGCACCCATCAGGGCACGGTTGGCATCATCATGCTCTAAGAAAGGAATCATAGATGATGCAAGAGAAGTAATCTGATCTGTTGATACGTCTATAAAATCTACTTCTTCAGCAGAAACTAATACGAAATCACCAGATTGACGAGCTTTCACTCTATCACCGATCAATTTTCCATTTTCATCTGTAAGTGTAGAACAAGTACAGATAACTTTACCATCTTCTTTCTCAGCAGTCAAATATTCGATTTCTTCAGTTACTATTCCATTAATTACCTTACGGTATGGAGTTTGGATAAATCCTAAAGTATTGATTTCTGCGTGAATCGCAAGAGATGAGATTAGACCAATGTTCGGTCCCTCAGGAGTCTCGATAGGACATAGACGACCATAATGTGTATAGTGAACGTCACGTACCTCGAAACCTGCTCTTTCTCTTGTTAGACCACCTGGGCCTAATGCAGAAGTTCTTCTCTTATGAGTAATCTCTGCTAATGGATTCGTTTGATCCATAAACTGAGATAACTGGTTAGTACCAAAGAATTGGTTCACAACTGAACTTATAGTTCTAGCATTTACTAACTCAGAAGGAGTTAGATTCTCGCCATCGTGAATACTTAATCTTTCTTTGATAGTACGAGCCATACGAGCAAGACCAACATTGAATTGAGAACCCAATTGCTCACCAACAGTTCTGACACGACGATTACCTAAGTGATCAATATCGTCACCAGTATGCTTAGCAGTGTGAAGCTCAATGAGTTGTTTGATAATCTCAACGATATCAGTATTAGTTAAAGTAGTAACACTCTCATCGATATCAAGACCCAAACGGTCGTTCAATCTGTATCTACCTACTATTCCTAAATCATATCTTTTTTCGCTGAAAAACAATCTTTCTAATAATAACTCAGCTGTTTCCACATCTGGAGGCTCACTTGATCTTAGCGTTCTATATATTGATTCCAAAGCGTCATCTCTATTACGAGAAGTATCTTTAGTTATAGTACGAGCGATAAGCGGCTCATCAGTAGGGTCAATAAAACCGTAAAGTTTTATATCTTCAGCATCTGATTCTTTTAATTTTTTGTATAATTCTTCATCTAATACCATATCACGAGTGGCAATGATCTCACCAGTAGCCATATCGATTACATCCGATGCAATCTTACGACCAATGTGCTCATCAGCAACATCTTCTAATTTGAAGTCATTTGCTAGACCGAAAAGTGATAGAATATCTTCATCTGAAGAATATCCGATAGCACGAAGTAATGTAGTAACAGGGAACTTTTTCTTTCTATCGATATACGCATACATAATTTCGTGTATATCAGTAGTAAACTCGACCCATGACCCTCTGAAAGGTATGATACGAGCTGAATAGATACGTGTTCCGTTAGGGTGAACTGCGTCATCAAAAAACACACCAGGTGAACGGTGAATTTGTGATACGATTACTCTCTCTGCACCATTTATAATAAAAGTACCTTTAGGAGTCATAGAAGGAATGTTACCAAGATATACTTCTTGTTCAACAGCTTCTATATAGTCTTCAGATTCTTTATCAGCTTTACTAGATAATCTAAGTTTAGCCTTAAGTGGTTTAGAGTAAGTAAGTTCTCTTTCTCTACATTCTTCTTCTGCATATTTAGGTTTTTCAATTGTATATTCGATGAATTCCAATTGAAATATTTCTGAATTATCCAAAATAGGGAAATTCTGATGGAAAGACTGTTGAAGTCCCTTCATCTCTCTTTTATGAGGAGGAACATTCTCTTGCAAGAAGTCGTCATACGCTTCTAACTGAATGTTCAACAAATCCGGATAATTAGATTTAGAAATATTAGATTTTGCAAAGGTAACTCTATCTCTTAGTCTGTGGATACCACGAGAAGTTGACAACTTCGGGTATTTTTGGACTAACGTAGAATTAATAGTTTCCTTAGTAATGGCACTCATATTTGAAGTACTCCGATTTCTTCGTGTTCTTTATACAGGAAAAGGATTTTTTGACAAAGCACCTAACTTAAGGTATTTGGTCAAAAAACCCTGGATCTATATCAGAATATGTTTTTTATTAGATAAATTTATCAATACTTTTAGTAAAATATATCGACTAAGCAATAAAGTAATATTGCCTAGCCGATTAATTCATAGAATTATTTTAACGTAACTTTAGCACCAGCTTCTTCAAGCTTAGCTTTTAGTTCGTCAGCTTCTGCTTTATTAGCACCGTCTTTCACGATACAAGGAGCAGATTCAACTTTTTCTTTAGCTTCTTTCAAGCCAAGACCAGTGATTTCTCTAACTGCTTTGATAACATTAAGCTTGCTAGCTCCAATGTCAGTCAATTCAACGTCAAAGCTATCTTTAACTTCTTCAGCACCAGCAGCGTCTCCGCCAGCAGCAGCAGCCATCATCATAGGTGCAGCAGCGCTAACACCAAATTTTTCTTCTAAAGCTTCTTTCAAAGCTGCAGCTTCTACTAAAGTTAAAGCACCGATTTGCTCTACTAGCTTTTCTACTATTTCAGACATATTAAACTCCTAATAAAAAAATATTGTTTACTAATTTATAAAATTAAGCGACATCGCTTTTTGATTTAACACCTTCGTGAATCACGTAGGCAAGATCACGCATTACTGCACTAATAGCACCATGGATACCAGAAGCTGGAGCGTTGATAGAACCAACGATTGCAGCCATGATTTCTTCTTTCGTAGGCAAGGAAGCCAATGTTTTAAGCTGAGTACTATCGAAGTACTTACCATCTATGATGGCTGCTTTTAACTTTGGTCTTTCTTTTGTTTCGAAAGCTTTTTTGATGATTTTAGCAGGAGTAACTGGATCTTCATAACCGAATACCATACCCGAATAACCCTTGAAATCCGTCTCAGGGAAAGCAAATTTCTCATTGCCTTCGATAGCGCGACGGAACGCAGTGTTCTTAGCTACTTTGTAATCAAAACCACCTTGACGCAATTCCGAACGAAATTTGTTCGATTCTGCAACGGTCATGAATTCAAAGTCAATTAGATAAGCAGCACTAGCTTTCTCAAGATATCCTTGTATCTCTTCGACTATTTGTTTTTTCTTCTCTAATGTAATCATTGTTTAGTTACCTTTTGTTATCCAATAATGGATTAAATGTAGAAGCATTTAACTTAGAGTGCGTAAATTTTTTGTTTATTTTCTTCTTATTTTTAGCTTAATTTAAAACTACTTTCATCTATACTCAAGCTAGGACCCATAGTCGAGCTAACGTAAACATTCTTAACGAATTTACCTTTAGCTGATGATGGACGGCTTTTCAATATAGTTTCATAGAATAAGCTAACGTTATCTTTCAAAGCTTCAGCAGAGAAAGTACATTTGCCAACAGCACCAGCTATATTACCAGATTTGTCAACACGATACTCTATCTTACCAGCTTTTAGTTCTTCGACTGCTTTAGCAACGTCAAAAGTAACTGTTCCTACCTTCGGATTAGGCATTAGTCCACGAGGCCCTAAAACACGACCTAGTTTACCTACTTCACCCATTACGTCAGGAGTAGCAACTATTACATCTACATCAGCCCAACCAGATTTGATTTTCTCAACGTATTCGTCAAGACCAGCGTAATCTGCACCAGCATCCAATGCTTCTTTATCTTTAGGAGTTTTAGCAAATACTAATACTCTTACTGATTTACCAGTACCGTGAGGTAATGATACAGTACCACGGATATTTTGGTCAGATTTACGAGGATCAACCCCTAAGTTCATAGAGATCTCGAAAGACTCGTCGAATTTTGCAGATGGGTTTGATTTGATAAATTCAATGGCTTCATCTACGGAATACTTTTTCTTCTTGTCTATTTTAGTAGCAATTGCTGCGTACTTTTTACCATGTTTGTTCATTTTGTTTTCCAATAATTATAATAGATAAAATTAACCTTTGAAGTTAACACCCATAGCTCTAGCTGTTCCTTTGATCATATCAACAGCTGATTCCATAGATGAACAATTCAAATCTTCCATTTTAATTTTAGCTATTTCCTCGCACTGTGCACGAGTGATAACTCCAACCTTTGTTTTATTGGGTTCACCCGAACCACTTTTCAACTTTAGTATATTCTTGATTAGTACTGCAGCAGGAGGCGATTTGGTAACAAACGTAAAAGACTTGTCAGCAAAAAACGTAACTTGCGCAGGAATGATAAGTCCTTTATCATTCTGCGTAGAAGCGTTAAATGCTTTTACGAATTCCATACCATTCAAACCTCTTTGACCGAAAGCAGGACCTACTGGTGGGGCCATTGACGCTTCACCGGCTTTTAACTGCAGCTTGAATGTACCAGCAACTTTTTTAGCCATTATAAACTCTTTTGATTAGATATTAATTATTATCAGTCGGATTTTCTATTTCAACTTGACTAAAGTCAAGTTCAACTGGAGTTTTACGTCCTAGAATTCCAACTTCTACTTTCAATTTTTGTTTTTCGTTATTTACTTCTTTAACAGAGCCAGAGAACGTATTGAACGGTCCATCGATTACCTTCACAGGATCTCCGATTTGGAACTGAGTATCAATAGTTGCAATGTCTTTTCTTTCTTCTAGTCTGCCGATTATTCTACTTACTTCATCTTTACGAAGAGGCGTAGCATCATTACGACGACCAACAAAGCTGACTACAGAAGGTAAATTCTGAATAACATCTTGTACTTTGAGGTCTAAGACCGCGTGCAAGATGATGTAACCAGGTAGAAAATTCCTTGTTTTAGTACGACGTTTACCACCTCTTACCTCGAACACAGTTTCCTCAGGTATAATAACTTCTAGTATTCTATCGTCGATTCCAATTCTCTTAGATTCAACTTCGATTAAGTTCTTTACCTTGGCTTCGTGTCCCGTAAAAGTACGTATAGCGTACCAATTGGGTTTTTTCCGTTCTTCTTCTAGTGCCTGTGGATCATGCATATATAAATCTTTCTTTTTTACTTAGAATGAAGAAAACAGTGTATTAACGCCATTAGATATTATCCAGTCAAATACTGAAACAATCAGCGTTATAATAAGAGATACTACAACGACAATTTGACTTGACTTCCAAAGGTGTTCCCTTGTAGGCCAAGCAACTTTTTTCATCTCTGCAGTTACTTCTTCAGTTACTTTTTTTATTTTAGCTATCATAAAAAACTCTTTATTTAAAAGTTAGCACGGGTGGTAGGACTTGAACCCACAGCCAATGGTTTTGGAGACCACTACTCTACCAATTGAGCTACACCCGTGTGTAAGTCCATGTTTCTATCCTTTCTTGAGCTAGTGAGCGGAATTGAACCGCCGACCTCATCCTTACCAAGGATGCGCTCTGGCCATCTGAGCTACACCAGCACACACATTATATAGAAAAAAAATTGAGATATTTAGTATCTCAATTCCTAATTTCTTTTTCGCTGGCTACTCAATACACGATAGTTTTAGAGCGGGAGACGAGACTCGAACCCGCGACCCTCAGCTTGGAAGGCTGATGCTCTACCAACTGAGCTACTCCCGCATTCTATGTAATATCTAATATTTGTGGGCAGGGAAGGATTCGAACCTCCGTAGGGATTTCCCAGCAGATTTACAGTCTGCCCCGGTTGACCGCTTCGGTACCTGCCCAAATATTATTGAGCTTACAAAATTAGTTGATTGAAATTTAATATCCAAGTTTTTTTGAAAATATTTTCAAATTATTCTTGATTTATTCTTTTTTCAATACTAAATTATCATATTTTGTCAGAACAAGGTTTGCAATCTAATTAAAAGTTTTTGATTTAATGAATTTTTTATTCAAATTTTTTGTAAAAGATCAATTAATTTTCAATTCTAGTTGGGAAGACCCTGCTATTGACCGGAAATTATTAGACTTAAATTTTGAAAGTGATGTACTCACGATCACTAGTGCCGGGGACAATTTACTCGACTATCTTCTCGATTCCCCACACTCTATCACTTCCGTTGATCTTAATCCTGCTCAGAATGCCCTTGCTGAATTCAAGATTGCAACCATCAAGAGTACTAGTTACGATACGCTTTTCGATTTGTTCGGATATGGTAAATATAAAGAAATTGAATCTTTACTCACCGATTTGAAACCTCTCCTCTCCCCTACTGTATATCAGTTTTGGAAAAAGAAGAAACACTATTTTACTTCTAAGTTACCCTTTTATCACTATGGGACATCGGGTCTAATCGCTCGGGGGTTCTACTATCACCTCAAATTGAACAAGAAACTTAGAAATAAAGTTTCTGAGATGGTTAACTGTCCGACACTAGAAGAACAATATCTGCTACATTTAGAATTAGAGAAAATGCTCTTCGATAATTTTGTAGCAAAATTCTTACTTAAGAATAAATTTACACTTTCATTCTTAGGAATACCAGATGCACAAGCCACCTTAGTGGACGTCCACAATGACTACCATAAAATGTACGACTTTATAGTTGGTTCACTTAGAACTGTATTCAAAGAGTTTCCTTTATCACGAAACTACTTCTGGTATCTATATATAAAGGGGCAATACTCCAAAGAAACATGCCCGAATTATTTGAAAGAAGAAAACTTTGAATTGCTAAAACAGAATGTAGATAAAGTGAAGTTAGTTACTGATACTTTCTACAATGAATTAGTGAGAAGTCCAGACAACAGTTATTCGCACATCATACTTCTAGACCATTTCGATTGGTTTTGGCAAGACAAAGAGACCCAACTAAAAGTATGGAAAGAAATAAAACGAGTTGCAAAACCAAAAGCCAAGATTCTCTTCCGCTCGGCAGCTAGCAATAGGAACTACCTAATACCTGAGATTCAAAATGAGATAGATTATAGAGATGACCTGACCAGTGGCTTCACTAATCGTGGTAGAGTTGGCACTTATGGTAGTGTTAACTTTGGGGTTATGAGGTGAGTTTATCTTTAGAGACTATATATGAAAGAATTTTACTTTATCTGGTCCTAATTGGGTTATGTGTTATCATTGTTCCATTAACCATTTTTATAACTGTCCTAATAGCATCGATTATAGGCGAAGTTTTTATTAAAAGCTTACTCCTATTTTCTGGCCTAACAATAGGATTTGCAATATCTTTCATATTATTACACTATATTTTCAGACTATCTAGACGCCATGTAATTTTAAAGACCATAATCTATTTAGCGTTAGTATTTATGTCTTTTTCGGTTTTTATTTATGTCATTGACAATATAATTTCAATACCCGATGAATATAAAATAATTAATCTTTTTCTATTTACAATTGTTTCTTACGAGTCGTCTTCAATGATATATAAACTATTAGCTAAGACAAGTATAATCGATAAAATTTATTACTTCAGAAAATCTAAAGAGCAGGAAGATGGAGAGTCTTCATAATAAATCCCCCAACCCCCTTAAAATTTAAGGGGGCTACGCCACACTGTTCACATCACACTGAGCGAAACGGAGTGTAGAGAAGCAGCAGTTCAATAATTATTCCGCCCTCGACTCCGCTCAGGCATCATAATTTGTAAAATTTCGCCACACTGTTGCTTTGAAGTATTTTCTATCAGCTCACGATAGACGTACATATAATATAGTTGAATCAGGAAATATCTTCAAGAAATAACATAATAAATAGTTATTACGTATATTTGTAAACCAATATGCTGAAAATACAAACGAATATAAATGAAATTGCTTAGATATCTGATACTTATAGGTGTTATAAGCGCTATCTCACTCACCGCACAAGTGACTGATTTCCAGCGTGGATTAGAAGCTTTCAATGCTAAAAATTACGAAAAAGCCTTCCACAATCTTGAGAAATACGCGAGCGATTCCAATGATTGCATCTCACAATACATAGTCGGTTATTGCTACGCTGATACTAGCTTATCGATAGCGAATGACTCACTAGCTGAGCATTATCTACTACTTGCATCAGAGCAAAAATACGGTAGAGCTATGGGGATGTTATCTGTCAGGTACTTCGAGAAGCAGAGTTATGACAAACATTGGACTATTATGGCTTATGTATGGGCAGAGCTAGCAGCTTACTATGACCCAATTCAAAGTGTAAACTCTAGGAGACAAGTTATCAGAGAGTCACTAGACGAAAGCGAGATAGAGAAAGCTAAAAAGATAATTGAAGAAAAGAAAAAAATACTTGATCAGATAGAAATCTGTATGTAAAAAAGGGAAAAGCTCTCACTTCTCCCCTTTCCAAAGTTATTAATTTCCCATTTTGAAGATAAACTTACCGTCTCCGTCAGTATCTACTATTATACTACCGTGTTCCTTCAACTCCCCTGACAGTACGTGCATAGAAAGTGGGTCGGTAATCTTTTTCTGAATTGTCCGCTTTATCGGTCTAGCACCATAATTCACATCATAGCTTATCTCAGCTAACCATTTTAGAGCTTCTTCTGTTATTTCTAATTTCAGATTCTGCTTTGCTAATCTCTTAGCTAGTATATCGAATTGCAGTTTAGCGATATTCGCTACTTCCTCTTTTAGTAATGGTTTGAACATCACTATTTCGTCTATTCTGTTGAGGAATTCTGGACGCATTACCTGCTTCATCTTCCCGACTATCTGCTCTCTCGCTTCTGCTAGCAAAGTCTCACGATTGTCCGAGTTCATCTCACTCATCTTGCTTGTCAAAAACTCTGTACCCAGATTCGATGTCATTATTATAATAGTATTCTTGAAATTCACTGTTCTGCCTTTGCTATCCGTCAAGCGGCCATCATCTAGCACTTGCAGCAAGATATTGAATACATCGGGATGTGCCTTCTCTATCTCATCAAGTAGGATAACGCTATATTGCTTACGGCGAACATTCTCAGTTAGTTGACCGCCCTCATCATAGCCAATATATCCGGGAGGTGCACCTATCAACCGAGTCACGGAGAATTTATCCATGTACTCGCTCATATCCAATCGGATAATCGCATTCTCATCATCGAACAGATATTCGGCTAATGCCTTTGCTAGCTCGGTTTTACCCACACCAGTTGTACCTATGAAAATGAAAGACCCTATCGGTCTGTTCTCATCTTGTAGGCCTGCCCTAGAGCGGCGAATTGAGTTAGAAACAGCGGATACAGCTTCTTCCTGACCGATTACCCTCTCGTGGAGCAATTCTTCCATTTTGATTAGCTTTTGCTTCTCACTTTCTATCATCTTAGATACGGGTATGCCCGTCCATTTGGAGACTATCTCGGCTATGTCTTCTTCGGTTACTTGCTCTTTCAGCAGGTGGCTGTTCTTTTGTAATTCTTCTAATTCTTGAGTCGCCTTTGTAACTCTTGACTCTAGCTGATGTATTTTACCATAACGGATTTCAGCTACTTTATCTAGATTGCCTTCTCTCTCGTATCTGTCGGCTTCTGTTTTCAACGAGTCTATATCTTCTTTGAATGTACGAATCTCATGGAGTTTCCCTTTCTCGGATTCCCACTTAGCTTTCAGCACGTTGCGTGTTTCTTTTAGATTTGATAGTTCTATTTCTAGTTCTTTTAGTCTTTCTTTGGTAGATGCACTCATCTTTCGTCTCTCTGTTTTAACTTTTATTTGTCTGTAATATAGACGATTTTCAGATTGAATAATTTTGCTGAAGTAAAATGAGAACCAAATGAAAGGTTCTACTTCTCCTTTACTCCTTTATGAATTTCTTGGTGAAAATCTCACTTCCTAATTCAAGTCTAATAAAATAGGTCGCAGGGGGTAGGTCAGATATATTATAATCGATAGTATAATTTTGATTTTCGATAATACCTTCATCTATTATATCTATTTCGTTCCCTACTAAATCTATTATGCTTAGTTTAATTAGTTCATTTGTTACAGTATTAAAATGAATACTAATATTATTAGAAGCAGGGTTGGGAGTCACCGTTAAGTTTAATCTATTATTATCTGTACCTTCGACTGATGATGTCCCTGTGTGACTAGGAAAAAGAACTAACCAACTACCAATATTAGTAGTTAAATAATCGTTATTATTTGAGAAACTTAAATTTTGCCAACTACCAAGAAAGTATTCATGAATTTTTTCTTTCTTTTGTAAATTATAGATTTTTAAATTTTGACCATGTGTAATACCTACAACTGATTCATCATGATTAAATTCAATATCAAAAGCTTCAACAAAATCATGAGTGTCAAAAACTAGTTTACCATAAAACTGTTTTGTATTAAAATCATAAAAATTAATTTCCCCACCTTTATTGTTCCAAGCTATCTTTGACCTGTCATTCATAACGACAAGTTTATCTACGTGACTATAATTATCTGTTGTTATTTGAAAAGCAAATAATGAGTCAACTAATTCTTTTGTATCTCTTCTATATACTAAATAACTAAAAATATCCTTCTCATACTTTGGGTGCATTCCAGGTGTATTTGCATTATTATCATTGACTCGAATATAGAAGTATTCGTCATTATTCCCTACATAATCATACTCATGAATTGACCTTCCCCATTTCTGGTTGTCTTTTTCAAACTCTTTCATAATCTCAAAACTATCTAATATCTGCTTCTGATTAATATCCCAAAAATATATTACTTTTGGATAATGACCTTTTGTTGCCATAAACTCATTTTTAGATTTGGCGGTTCTTATTCTTCCTAAGAATGTTTCTTGTTTCTGAAACCCCTCTACTACCTCTCTCGTTTGCCAATTAAGCAATTTGGGTGTGCTATCTTTCGAGAATACAAGGAATTCCTCATTGTAGTTATAGTCTCCTAATAATTCAGTAGGAACAGAGAACTCCATTACTCCTTTTTGTACCTCCCAAAACTCAATAGCATTAGTCCAGGCAATTACATATTTGTCATCTGGAGTAAAATCAACATCTCTAGCACCAGCACTCATTGTTCGATACCACAGCGTATCTATTTCTATAGCACTGGCGGGTAAAACCATTGATAAAATAGTTAATAAGGTTAGTAGTAAGTTCTTCATTTCCTTTACTCC